>CAYZJS010000085.1:0-2896 GCA_964478865.1 uncultured Thermodesulfatator sp.
TGCTTTCCAAACCTGATGAAAGGCTGGAAAAAAATCTCCTCGAACCGGTCTGTTTCAGGTACGCAAGGAGCAAGTGTGAACAGGCATTGGCCATTTTTTAAGCTGGGCCATTCCATTTCTTCCACATCACCTAGGGAAAACCTGCCTAGCCCGGTGGATGCATCCCTGCCAAAGCCGTATTCACCAATTCTTTCCAGGCCCTCCTGAACATGTTCAATGGACATCCGGTCCTCGTTGACGGCAACCAGAAGGGCAAGCTCCATGCCTGGCATGTACCAGGTATTTGCCATGATATATGGCGCAAACATCCCTTTTCCTGTAGTTCCGGAAAGCCGATTGATGGTGTTGTGCTGCTGGTCCGCCTGGAGCATTGCCTTGGCATTCTCGAACCCTACAGCTGTCTTTTGCTCTGAAGAAGACAGAGACTCCTTGATCCTGGTAAAGAGTCCATCATCGTCCACAAGATTTTCCCATGACAGCTCTGCATTCAGGTCTTCCGGCACCATGAACCACCTTTTGGATTTGTTCTCCTTACGTTTCCGGAGCCGGTCGGCACAGGATGAAACCCCCTCAGGATCCTTCATCATGGAGGAAGGAAGCTGGGGCCTTGGAAACGCGAAGCACCACTTCCCGTCCTCCAGAATCACGGGCCAAGCACTTGAAAATACAACAAAGGGCTCCTGCCCGTAATTGGAAAGGAGATTTTCCAGATCCGTATCTGCAAGCCCCGGATCCTCGGCCAGCTGCCAGCAAAACTGCCCGAAGATGGTATCACCCTTTAAAGGCGTACCAAAGGCAGCCATCGGCTTGATGGTTATTACGTAGGTTTTGGGTTTCATATCAACCTCTTGTTTAAAAAAGCCTTACGTTATCGTATTTGGCCCTGAGTTCCTGGTCATCGAACTGGAAGCTGACCCTTCCGTATCCACGACTTCCTGAACCTCCAAGCGCATCATGTTCCAGAAGCTTTAACCCTTTGAGGAGAATATTCAAAAGATCCTCATCATCTCCTTCCATCTCTTTCAGGCTTATGGAAATATCAAACTTGAGGCCTGCAGCTACCCGTTCGGTAAACCGCGGATTTTCTGCAATCCCCTTGATCCTGTCGATAGAATTTTCACTTTTAACTTCAAAATATGAAAGTTGTCTTTCCCTGACCAGTTGTCTGCTTTCATCGCTTAGGAAGGCATCTGAAAAAGATGCCCTGGCCGGACCTATTGTCACATTTTCCTGGCTGTCGGCACCACTTACACCGAAAAGTTTCAATATGCCCAGTGCCGATTTTTTCTGCTCTTCGTTCAACTTTTGACCAAGAATCGAGGTTCCAAGGGGCTTTCCGTTCCCTGCCAGACTCAAAAGGCCGCTTGACAATTCAAGTAGAGAACGCACCTTTCCCTTGATCGAGGAGCCAGGTATGTAGGGTTCATTGGTGTGAGGATGCTTGACCACCGGATTGTCGGTGCCGCCTATGCGAAGCTCCGTATCGCCGGCACCTATGTGAAGTCCGCTCTTCAAAACCATCTTACCGTTTATCCTGTTTATCTTTTTAAGTCTCATTTCTTTTTCCTCCAACTATTTCTGTTACTTGGGGCCGTAGATCTTATAGAATCCCATGAATGACTCAAGAAAACTTGTAAATACCCGGAGATCCTTACTGTCGTGAACCTGTTCAATTCCCTGCTTCATCATCTTTACAAAGGAATGAGTTACCAGATTTCTCCCCTGTGCATACACCACCTTTGCAATGAGCATGTGGACCTGTGGCAGAATCTGGTATTTCATCTGATCCCCGTCGCCTTGCAGGGCAAGATCGTTAAGGCGCACTATCTCGTCAAAATAACGCCGAAGCTGGCTGTTTTTGTTTTTATTTCTGCCACCCTCTTCGCCGATTTCCCTGGCCAGTTTCTCTGCTGTCCCTGAAAACAGCAAAGGATCCAGCTGTTCCCTGCTCTTATCTTTCCAAAGCCTGATTGTGCTCATCTTTTCCTCCTTAAATCTTTGTTTATCTACGCTTTTCATACATTACATGCCAAAGAGGGATCCTCATGGCCCCCCGATGAGTTTTAATCCATCCGGAAGCCCGCCCTACGTCTTCAAGGGCCTGGTCACGGACTTCTTTCCTGCCTGTAACATTTCTTGCCAGGCTGTACTTAAAAAGTGCAGGCCACTTGACACAGTCGAGATCCTCCAGGGAGATCCTTTCCTTACCCCAGAGCCGCCCTTCCTTTTCAGCCATGCCGACAATGAAGTTGAAACGATAAAACATTGCGTCACTGATATAGTTTCGAGTAAGCCAGCGCTCCATGTCATTTCTCATATCAAGAAGAACCCTGAAATCATCCCACGTGACCGTCTTTCCAAACATGGTAATGCAGTTCCTTCCCGACCTCTTTGCCTGGTTCAGGGCATCCTCACTGGTTTCTGCCATTGCATCCACAGGAGTATTCGGCTTGTGAACTGTTATGCCGCACGAAAAGGTGATCTCGGGATTGTTACAGGCAAAATCTCCAAACCGGCCTCTGAGCAGAAGGGCTAGCTCTGCCATCGTATTCCAGGGACCTATGAGAAAAAGATCATCTCCTCCTGCAAATACCGTATACACATCGAAAAATCTGGCTGTGCTTGCCAAAAGGTGGGGCAGATACAGGGCAAAATATGAATTCATCTGCCTGCTCATGGTCGCCAGCCTTGAAACGGTAAACCTCTCTTCAGGCAGGCCGCATCCGAAAAGCATGCCCAGATTGTCCACATCGGCCTTCATGACGCCCAGGGCCTCTATGCCCTGGCAGCCCCCGCTGTCGCCAGAGGTCTTGAGCTTGGCCTTGAGGGCAATATGGCCGAAGGTCTTCACTGCTTCCTCGTTTATCTGGGAAATCATCTCGTCCAGCTTCCCCTG
>CAYZJS010000086.1:0-8299 GCA_964478865.1 uncultured Thermodesulfatator sp.
GCAAGCCAGGTCTTCAACTGTTTTGAAAAGGAGAATACAGGTAGTGAACCAGTTGCATGAGGCCCTTAAAGGTGTTGTCACAAAAGAAATGGAGCAAGTCGCCCGGGCTGAAGAAATCTCCCCGGAACTGCTTAGACTTAGAGTTGAAAAGGGACAAATTGTAATTCTGAAGGGCCGCTTCAAGGATAAAAAAACCGTTGGTATCGGCCAGGGGCTTCGTACCAAGATAAATGCATCCATAGGCACATCAACCGATGTCTGCGACATCGACCACGAGGTCAGAAAGGCGCAAATAGCAGAACAGCATGGCGCCGACACCCTCATGGAGCTTTCCGCGGCAGGAGACCTGGACGAAGTAAGGCGCAGGGTCCTTGAAGCCGTATCCCTCCCGGTTGGAAACGTTCCCCTGTACCAGGCCTTTTGTGAAACCATAAAAAAGCACAAAGACCCGTCCAGGATGGACCCTGAATTCCTGTTTGATCTTATTGAAAAACAGTGCCAGGATGGCATTGCCTTCATGGCCATCCACTGCGGAATCAATCTCTTCACCATTGAACGCATGAAAAGGCAGGGTTACCGCTACGGTGGCCTTTGCTCAAAGGGCGGGACGCTGATGATCCAGTGGATGATGAAAAACCGCAAGGAAAATCCGCTCTTCGAACATTTTGACAGGGTATGTGACATACTAAAAAAATATGATACTGTCCTTAGTCTGGGGAACGGCATCAGGGCAGGTGCCATTCATGATTCCCTTGACCGGGCGCAGATGGCAGAGCTGATACTTAACTGCGAACTCTGTGAAATGGCCAGGGACAGTGGTTGCCAGGCCATGGTGGAAGGGCCGGGGCATGTGCCCCTGGATGAAATAGAGGCGAACATCATCCTCCAGAAAAAGATGTCGGCCAATGCTCCCTATTACATGCTCGGCCCACTGCCCACGGATGTTGGAGCCGGCTGGGACCATGTGACAGCGGCCATTGGAGCGGCCCAGTCATCCATGTACGGCGCAGACCTGATATGCTACATAACACCTGCGGAGCACCTGGCCCTTCCAAACGAAGAAGACGTGGCAACAGGGGTCAAGGTGGCCCGCCTGGCGGCTCATATCGGAGATGTGGTAAAACTGAAAGGCAGGGCTGACAGGGCGGACAAAAAAATCAGCATGGACAGAAGGGATTTCAAGTGGAACGAGCTTTTCAAAAACCTGCTTTTCCCCGAAGATGCCAGGAAGATACTTGAATCCAGGCGCTCCCTTTCCAGCAAGGGCTGCTCCATGTGCGGAGAACTGTGTGCACTTAAAAACGCAGAGATAACACTCAATGAGTACCTGAGTGACGACAAGAAAAATGTTTGACTCAAGTAAGACCCGGAGTGAAAAATGATGAGAAACACGCTTGCCATGATCCTGGCCGGAGGAGTGGGTTCCAGATTGAACATACTTGTCAGGCACAGGGCCAAGCCCGCAGTGCCCTTTGGAGGCATCTACCGCATAATAGACTTCGCCCTTTCCAACGTCATGAACTCGGACATGACCAGGGTGGCGGTCCTGACCCAATACAAGCCCCTTTCCCTCATGAGCCATATCGGCGATGGCGCGGCCTGGGACCTGGCGGGCAGAACCAGGGAAGTGAAGATTCTCCCGCCCCGTACCGGAGAGGAAGACTCGGACTGGTACAAGGGCACTGCCGATGCGGTCAGGCAAAACCTGGACTTTATTGAATCCAGGCCATCGGAGCAGGTGCTCATACTTTCCGGGGACCATGTCTACTACATGGATTACAAGGAGATGGTCAAGTTTCACCGTTCCATCGGGGCAAAGGTGACCGTTGCCATGATGACGGTTCCCTGGGAACAGACCTCCCAGTTCGGAATAGGCATCCTGGATGACACCGGGAGGATAGTCGACTGGGAAGAAAAACCCGAAAAGGCCCGGTCAAACCTGGCATCCATGGGGATTTACGTATTTGACACCGCCTATCTCACCGACTGTCTGAAAAAGACCACTGAAACGGATTTCGGGCACCACATACTCCCCAGCGCCATGAAAGACGGCCAGCTTTACGGCTATACATTCAGGGGCTACTGGAGGGACGTGGGCACCATCCAGGCCTACTGGGATGCCCACATGGACCTTATAAATCCCCAGGGCCTCCTGGACCCGGCCACGTGGGGAATAGTCACCAACCTTGAAAGCGATGCCCTCCCCTACGACAGGCCTCCGGCGCACATAGCACCCTCTGCCAGAATCTCACATTCCGCAATATCTGCCGGGTGCGTCATAAGGGGCACTGTCAGCAATTCCGTACTTTCTCCCGGGGTAACTGTTGAAAAGGGTGCCCAGGTCCATGGCTCCATACTCATGCACGATACCGTCGTATCCCAGGGGGCGAGGATCGAAAAGGTCATAGCCGACAAGAAGGTGGAATTCGGCCCTGGCTGCAGGGTTGGCAATCCTTCGGCTTCGCTGGCCAACGAGGAATACCCGAAACACCTTTCTTCCGGAATCACCCTGGTCGGGAAGTGGGCGCAGATACCGGGTGGTGCAGAGGTTGGGGGCAACTGCATCATCTTTCCAAGTTTCGCATCAGACATGTGGCCATCAAGGACCCTGGCTGATGGCAAAACCCTCAAGAGCTGATCAAGGAGTAGAAATGCTTTTTCAGGAAATGATTCTTGCACTGGACAAATACTGGAAGGAGCAGGATTGCCTCCTGCTCCAGCCATACGATATGGAGGTAGGGGCCGGCACGTTCCATCCCGCCACGTTTCTCGGCTCCCTTGGGCCGGAGCCCTGGAAGGTGGCGTACGTACAGCCCTCCAGGCGGCCAACCGATGGCAGGTACGGCAAAAATCCCAACAGGCTCCAGCACTATTACCAGTACCAGGTAATTCTGAAGCCCTCCCCCGACAACATACAGGACCTGTATCTAAAAAGCCTCGAGGCCTTTGGCCTCAAACTGAGGGAACACGACGTCCGGTTCGTGGAGGATGACTGGGAAAGCCCCACCCTTGGAGCATGGGGCCTGGGCTGGGAAGTCTGGCTTGACGGCATGGAAATCACCCAGTTCACATACTTCCAGCAGGTTGGAGGCGTGGATGTGCATCCCGTATCTGTTGAGATCACTTACGGCCTTGAAAGAATAGCCATGTACCTCCAGGAGGTGGACAACGTTTACGATCTCAAGTGGAATTCCAGCGTCACGTACGGGCAGGTGCATCTTCAGGACGAAGTGGAATTTTCCACCTATAACTTCGACTCGGCCGGGGTTGAAATCCTCAAACAGCTTTTTGATTTCCACGAATCAGAGGCACACAAGCTCATCGAGGAAGACCTCGTAAGACCGGCATACGACCAGTGCCTTAAATGCTCCCATACCTTCAATCTCCTTGAGGCAAGGGGCGCCATCAGCGTTTCTGAACGGACTGCCTACATCGGGAGGGTCAGAAAGATTGCCCGGTCAGTGGCGCATCTCTACGTTGAACAAAAAAATCCCGAATCTGAAAATTCAAAAGACTCTGCTGCTTGAAAAGAATTAACAACCATGGATAACAATACAACTGAATTCCTGCTTGAAATAGGTACTGAGGAAATACCGGCCGGCTATATCCCCCCTGCCCTGAACTTTCTGAGAACGGCCCTTGGAGAAAGGCTGGAAGCAAACTTTCTTATTCACGGCAAAATAAAGACCGCCGGAACCCCCAGAAGGCTTGCCATATCCGTAAGGGATCTTGCGTCCAGACAACCCGACAGGGAGATAAAGATAATGGGGCCCCCTGCCAAGATCGGATTTGATGCGGACGGGACTCCCACCAAGGCTGCTGAAGGTTTTGCCAAAAGAAACGGCATTAGCGTTGACCAGATAACGGTCGAAGAGACCGAAAAGGGAAAGTACCTGTGCATTAACAAGACAGAACATGGAAGGCCCGCCATTGAGATCCTGGCTGAACTCCTTCCCAGGCTGCTGCCAGACATTCCTTTTCCCAAGACCATGAGGTGGGGCCAGGGAAGGTTCAGGTTTGCAAGGCCCATCAGGTGGATAGCCGCCCTGATAGATGGGGAAGTGGTACCATTTGAAACAGCAGGCCTCTTTTCCGACAGGCTCACCTACGGCCACAGGTTCATGGCACCTGGCCCCATAAGGCTCGAGTCTGCCTCTTTTGAAGAATACAAGGGTATGCTCAAAGAGGCCTTTTGCATAGCAGATATCAAAACCAGGAGGCAGAAACTCCTGGAAAATGCCCGGGAAGCAGTGAAGGAATATTCAGGACACCTACTTGAAGACCAGGATCTCCTGGAGCTGAACACGTTTCTGACGGAATTTCCTTCAGCGGTCTGTGGATCATTCGAGGACAGGTTTCTCAGCCTGCCGGACCCTGTTCTTATCACGTGCATGAAAGAACATCAAAAGTATTTTGCAGTCACGGACCAGGATGGAAACCTCAAGGCCAATTTCGTTGCCATCAACAATACCCTGTCGCCGAAACCCGACCTTGTAAGAAATGGCCACCAGCGGGTGCTCACGGCAAGACTTTCTGATGCGGAGTTTTTCTTCCAGGAAGACACAAAGAAAAATCTTGAAGACTTCGTGCCTGAACTTGCAGGCATGATCTTTCACAAGGGCCTTGGCACCCTTCTTGACAAGACCCAGCGGGTAAAAGACCTGGCGGAATACCTGGCCTCGGTTCTCTCCCCTGCTGATTCAAAAACCGTGAAACGGGCTGCATGGCTTTGCAAGGCAGACCTCTGTACAGAGATGGTAGGTGAATTCCCCACCCTTCAGGGTATCATGGGCCGGGAATATGCGCTTCTTTCGGGGGAAGATAAAGCCGTAGCATCTGCCATCGAGGAACACTATCTCCCTGCAAGATCAGGTGGTGAGCTTCCAAGATCCATGCCCGGAGTCATCCTGTCCATTGCCGACAAGGCTGACACCATAGTAAGTACCTTTGCCATAGGCCTTAAGCCCACCGGCACCCAGGATCCATACGCACTTAGACGCCAGGCCCTTGGCATCATTCACATCCTCCTTGACAAAGAACTGGACATCTCCCTAAAGGCCCTCATAGGTGAGTCTATAAGCGCACTTGGATCACTTCTTTCAGAGATACCTGCCTCACTGGGCGAAGAGATTCTGGAGTTCATTAAAAAACGGTTTACCAGGGAACTCATAAGCAGGGGAATTGACTATGACGTTGTTGAAGCCGCAGTGAGGGCAGAGTTTGATTCTCCAAACGACTGTTACCAGAGGGCCCTTGCCATCAAGGCCGCCAGGAACCTGCCTGAATTCGAACCCATCAGCATAGCCTTCAAGAGGGTCATGAACATACTGAAGGGGTTTCCCGGAGGCGAGATTGACACCGGACTTTTTGAAGAACCCCAGGAAAAGGTGCTCTACGATGCATTTGTCCAGGTGAAAGAACAGATTTATCCCTTGCTTAAGGCAGAAACTACCAATGGATGCCCTGGTGCAGACCAGTACAAAAAGGCACTGCTCCTACTTCTGAGCCTCAAACCCCACGTGGACAGTTTCTTTGACCATGTCATGGTAATGGTTGATGATGAAAAGATCAGACAAAACCGCCTGGCACTCCTCTGGATGATTGCAAAACTGTTTCTGAAAATCGGAGACCTGTCCACCATCGTTGTGACAGAAGATTAACAGGAAGGATTCACCAAATGCCGGAAAGCCTGGATAGCCGGATACCGGAACCCGAGCTCATGGAGGAAACGGAGCAGGCCAGGGCCTATGCCCAGGCGGATTTTGATCAGCCGCACGATATGTTCGTAGACGCCTTCCGTCAACGCTTCGGTCCGTCTCTTTCAGGCACCGTCCTGGACCTGGGCTGCGGGACAGCGGATATATCCTGCCGTTTTGCCAGGGCATTTCCCCATATCAATATACACGGCATTGACGGATCAGCAGCAATGCTGACCTTTGCAAGGCAGACCGTAGAGGCGCAAGGGCTCAGCAGCCGCATTGCCCTCTTCCACATGGCCATACCTGTTGCGAGTCTTCCCCAGGAAAGTTACGACGGGATAATCGTCAACAGCCTCCTGCATCACCTTCCACGCCCGGAAGTCATGTGGCAGACCATCAGGCAGGCAGGTGATCCCGGCACGCCCGTCTTTGTAATGGACCTGATCAGGCCGGAAAACAAGGCCAGGGCCAGGGATATAGTTGAAACCTATTCAGGGAATGAACCCGAAGTCCTGAAACGGGATTTTTACAACTCACTACTTGCTGCCTTCAGGCCGGATGAGGTCCGGGATCAACTAAAGAGGGAAGGAATGGATTTCCTGAAATTGGAAATAGTTAGTGACCGCCATTTCATAGTATGGGGTCATCTACAGGTGTAGAGGAAGATATTATCAGAGGAAACGGGGTTAGATACTAGGCCTTTTTTGAGGCGTAGATCTCCCTTTCAATCTTTTAAAACCAAAATCGACAAAAATAAAAAAGGCCCTGCGTGAAACAGGGCCTTTTTAGTTGATTATTGTTGCTCGCCGAACTGATCCTTTTCGGATTTACCGAAGCCCGGCACACCGTACATGGTGGTACTTCCGGATGAGAAGAATTCAAGTTTGCCTTCACGCACCAGTTCGTTGGCAGCATTCTTCACCTGCCTCGGGGATGCGTCCGGAGCGGCCTTGTACAGATCCTTGATGTACATCTTGGATTTATGCTTGGCCTTCTTGGTAGCAAACTCCAGGATCTTCTGTTTCAGTTCTTCCTTATCTATGGCCATAATCAGCCCCCTTTCCGATTAAAGGTTATCGGTATGTACACTCCACTTGAACAGCGTGGTTGTGTGATAAGTATCGTAAGCAAGACGATAGTCGTCAATAGACTTATCAGTAAACGGAATATCGCATTTCTCAAAGAAGCGTTCCCAGCCAATGCGCTCTACCCAGTCGCCGAGACGCTCGTACTTCCTGGCATCGGATGCATAGGTCTCAAGGATCTTCTTGATGGTCTTGCAGGTGGACGGCCAGCGAGGCGGCTCGTTGGGGATGAATGGCACAACAAACTTGGAAAACTTGGGTGCGGTGATCCTGTTGGAGATCTTACCACCGACAAGCAGTCCAATTCCGTCACCTTCCTCGTCTGCAAGAGGCATTGCCGGGCACATGGTGTAGCAGTTACCGCAGAACATACAACGCTCGTTCTTAACACGGACTGTCTTGATCTTCTTGCCGTCAAGCTCAACCGTCACAGGCCTGATGGCGCCGAGAGGACAGGCTGCAACTGCAAGAGGAATCTCGCAGACACCCATGATACGATCGTCTTCGATGAAAGGCGGCTTCCTGTGAACACCGAGGATGGCTATGTCGGAGCAGTGGACAGCACCGCACATGTTCAGGCAGCATGCCAGGGCAATGCGGACCTTTGCAGGCAGCTTCATGCTTCCGAAATAATCGAAGAGATCATCCATGACGGCCTTGACCACGCCTGAAGCGTCGGTAGCAGGCGTATGGCAATGGACCCATCCCTGGGTGTGGACGATGTTTGTAACACCAGCGCCGGTTCCGCCAATGGGCAACTTATAGGAGCCACCGGGATGCTTCCTGCTCTTGATATCATCAACCAGGGCGCGGAGCTTTTCTTCGCTGTCTGTCATGAACTCCACGTTGTTCCTGGTGGTCCACCTAACGCAGCCTTCACAGTACTTGTCTGCGATTTCACAGAACTCGCGCACCAAGTCGGTGGTGATGAGACGGGGTGTTCCGCAGCGTACTACAAAGCAGTTGTCGCCGGTTTCGCTGGTATACTTGATGATGCCGGGCTCGATGATCTCGTGGCTCTTCCACTTGCCATAGTTTTTCTTTATGACCGGTGGGAAGAACTGTTCATAGAATGGTGGTCCGATGTCGGTGATCCTGTTGGCCATGGGCTTTTTGGGATCGTAAAGTGTTTCAGCCAGATTCGGATCGTACGGCTGAGCGACTTTGTCAGATATATCGAAACCTGGATTATCTCCATACAATTCTTTCAGATCCATTATATTAACCTCCTGTAAATTTTAATTAAGCAGCGTGGCGTGCACGGAATGCCTTGATGTCGCGTTCCCAGCCGCCTTCAACCTCGTCCTCCTGCCAGAAGACATAGGGGTTGGACCTTGGTTCCTTGACCATCTGCGGGATGGGCTTGAGATCGGCAATGCGCAGAAATTCCTGGAGGCTCTTGCGCTGAATCAGCTCGCCAAAACGCTCCCGGTTCTTTCCAAGCTCCATCCACCAATCCCAGATCTTGTCCACGAAGTCCTTGAACTCGTCGTAGGGAGCTTCCATGCGGATAAA
>CAYZJS010000087.1:0-91237 GCA_964478865.1 uncultured Thermodesulfatator sp.
AGTCATGCCCTGGTAGACCCTGTCTTCCTTGTTGATCTGATAGACCTTCTGTGCTACGCGGGCGAAGTTGCAGATGCTTGGATGTTCTACTGCCACGCCCTTTGGTTTGCCTGTCGTGCCAGATGTGTATATTATATAGCAGAGATTGTCCCTCGAGGGTGGCAGTTTACTTTCGTCAATGCCTTCAGGGCCAATCGCTGCAAGCTCCTCACCAATCTTATCCAACATTATGGCGCTTACGCCTTGGAGCCTGACAGAATCGGCAATGTCAGAGGTGGTGATCACTGCTGTAACACCGGCATCCTCCATTATGAATTGTTTCCTTTCGGTGGGAAATCCAGGATCCAGGGGAACGAAGACGGCGTGAGCCTTCAGGACAGATAGCAGTGCTACATAGGTGTTTACAGACCGCTCCAGGTGAATGGCTACACGCTCACCAGGTCTTACTCCAGCCTTTAACAAAAAACGGGCAAGTCGGTTTGCCCTTTCATCAAGTTCGTTGTACGTGGTTACGGTGTTGCCGGTTATTATTGCTGCCCTGTTCTTGTTGTTGCGGCTGCATCGCTCAAACAGGTGGTGTAGTCGTTCCATGTTCCTGCCTCCTTCTTTATGGTAGAGGTCCTTTTTATAAAATGATGATGGGCCTGGTTTTTGCCCGATTCTTCATCCACAAGATTGAATGTGACTGCCGGTTTGGCTGAGCCCGATTTCCATGTAGCCAGGGACAGGCTAAATGGTTCCTGGTTGAATTCGATGATCCAATTTTTTAAAAAAAGAGGGGATCCTCCCTGCAAATCCTCGTCTGAAATGATTTCCAAGGGCAGGAGGCCAACCTGGATGGTTGCCGGATCCAATCCCAGCCCCGTTCCAAGCAGTTTCAAATATGCCTCCTTCAAGGTCCAGATCCTGAGAAGCTTGCTGCTCCTTTTTTCAGGAGCAGTAAGTGCCAAGTCACACCTTTCCCTTTCAGTCAGTACAGCCCACAAATCGACAAGCCGGATGTCCTGATTCAAAGGTTCAATGTCTATCCCCACTTCCTGTTCTAATGAGACTGCAACCACGGATATCCCCCGGGCATGAGACAAATTGAAATAGACATTGCCTGTTCCATCAGGATCGGAGGCCCAGGGCTTTCCACAGGAAAGTGTTCTAATCTTCCACCTCTCGGGCGGAACGATACCGTCTGATGCCTCTGAAAGTGCCCTTCTTATAAGAGCCCTTGATATTATATATCTGGATCGATCTTCCTGTTTTACGAATGCCTCAGCCCTCTTTTGTTCTCTCACAGAGAGATATTTATATAATTCTGTATTACAATTATTCATCAAATTTGATGTTATCCAGATTTTAATGGTATATGTGTTGATAGTTTTTGTTTTCATTTAGTTTGCTCTTGACTGATTATATGGCATTTATTTATCATTCTGCAATGAACGTGCCAGGCCTACGGAATGATTCTTTAATTAAAAAAATGAAAGCAGGTCGGCTTTGTCTTTAAATTGACAGATCAACGGCAATTGTATTGTGGCCATTTCGCCACAAAGTGTAGCAAAAAAGCAACAGTCGAGAGGCTTCTGTATTTATGTTGATGAATGGGATTAATAATGCCTTCTTTTAAGGCCACTGATTCATTGAGATTCTGGTTTGATTTTATTGATGTTTCCCATTGGGTATGTGACGCTGCTAATGAATGTCTTGCCGGGGGATGCGAGTGCGCGCTCTTATGCTCAGGTGTTTGGTCCCGCTTGGTTCATATCATGTGCCGTAAGAGCCATCCGCGGTCCCGGGCTGAGCGAGACTTCATCTTTTAGATGGAGAAGATCCCCCTGCACGGATAAAGTTAGCAGTTAAATTATTCGAATCTTTTTCACGGGTACCTTGAGTGCTTGGATTTGGGTTTATGTCTTTACTCCTCCATTCCGATAGTTAGCACAGGAAGAACGAAATCAAAGAGGAGTCTTGAAGATGAAAAAATCTAAGCGCGTACCATTTGTAGGATTATTTGCCTTTATTTTCACAATAATGATAGAATCTTTATTCCTTTCTACTGGATTTACCTCCCAGGGCGTAACAGACAACTCCATCCTTCTTTGTGCATCAAATGCACAAAATGGACCTGCACAGTTTCTGGGAAAGGAATACACCAGGGGATACAAGGCAGTTTTCGATTTTATAAATAAAAACGGTGGGATACAAGGCAGAAAGATCAGCCTGGAGGTTCTGGACGACGGTTACGAACCAGAAAAGGCCATTGAAAACACAAAGAAATTCATAAAAAAGGGGTGTTTTCTGCTGACCGGATACGTTGGCACACCTACATCCAAGGCCGCCCTCCCGGTGGCTGAAAAGGCAGGACTGCCTTACTTTTTCCCCTTCACGGGAGCGGAGTTCCTCAGAAACCCTGTTAGACCCCTGGTTTTTAACCTTAGGGCCTCTTATTTCATGGAGACGGAAGAGATGATTCACTATCTCGCCGATGTCCTGGGCCTGAAGAAAATTGCTATCTTTTACCAAGACGACTCCTATGGACGCGCTGGCCTTGCAGGTTTCAAAAAGGCCATGACCAAAAGAGGCCTGGATATTGCCGGGGAGGCCACTTATCCGCGGAATACAGTAGCCGTTGGCAAGGCGGCAATAGTTATGCGAAGAGTTAAACCCCAGGCAGTTGTAATGATTGGCGCCTACAAGCCATGTGCCGAGTTCATAAAAAAGGCGAAAAAGGTGGGACTGTCTGACACCAAATTCATAAACATTTCATTCGTGGGGAGCAAGGCGCTTTTGAAGGAGCTTGGCCCTGCAGGTGAAGGAGTCTTGGTAACGCAAGTAGTGCCCCTTCCGTGGGACGATTCCCTTGCGGGAGTGAAAGAGTATATAAAGACCATGAGGCAGGCATACAATGATTTTGAGCCGGGTTTTGTAAGCCTTGAAGGCTATTTGGCAGCCAAGACCCTGGTTCAGGTTCTCGAAAAAGCAGGCAAAAACCTTACTAAAGAATCTATACTGACATCAGCAAACGGTCTCAAGGACTTTGATCTTGGCATACAGGACAAAATTTCTTTTTCACCTACCGACCATCAGGGCATGGAAAAGGTCTATTTAACCAGGATTAAAAACGGGAAGTTTGAACAGGTTAATTATTAGCAGGCTGAAGGAGCAAACAAGATGGAAAAAATATTAAGTCGCATCAGAATATCCCGTCTTCTCGGCTTTACTTTTGGCCTTGGGATTCTGGCCATGACGGCCATATGCCTTCTTTCTTACATTAACATGCAGGAAGGGCTCAGGGGATTCGATCAGGTCGCCTCCCTCTTAGTCGCACCTGATAAAAACTCCGGTCAAGATACATCTGCCATATTGACGATAGAAAGGCTGAAGGCGGCCCTTTTTTCATTATACGGGGCATCAGAGCCGGATCTGGTGCGCAGATACCGGTCAGAGGCAGCGGATTCCCTGGAAACGGCCACCTCTGTCCCCGGTATCTCTGATGTAAGCCACCAGGTCCAAAACTTTATAGATCTGGCCTCAAGGATAAACACTAAGCTGCTTCAGCTGAGGCAGGACTGGAAAGACAAAACAAAAGACATTGTCAAGCAGTTCTCATCTGTCCGCAAGGATGTTTTGGAAGCCGTTGACAATGAAGAACTCAATCTCATCCTGGCTGGAGATGAGATATTATCTGCACAGGGGACAGAAGAGTTAAAGACAAAAATAGACCGGCTTATTAACGTGGATTACCGAGTGGTTTCCAGCCTCAAAGACATACTCGGCCAGTTCCAGGAGTTTTTACTCATAAGGGCGGAGCTTGGCTCCATTGACGAGACGGAATTTCTCTTGCCACTTAAAGAAAAATTCAAGGCCACGTCCTATAAAATTCATCAACTAATTACCTCCCTTTCAAGTCTGCCTGTAGAAGACAGCCTCAGAAAGAACCTGGAGGCCAAAGCCGGTGACATGGGAAAGGATATAACCCTTCTTTTCAACATGAGGCAGGATATCCTGAAAACAAAGGCCGAGAAAGAAAGGCTTGTATCTCAAATGGCCACCATCTCAAAGGAGCTTGACAGGATCTCAAGAGACCTGTCGGGAAGCATTTCTGCCGAAGTTTCATCTATTGCCTTCAAGCAAAAGGAAAGACTTGCCCAGAATCTCGAAATAATGGGGATTATTTTAGCAGTCAGCATACTCTTCACGCTTTTTCTAGGCTTTTCCATCACAGGCCTTCTTAAAAAGAGATTTGATTCAATCACCTCTTTGTTGCACATGCTTTTTGAGAGGATATCAAGCGGAAACTTCGACTTCTCTGATCTCAAGCGGATCAGGGGCAAGGATGAGATAGCACAGATCCAGGGCCTTATATTCGATACAGTCATAAAGGTTGGACAAATACTGAAAGAGGTTTCCCAGAGTTCCGAGGCTGTATTTGAACGGACCAGAAAGCTTGACCTGACTGCCAACAACATGACGGTATCAGCGAGCAAGACAGAAGATGTGGCAGCTGACATCCAATCTATGGCAGAAGTAGCTAATGACTATGTCTCCAAGGTCACCTCGGCCATTGCCGAAGTGGATTCGGCCATTAATCAGGTCATGGAGCATGTAAGCTCCTCCAGCACCAATGCAGCCGATGCGGAAGCCAGATTGAGTGATGTAAAGAGTGCTGTCAACGAACTTGTAACTTCATCAAATAAAATCGGGGAGATCACCAGCCTTATTGGTTCCATTGCGGAACAGACAAACCTCCTAGCCCTGAATGCTACAATAGAGGCGGCAAGGGCCGGAGACGCAGGCAAGGGTTTTGCCGTGGTTGCCAATGAGGTCAAGGAACTGGCAAAAGAGACAGGAGGATCGGTAGAAGAGATCGAAAAGATAGTTACGGAGATACAAGAAGGAGTAAACCGGGTCAGCTCCACCATAGATGAGGCCTCGGCCACTATCGCTACCATCGTCAATCAATCAATGGAAGTACAAAACAGCACAGAGGCTGAAAAGGTGGCCATGGATGAGATTCGCAGCCAGGCAGAGGAGACCAAGCACGAAACAGATATTATAGTGGAGCGGATCAAAGAAATTGTCGACACATCTCATTCGACCGCTTCTCTTGCGAGAGAGATAAAGGACGTATCTGAAAAACTCCAGAGTGTGGGTGCAAGGCTCAAAGAAGCACTATCTCGCTTCAGTCTAAAGGGAGAGTTTGGATCATAAATCCGGCAAGATGGTTGCTATTAAGACATTCATTAGCGATGTCACAGGGCCAATTGCAAAACGTCAATAAAATCGATGTAGAACGTCGAGGGTTTACTGGCTTTAAAAATAACGGTCTTAGTAGTTGAGGGAAAACAAGAAGCAGCACGGTACACGATCACCAGGCCTAGAGCAAAATAGCCACCCCCCCTTGAACAAGGTTTCAAGGGGGGTTTTTTTGCTTTAGTGGTATCCGGGCGGGGAAAATATCCCCTTAGCCGGAGTTAACAGTGGAATTATTCCAATGAAATCCTGTCAGCGGGCATTTGAACTGCATAATTTGGGATTATAACCCACCGGTCTTCCAACCCATCCAAAGTTAATGTAAAATAAGCGTGAAAGATACGGAAACAATATCTTTACTCCTCTTTTAATACGGTCATCATAATTCCTCGCCCAAGATAGAGAAAGGAGACAGAAATGGAAAATACTGGCATTACCGTAACCGAACATCTCCTCCTTCACCAGAAACAAAGCCCCATGGCTACAGGACAATTCACCAGGCTTCTTACAGAGCTCATTTTTGCCGCAAAGATCATCTCCCGTGAAGTGAACAAGGCAGGCCTGGTGGACATACTGGGACTGACCGGTGAAATCAATGTCCAGGGTGAACAGGTCAGGAAACTGGATGATTTTGCCAACCGCGTGCTCATTTACCGCATGCAGCAGGCAGGCATCCTCTGCGCCATGGCATCCGAGGAAAACGCCGACATCATAGAGGTACCGGATGACCGCCCCAAGGGGGACTACCTCCTGGTCTTCGATCCCCTTGACGGCTCCTCGAACATAGACGTGAACGTGAATATCGGTACCATATTCTCCATCAGGAAGAAGACCAGCGACCGGAACTATGTCACCCTGGACGATTTCCTCCAGGAAGGCTCCACCCAGGTGGCTGCCGGTTATTTCATCTACGGACCCAGCACCATACTTGTATACACCACCGGCCAGGGGGTTGACGGGTTTACCCTTGATCCTTCAGTGGGAGAATTCCTGCTTTCCCATCCTTCCATACGGATTCCCGAAACCGGCAAGGTGTACTCGGTAAACGAGGCATATACCTGCTACTGGGACGAGAAGGTAAAGGCGACGGTCAATTATTTCAAAAGCCCCGGGAATGAACGCGGAAAGCCATATACTTCCAGGTACATAGGCAGTCTGGTGGCTGACTTTCACCGAAACCTGTTTTACGGGGGCATATTCATGTACCCGGCGGACAAAAAGGATCCGGCCAAGCCCCACGGAAAACTTCGCCTGCTTTGCGAGGCGGCTCCCCTGGCATTTGTAGTGGAACAGGCGGGCGGGGCGGCCACCGACGGCAGCAGAAGGATCCTGGACTTAAAGCCCACTGCGCTGCACCAGAGGGTGCCCCTTTTCATAGGAAGCAAAAAAGACGTTGAAAGGGCCACTCAGATAATGTCGGGGGCCTGAAAAAGCCACCCCTGGAAGAGCAACTGACAGGCCGTTTCAGGCCTTGTATTTTTCCCGGGAATGATAATATTCTGGAAGCGGAATGTGTGTTTCCGGAAATTCCATATCGAAAATCAAGGAGAACAAGGACCTATTATGAGTAATATTTTGAAGACCTTCATATTTCTTGCAGGCCTTACGGCCCTTTTCATGGTAGTCGGAAGGATCCTGGGCGGCCAGCATGGCATGATGATCGCCCTGATCATGGCAGCAGTCATGAATCTCGGGGCCTACTGGTTCAGCGACAAGCTTGCCCTGAAGATGAGTGGAGCCGTACCTGTCAGCGAGCAGGAAGCCCCCCAGCTTCACAGCATAGTGGCCGGCCTTGCCCAAAGAGCAGGCATTCCCAAGCCCAGGGTTTACATAATACCCGAGCAGACCCCCAATGCCTTTGCCACGGGCAGAAATCCCAGTCATGCGGCAGTTGCCGTGACCGAGGGCATCCTGAAGATCCTCAGCAGGGAGGAGCTTGAAGGCGTACTTGCACATGAACTTGCTCACATAAAGAACAGGGACATCCTCATAAGCTCCGTTGCAGCGGTCATGGCCGGGGCCATCAGTTACCTGGCAAGCATGGCCCAGTGGGCAATGATATTCGGAGGCTTCGGGGGTTCGGATGACGATGACGATGGAAGCGGAATCGCGGCCATAGTCATGATGATCGTGGCCCCCATAGCAGCCATGCTCATCCAGATGGCCATTTCAAGGAGCAGGGAATATCTTGCAGACGCCACCGGGGCAAAGATATGCAGCTGTCCGGCCCAGCTTGCCAGCGCCCTTCAAAAGCTGGAGGACTGGAACCACAGGGTGCCCATGAACGTCAATCCGGCAACGGCCCAGATGTACATCGTAAATCCCCTGACAGCCTCGGCCGTGGCAAAGCTGTTCAGCACGCATCCGCCCATCCAGGACAGGATAAAACGGCTCATGGAAATGTCCGGCCGGATCCGCTGACATCTCGGAAAGCCCGTTGTCTCATAATCTGTGGACATAGCCCTTATTGCGCCTCCATGGCCTCTTTTCAACAGGCCTTCCATCCAGCTTGGCGCCCTCAAGGCATTTCTGAAATCCAGGGAACCCGGGCTGAATACAAGGGTCTTTCACCCCTATCTTCAGCTTGCGGTTGCAACAGGCCTTGAGGAATACCTGGAGATCAGCAAATCAAGCTGGGCTGCAGAATCCGTTTTTGCAGCCCTGCTCTATCCTGACAGAGAAGGTCCGGAAAAGCTTTTTTACAAGGCCCTGGCGAAAAGGTCCGGGAAGGGGCAGTCACTTCCAGACTTCAAAAGGATAACGGCCCTGGCAGAAAAGACCGTTGACTCATTCCTGGAAGACCTTCCCCGGGTGCGCCTTGCAGCCCTGAGCCTCTGCCTCAACCAGCTTACCGCAGGGCTCTATATAGCCAAAAGAATCAAGGAGATTTCGCCAGACACTACTGTGGTGCTTGGAGGCGCAAGCTGCTCCGGCATCCTGGGGGAGGGAATACTGAATGCCTTTCCGTTTGTCGATTACATAGTCACAGGCGAAGGAGAGCTGCCCCTTCTGGAGCTCTGGCGATACCTGAGCGGCAAGAAGGAGGGAATCACGTCTCCCGCGGTTTCCTGGAGAAAAAAGGGGGCGGCAGGACAAATCAGGAAGGAACAGGTTGCGGACATCAACAGCCTGCCCCCACCTGATTTCGACGATTACTTTTTTGAGATGAGACGTCTCGGACCTGCGGCAGCCGGCATAACCCCCTTGCTTCCCATAGAGGCTTCCAGGGGCTGTTGGTGGTCCAGGTGCAATTTTTGCAATCTGAACCTCCAGTGGAAGGGTTACAGGGCCAAATCTCCCGAAAAGATAGCAGCCGAGGTGGACTTTCTCTCCACCAGGTACATGGCCCTGGATTTTGCCTTCATGGACAACTGCCTGCCTGCCAAGCAGGCCCCCGAGATCTTCCGGCTTATCCGGAAGGAGAAAAGGGACTATTCCTTTTTTGCCGAGCTCAGGATCGGGCATTCCAGGAGGGATCTTGCATTAATGGCGTCAGGAGGCCTGGAGGATGTGCAGGTGGGTATCGAGGCCCTCAGCACAAGCCTGCTGAAGAGGCTTGGAAAGGGTTCCACTGCCATTGACAACCTTTCGGTTATGCGCAACTGCACCGAGTGGGGCATAGATCTTCAGGCGAATCTGATACTGCATTTTCCCGGAAGTTCCGATGACGAAGTAAAGCAGACCCTGGAAAACCTGGACTTTGCCTGGCCCTTTGCCCCGCTGAAGACCGTTTCTTTCTGGATGGGAATGGAAAGCCCGGTGTACAGGGAACCTGAAAGGTTCGGCATAACGGCAAAATGGCCCCACAGGTTTTACAGGTTACTGTTTCCTCCTTCCATGGCCGGCATGCTGGAGCCCCTGATCCTGGAATACAGGGGAGACAGGAAAAAGCAGGTCATGATGTGGAAACAGGTGGAGAAAAAGGTGAGAAGCATGAACAGGGCCAGGATGGCCTTTCCTGGCCACAGGAAACTGCTGAGTTTCCGGGACGGCAGGCAGTTTATCACCATAAGGCAGGTCCTGCCTGACGGCAGGATTCTCAGGCACCGGCTGACAGGGCTTTCCCGCAAGCTTTACCTTGCCTGCCTGGAGCCCAGGGAGCTGGATTACCTCGTGGAACTGGACGGTGGCCTTTCCAGGGAAAAGATCAGCGCCTTCGCCGACGATCTTCATGCCAAGAAACTCATGTTCAGGGAAGGTGAAAGGCTCCTCGCCCTGGCAGTCAGGGAAAGGAGCCGGGCCTGCAGTAACGGAAACTGACCATGGATACCTGCTGGTTAAAGGAAAAAAGAGAACTCCTGCTGAAAAATGTGGTCAAGGATTTCCTTGACTCCTGCTCCTTTTTTGAGGACCTGAAGGAGCACACGGCGAAATACGGGGTGAGGTATGAAGGCTTTGACTTCTGGGTAGGGACAGAACGCGCCAAGGGGAAACTCTGGCAGCTGAAGGACCTTTGCCACATGCTTTGGGGAGACAGCGATCCAAGGGAGGACAATCACGGCTTCCTGCTGGACTGGATGACCGGCGCCATCTTTCATGAGGCCATGAAATTAAAAGAAAACGCCTACATGCTTGAACGTTACAGGAAGTCGTATCCCCTGGGCGAAAACACACCGCTTCTAAAGCCCAACGGTAACGGCGAAGGCCCCGGCATGGAATTTTTTGAAGAAACCGCCCATGAAATCAAAAGGGCCATAAAGAGGATAGACCTGCTCCTGAAACATGCGGAGCACTACCTGATCTCCGTCCTTCAAAGCGAAAGGGGAAACGCCCTCCTTGTTCGCTATCTCCTGGAGGCCATTGTCTAACCTGCCGAACATTGGGCCAAGGATACGGGCCCCGTGAAACTCCTGAATGCACTTTTCCCCCACGGCCTAGACCAGGCTTACTGCCTGGCAGGAGAAAGCTACCTGGAAGGAAGCTGGTTTACAGAGGCAAGGCACGCATTTGAAAAGGCCCTTGAACTCAACCCGGAATGTACCGAGGCAAGGTCCGGGCTCAGGTTACTTGAAAAACGAATAAATGAAATAGCAGCACTGCTTGAAAGGGAATACGAAATCCAGGCCAAGAACGGAAATTCAGGCAGCCTCAAAAAAGAGGGGATCAGGCCAGAGTTGAATGAGAGGCGATGATCGACCTGGCAAGATCCTTGAGCTTGATGCTCTGGCGCCTGCTTTCCTTCTGCATCATCCTCATGGCGGATTCCTCGTCCACTGACAGGTGTTTCATCAGGATCCCCTTGGCCTTTTCAATGAGTTTTCTGGCCTCGAGCTCCTCGGAAAGATTTTCCACCACGCCCTCCAGGGCGTTAATGGTCTGGGCAATGGACTGGGCCATTTCTATGGCCGGGACAAGGTCATCCAGATGCACCGGTTTCACGAGGTAACCCAGTATGCCCCTTCCCTTGGCCTTTTCCACCAGGTGTTTTTCCGCATAGGCTGTCACGAGAATTATGGGTATGAATGCTCCAGGGTGGCCGTTTATGGCCTTTGCCGCCTCCAGGCCGTCCAGAAGAGGCATCTTGATATCCATCAGGATCATGTTTGGGTTCAGTTCCGCGGTCTTTTCAACAGCCTCTATCCCGTTGTAGGCCACGCCAACCACGTTGTAGCCGGCTTCCTGCAGAATCGTCCGGAAGCCATCGGCAACAGCCTTGTCATCGTCAGCAAGAAGTATGCGGAGTGAACTGCTGCTTCCCAGTTTCCTGTCTGTTCCGTGTTCCTTCCCGGACTGGCCGGTTGTCATGCGGTCTCCAAAAACGTAATCAGGATGTAAAAAAGATTAGATAGCAAAACGGCGAGACTGAATTTTGTCTCGCCGGATATAACAAAAAAACTGGCTGGGGGACTAGGATTCGAACCTAGACTAGCAGATCCAGAGTCTGCGGTCCTGCCGTTAGACGATCCCCCAGCGGTTAGCACAGAAATATAGATGCGCTCTCCTTTGTTGTCAAGACGGATAAGTTCCAAAACACATCCGCCGACAGACAGGTAACTACCTGATAACCAGGCCGGCGTATCCCACCACCCTGGTGTAATCGCCGTTGATCTCGCCGGAATTTGCATATTTCACAAGCTCTGCCCTGGAGGCTCCTATCCGGTTCGATGCCTCAATGGTTGCAGTAGTGGGCACGTAACCGCACATGGTGATGCCGTTTTCCTTGACCGTGTTATACAGGCCTGCCGGATCCAGGGCCAGAATCTGTTTTATGGCAAGCTGGTCCAGTTCCTTGGCAACTTCAGCACTGACATAATGGCTCATGTCAGTGCTTGCCACCAGGAGCACCGGCTGCTCAAAGGAAGCCAGGGCAGATGCCACTGCGCGGCCAACCTCCAAACAGGACTCCAGGTCCAGAGGCCCCAGGCAGACAGGTACAATCTTTAGTCCAGGCTGGAGAAACTGGAGAAACGGAACCTGTACTTCAAGGGAATGCTCGTAGATATGGGCCTGGTAGCCCTCCTGGAGGACTGTGGAATTGTCCAGTATCAGGGAGGCCAGCTCCTGGGACACAGGCACATCTCCAAGGGGCATCTGCCAGATGCCCTGGGTCATTATTTCCGCATAGGAACCATAACCCGTATGGTTGGGCCCCATTATCACCACGTGTTCCGGGACCTTTACCCTGCTGAAGACAGCCCCGGCCACGTGCCCTGAATAGATGTAGCCGGCATGGGGGCTTATGGCTGCAATTGCAGGCTGGGCATGGGCTGTAGTCGGAATTAGCGTGGCAAGCTCTGACCTCAGCCTTACCGGGTCTCCTTCATAGAACTGGTTGGCTACTGCTGGCCGTCTCAAAAGCATGTCTCTATCCTCCGGGACAATCGCCTCTGGGAAAAGGCAAAATTTACTCCAATATGTTATTAACAAAATAATCATGCCAGCGAACCTGTCCAGGGACATATCTTCTGAAGACGGCCTCCGGGAATCCAGGCCTCTGTTCGTAACGAAACTGGAAGAAAGGGTCAGGTATAACCTTTGTGCGGACCTGCCCCTCCTGCTTGCCGGAAACCGGGATCTTGTCCACAGGATAGGCCGGCGTTCAAGAGACCTGCTGGGAAAGATCGTTTACCTGGAAAGGGCCAGGAGGCTCATGGACCTTGCAAAAAAGGCCATACTCGAAAGTGACAGGAGGAGGAGACCCTTCAGCCCCTGTGCCACATGGTGGGCAGGAAGCCTTTCAGGCGCCAAGGGCAGGATGAAGCGGGACTGGCTGGCTGATCCAGGGGGGATTTACCTGTGCATTGCCATATACCCGGCACTTTTGCGTGAAAGATGGCAGCTTTATAACGTGGCAACCGGTGTTGCACTCTGTGAGATATTAAGAGAATGGGGCATGGAGGCCGAGATCAGGTGGCTAAACGATATAATGATCAATGGCAAAAAGGCAGCCGGCATCCTGGCAGAGACCATTTCAACGCCGAACCTGGCAGAAACATATCTCCTTACAGGCCTTGGGATAAATGTCAACCAACGAAAATTTCCTCCTCACATTCAGGGTTCATCCACCTCTCTTCTGTTGGAAACCGGAAGGCCTTGGCCGGTTTTTGACCTGGGAACCCATATACTTTCAAGGATCGCCTTTTATTTTGCCGTGCTGCACGACTGGGAGGCTTCGTGCCTGGATGAATGCATGGAGGAAGGCCCCGGCTGCCCGGTTATAAAGGCCTACAAGAGCCTCTGTGCCAGCGCTGGAAGAAGGATCCTTTACGGAAAAGATCTGGAGAATTCACCCGGGATACCGGCTGTAGCCAGTCAGATCATGGCCGACGGGGCCCTGGAAATCGTCCTGGAAGATGGACATAAAATGCAGGTGAACACCGGGGAGATCCGTTACGAAGACTGAAGCTCGGCCAGCCTGGAATCGGCGTTTTGCTCAAGGAAACTTTCGATGAAACCGTCAATGCCTCCATCCATTACATCGTTCACCTTGCCTGTTTCCATGCCTGTGCGATGGTCTTTTACCATCTGGTATGGATGCATGACGTAGGAACGTATCTGGCTGCCCCAGCCTATGTCCTTTTTCTGGTCGTGGAGACGCTGCTTTTCCTGTTCCCTTTTTTCCTGTTCCAACTCGTAAAGCCGCGCCTTTAGAATCTTCATGGCTATGGCCTTGTTCTTGTGCTGGCTCCTTTCATTCTGGCACTGGACCACTATACCTGTGGGAAGATGGGTGATCCTAACAGCGGAACTGGTCTTGTTTACATGCTGCCCTCCTGCACCGCTTGCCCTGTAGGTATCTATCCTGAGGTCTTTTTCATCAACCTGTACATCTATGGACTCGTCCAGCTCCGGCACCACGAATACCGAGGCAAAGGAGGTGTGCCTCCGTCCCGAAGCATCAAAGGGGGATATCCTGACCAGCCTGTGGACACCGGCTTCAGACTTCAGATAGCCGTAGGCGAACTGCCCCTTTACCAGAAATGTCGCTCCCTTTATACCCGCTTCCTCTCCAGGCATCAGGTCCAGCATGCGCACCTGAAAACCCTGGCGTTCGCACCACCTGAGATACATCCTGAGCAGCATGTCCGCCCAGTCCTGGGCCTCTGTGCCGCCGGCCCCTGAATGAATCGTGACTATGGCGTTGCTGGCATCGTGCTCACCGGACAGAAGCCTCTGAAGCTCCGCCTTCTTTATTTCCCGTTCCAGTTTCCTGAGTTCCCTGGAAACCTCCTGCAGGGTGGCCTCATCATCTTCCTCCTGGGCCATTTCAAGCAGCAGGCCCAGTTCCTCGTGCTTTTCTTCCAGGCCCTCAACTGCTTCCTTCTGCCTGGTAATTACAGAGCGTTCCTGGAGGAGCGTGGTTGAATCCGGGCTTTCCCAGAAGCCCGGTTTGAGCATGACCTTTTCTATTTCTGCAAGGCGTCTGTCAGGCTGCTGCCTATCAAAGATAACCTCTTAAAATGGCAATCTTTTTCCCTGTTTCCGCCAGCCTGCCCTTTAGATCCTGTATATCAATTCCTGTCTGGGTCTGCTTCTTGTTGACCATGACTGTTCCTCCATCTTTTTTTAATATAAAAATAATTCATGAAGATAAATAACAAATTGGTGGCCAAAAACCAATAGGGCCCGAACCTGACATAGGGAGTGGCCCTTGTTTCAAGCCTCACGAGCCCGGTAATGACACAGGGCTGGAAGAGCTTGCTTTCAGATATGATTTCGCCAGATGAGGAAATTATCCGGCTTATTCCTGTATTGGCCGATCTTATGATCCACCTCCTGGTTTCCACGGCCCGGAACACGGCCATGTCTGCATGCTGTACCGGTGCGGCAGTGCGGCCAAACCAGGCATCATTTGTTATGATGGCAAGAATATTTGCACCGGACAAGACCTCTTCCCTGGAAATCTCCGGGAATATGCTCTCAAAGCATATCATTACGCCTGCCCTGAAAGGTTTGCTTATGAGCGGGGCCGCGCTGTCCCCGGCCTTGAAATCTCCGGCAGTTGGGAGAAATTCCCTGGCCCAGGCCGTGAGGCTGCCCCACGGCATGTATTCTCCAAAGGGCACCAGGTGCAACTTGTCATATCTGCCCCTGAATGATCCGTCCGGGCCTACCAGAAAGGCACTGTTCCTGTACCGGACCTTGCCCTTACCGTCATAGTAATAAGAAGGGCTTCCAAAAAGGATGCCAACATGGAGCCTTTTTGCAAGGCTCACGACCTCCTGGCGGAGCCGGCTGTCTTCCTGGAAATAAAAAGGCATGGCGGTTTCCGGCCAAACCGCAAGCTTAAGATCGGGAAATTCTTCCCGGGCCTTTTTAGTAAGTGTCTTGTACCTTTCCAGGGTGGCCATGCGATACATTGGATCCCACTTAACACTCTGGTCAAAAGACCCCTGTATGGCAGCCACCCGCGTGTCTCCCCTTTCGCGTGCGGAAAGGACATGCCTGCCGTAAATCATCATGGATGCCACAAGGGCCATGGCGACGGCTGTACAGCGGCAGATACACGTCCTGTGAACCCTGAAAAACTCCCTGTTCTCCAGGGCCAGGATCAACTGCCACAGGGCCAGGTTCGTAAAGATTATGGTAAATCCCACTCCGTAGGGTCCGAAAAGATCGGCTGTCTGTATGAGAAGAGGGATCTTGCAAAGGCTGTAGGCCAGTGAGCCCCACGGAAAGCCGCTAAAGACGGTAGCCCTTAAAAACTCCAGCAGTATCCATAGGGAGGCCAGGGCCAGCACTCCAAGACAGGACAGATCATTCTTTTCAGGCAGGATCCATCTTGAGAGAAATGCCCAAAGGGCCGGATAAAGTGCCAGATAGCATGCCAGGGCACCGAATATGATCCATGAGGCCCACAAAGGCAGCTTTCCGTATGTGGAAATGGTGGGGGCAATCCACCAGAGGACCGGACCGAAAAACGCCAGCCCCCAGAGAAACCCGAGGCGGAAGCTGTCTTTTTTACCTGCCGAATATACCGAATGAAAAAAAGGTACCAGTGCTACAAAGGAGACCGCCCCAAAGGGTGAACCCAGATAGCAGGTGGCCAGAACAAGGGCCGAAAGTACGGTGAGAAAGATATCAATCACTTGTAACTTGCGGGTGTTACCGCAAAACTGTCTGAAATGTATCTCCTTACATCGTGCTACAGATACAAGGCGGAGGGTACGAAGGCGTACTCTCTATGTACTTCAAGTGCCCGACAACGCAGTAGATGCAGTACCCTGTGAGCAGATACGATCGCTTTTCATGTTTTCATTTGCATATCAGGACATCACCTGATGTCTTAAGCCTTGTACGTCAGCCGTGGGTATCGTAGGAATAGAGTATCTGTCTTTCCAGCGGGATTCGCTTATCCGGAAGTTTGGGCGGGGGCCAGCTGGTCATCTTAATAAGTTCTGCCCTGGAGGGGATGGAGTCCCAACCGTAACCGACGGCCTTTTTCTTTTTCACATCTATAAAGGATGCATCGAAAAGGTTGGCCTGCACCGCCCATGGTACGATGTAGTCCTTTTCAAGGAGCCTTGCCGCAGCCACTGTGCCGGATTCCCTGGTAATAACAGAACCCGGACCTCCGCGAAGTACCATCAATGACCTGTCATTGATCCTCACCACAAGATCCACATAGGAAATTATCTTTTCGTTGTTGGCCTCCAGCCTGATTTCCCTGTCGAGCTGAAAGTCGTCTATCCTGTAACCCTTTTCATGAACCAGGAACTTTGCAAGTTTTTGCCTGATTCTCTCCCTGTCCGTGTCCAGGACCAGCTTTCCCGTGAGAAAACAGGGTATCTTTACAAAAAGGTCATCCTGGTTTATTTGCGTTTGTTGCTGCATAGTTATTCAGCCCCGCGTCATGCCGTGTATTTCATACTATATTCATTTACAGAGCCTTATATTGTCAACAAAAATCGTGACCGGCCTGGCAGGAGAAACCACGAAGAACATGAAGGCGCATATCCTTGAGGTCTCAAGGAGCCTGCCGGTTCCCGAGGTCCTGAGCCTGGTAAAATCAATCGTGACGTGGTTCATGCCAGGCCGGAGCTTTAGTGACCTGTTCACCCTGTCTTCAGAGGGAGGGTCGTCCGCCCTGTCATCTATCCGGAAGGTTATGGAAACTTGAACCGGGCCGGGGTTGAATATATCCAGTTTAACCTGCCTGGTCCCCTTCCAGGAGCCCCTGAGATCCGACATGCCCAATCCGGGATAGGTTTCGGGTGGATACATCTCGACCCTGAGGCTGAAATGTCCGTGTGTTGCGTGCAGTCTACTTCTCTCGTACCAGGTGTGACATTTCCAGAGCAGGCCATCTAGTTCTTCCTCATCCTCGAAATCATAGATGGGCCTGCAGGATTCGGCCGCATCCACGTATTCCCAACAGGCGTGAAAGGCAGCTGCAACAACGAACAGGATCAGCAGGCCGGAAGCACGGTTCATGCCTGTTTCAAACCACGGAAAGAGAGGTGTAGTCGAGCCTCAATGTCTTTTCCCCTGCAAGGTCGAAAAGCACCTTCACCCTGATCCTGTCCGGGACTTCCAGTACAGTGCCCTTTCCGAATATGGAGTGACGCACCCTGTCTCCGGCCTTCAAGGAACCCTTTGGGGTCTTCTTGAAAGAACGTTGAACCGAAGCTTCGCTCCCTCGGCCTTTTCTGTCCGTTGCAGGCCTTGGGGCTGCAGGCATCTTCCTCCTTGTCAGGAGCCTTTCGGGAATCTCTGTCAGAAACCTGCTGGGCTTGGCAGGCATAAGCCCGGCACCCTGAACATTTATGAATGCGGGATAGCAAAAATACAGGTGATCCTTTGCCCTTGTGGAGGCAACGTAAAAGAGCCGCCTTTCTTCCTCGATTTCCTCGGGCTTGTTTTCAGCCATGGGAGAAGGAAACCGTCCTTCAGCCATGGATAGAACAAACACCACCTTCCACTCCAGGCCCTTGGCTGAGTGCATCGTGGACAGCACTATCTTTCCGCTGGCATCCGCTGGCTCATCCTTCTCCGGCGGGTCAAGGGCAAGGTCGGAAAGCAGCTCCAGAGCATCCGAATAACCGTCAGACATGGCCTTTAGCTGTACCAGCTCCTGAAGGCGCCTGGGGTAATCATCACTGTAGCTGTCTTCCAGGTAGGGCCTGTACCATCCCATGAGCTCACCCAGCAGGGAGGGGAGGTCCCCTGAAAAATCCGAGAGGGAAAGTAGAAGCTCTCCAAGCCTTCTCACCTCATCCACCCAGACTGCCTTTCCCTTGTAGTGAGCAAGGGCTTCGTAGGGAGAATCAGCCTTTATCATCTCTGAAAAGATCTTTTCGGCGCTCTTTGGCCCAAGCCGGCTCATGAGGAGAAGCACGCGGTTAAGGCTAAGCCTGTCCTTCGGGTTTATTACCAGCCTGAGCAGGCAGACCAGGTCTTTTACATGGGCTGCATCTACCAGGCGCATTCCCCCTCTTTTTACAAAGGAAATGCCCGCATTGTTGAGCCTTGTTTCCAGCTGGTACGAATGAAAGGCCGCCCTGAAAAGGACCGCGATCTCCCCGGGCTCCACTCCCCGGGACAGATGTTCTTCTATGGCCTGAACAACAAAGGCCGCCTGTTCATTTTCGTCCATTGCGGTAAAAAGCACCGGAGGGTTGCCGCCCTGCCTGTGGGCAGTGAGCCGCTTAGTGAATTTCTGCCTGGCATTTGCAATTATGGCGTTTGTGCAGTCCAGGTTGGGCTGGGTGGTGCGGTAATTTTTTTCGAGCTTTATGATCCTGGTGCCGGGAAACATCCTGGGAAATTCCAGGATGTTCTTGAAATTCGCCCCCCTGAAGGAATAGATGGACTGGGAATCATCTCCCACGGCCATGACATTGTCATGGACCGATGCCATGAGCCTTACAATCTCTGCCTGGGCCATGTTGGTGTCCTGGTATTCGTCCACCATGATGTAGCGAAACCTTTGCCCCGTGGTGTTTCTTACATGTTCAAAATTCCTGAGCACTGCAAGCCATTTCAGGAGGAGATCGTCGTAATCCATGAGGCCATGGGCCGCCTTGTATTTCAGATATGCCTCGTGAAGCTCTCCTACGGATGAAACATGCTCTGAAAGGTGGGGATAGTTGGCTTCGATCACCTCGTCGATCATGGCCCCGGAATTTGCGGCCTTACTGAAAATGGCACAAAGTGCCGCCTTTGTGGGGAACTTCTTCCCCTTGCCCGTAAGCTTCATCTGCTTTGCCAGAAGATGGATGAGATCCCGGCTGTCAGACTGGTCCATAATGGTAAAACCAGCCGGATAGTCTATCAGGTGGGCATACTTCCGGAGCATCCTGTGGCAGAAACCGTGAAACGTGCCACCGTTCACCCTCTGGCATGATGCCCCCCCGAGCCTGGCCGCCCTTTCCAGCATGGTGGCGGCTGCCTTCCTGGTAAAGGTGAGAAGGAGTATGTTTTCCGGGGATATACCCTGCAGCACCAGCCTGGCAACCCTGTAGACCAGGGTCCTGGTCTTGCCGCTGCCGGCACCGGCTATCACCAGCAGGGGGCCCTGGTCGTGCATCACCGCCTGGTGCTGGCTGGAATTCAGCTCCCTTTCAAAGGAAATCCGTGCAAGATCATTTTTCATGTTCAAAAGTTTTCCGGGGTGTTATTTTTGTCTGGTTCTTCGTGAAAATAAATCAGCACCAGCCTATTTTCTGCCAGACGAAAAGTCAACGAAGGGGCCGGGGCGGTTATGAAAGGACCATAGTCATGCAGAAGATCCCGCGGGGCTTTGGGAAGCTCCTGCTTCTTGCCTTTATATTTTATCTGAATTTTCTTTCAAGGATAATCATCTCCCCCCTGCTGCCCGAGATAAAGGAGGAGCTGGAAATAGGTGCGGCACAGGCCTCCGGGATGTTCCTGTTCCTGAGTCTTGGTTATTTCAGTGCTCTTCTTGGCTCCGGATTCATCTCTTCCAGGATCGGTCACAAAAAATCCATTCTCCTGTCTGTTAGCTGTGCATCACTGTGCCTCGTGACGATCAGCCTGTCCAACAGCCTCTATATTCTCTATGCAGGGTTCCTTGCCCTGGGGCTTGCCACAGGCATCTATCTGCCATCGGGCATTGCCACCATCACGTCCCTGTTTGAACAAAGGTTCTGGGGACGGGCCTTTTCCGTGCACGAACTGGCCCCTAACCTTGCATTTATCACAGCCCCGGTAATCGCCTCGGTTTTCCTGGACAGGTCTTCATGGCATCACCTAATGGCGCTTCTTGCAGGCATCTCCCTGTTCACCGGCATTGTATTTCTCAAGATCGATGCAGGCAATTACCTGGGAACTGCCCCGAATCTTTCCTCGTGCTCCCTTTACCTGAAAAAGAAGGAATTCTGGCTCATGACCATCCTCTTTGGCCTTGGAATAACCAGCACCCTTGGAGTCTACAACATGCTTCCCCTGTACCTGGTTTCAATACACTCCATGTCAAAGGCAGATGCGAACATGCTGGTCAGCCTTTCAAGGGTGGCCACCCTTCTTACCGCCCTGGCAGGCGGATGGCTTTCCGACCGTTACGGCACCAGGATTGTCATGGGATGGATGCTTCTTTTCACCGGGGCAATAACAATTGCACTGGGGATGACCGAGGGCCTGATGCTGGAACTCTGCGTCTTCCTCCAGCCCCTCCTTGCGGTATGTTTTTTCCCAGCGGCCTTTGCTGCCATCTCGGAACTTTCCGGCCCCGAAGACAGAAACCTTCTCATCTCCATGGTGGTGCCCTTTGCCTTCCTGGCAGGCGGCGGGATCATGCCGCTAATAATCGGCATTTTTGCCGATCATGGACTCTTCCCTCAGGGGTTCGTGGTTACCGGGCTTTTTTTGGCCTCGGGCTTGTTTTTGAGCAGACTCATGCCCGGCCATTCTTCCCTGGAATCAACAACAGTTTGACATATCGGATAGGATCAAAGCAAGACAGCCAGCTAAAATCGCTGGCTGTCCTTTGATGCCCCAAGGGGCTGGCAATTTTACCCAATGCGTTGCGTTAAAAAAGGACTTGAAATACCAAGTATGCCGGTTAAGGCAAACTTGCCGCGTGCATAATCTCAATAAGTGTTGGTAGGTTTATTACTTGTCGGGCTGAAACTGGGTGATCTTGTTGCCCTGGAGCCCGAGCCCTGCCATAAGCCCCTTCTGGTCGAAGAAAAAGGCATAGATGTTGTCTTTGCCGGTAGTAGTGGTGAGACTTGTTGCCGCCCCCTTGTCCACTACCACAATGCTGGGGCCGACGCCTATTTCCCAGCCCTCGCTGTTGAGCAGGTATTTTAGCGCCTTGTCAGACATGAAAAACAGCGCATAGCCAAATGCCTGGGCACCTGCCTGAAGACCATAGGAACCGCCCATGGTCTTGTAATAACCAACGATATTATTGTTAACGATGAGTGCTCCTTCCCCATACTGGCCGCCAATTATGAAGCCGGCCTTGTATACCTTGGGGAATACGAGGATGCCCTTTGCAGCCTTGCCGAGCTTTGCAGCCTCGGGAGAGGTGCTGTAGAGCTGGTGAAGGGCCTTTATTACTTCCCTGTTCAACTCCTGGGCAGAGGTTGCAAATGCAGCCATGCTCCCTGCGGCAACAAATGCCATTGAAAGCATGTAAACAAGCAGGATTTTTGACAGTCTTTTCATGATCGTTCTCCTTTTAAAAACTACCAGCTGTAGGCCAGGCCTAGTCCGCCGATCCACTGGTCCGAAGAACCCCTCTTGTCAACCACGGGGCTGTCGTCGGCATCATCCAGCATGCGCCTGTACTGGATTCCCGCAGCCACATGCCAGTTCATGTTCAGATGCATTACCAGAACAGGATTAATCCTGATGTCCTTTACCCCGCTGTCTGCATCAAAAACCGGAAGCCCGGAGCGCAGGGAATCCTTCTTGTCCACGCCGAAATATGTCTCCATGTAATTGTCACTTGCATAGACCACGGTAAATCCCAGGCCGGCATCAAACATGGCCGAAAGGGGATACCAGCCCCTTACATTTGCAGAAACGGTATAGCCGTCGTGTTCGTCTCCGATATCGGCAAGGCAGTCGATGTCTGCCAGGAACCTTTTGCGGGGATTGTCGCTGTCGGTGAATTCAACTCCAATCCAGCCCCCTGCTTCCAGCGTGCCGTCTATTTCCTTCATCTTTTTCACGTAATGATCCTCAACGTCGTCATCTCTTCCCCAGTGATAGTTGAGGGATGGCCCCAGGCGGAACCAGGGATGGTCCACGAGGTTGACCTGCATCTCATACGCCTTGATCAGGAGATACTGTTCGTGACCCTCGAGCTTGAACTTTGCAAAGGGTGCAACCCCCCATGTGTAATCGTCCGAACCTTCGTAATCGGGCACAATGCCTGCCCCTACGCCAAGGACTCTCGGCATGTTATCGATGACGAGATTCATCTCCTGGGCCTTTACGGCTGTACTTCCAAATACGGTTACGACGGTCAATATGCAGACAATAACCGCCGCAAGCATTTTAGGCTTTTTCATTCATTTCCTCCTTTATTTATGTGGAAAATAGCTATCGGTGAAAGATCTTTTAATGTTTTTGGTGCGAAAAGGTATCAAAAAATGGTGCATCTCCATGGGACAGATCCAAAGTCATCTAAAACCAATGAATGTGTATTGTCAAGGCAGGACAGGCCCACGGACAGCCCAAGGGCAATGCCTCCCCCGGGGTTGCGCTCACCTGAAAAACTTACGTACAAACCTTTCTGCCGAGGCCACATCCTCCGGCCTGTCCACGTCCAGGACCTTGCCAAGGTCCACCCCGCAGGCAGTACCCTGCCCTGAAAATGCCAGTTCCTTCAACAATATCCTGAGCGCTGAGTAGCCCCTCGGGTCCCTGTTTCTGCCCATGGCGGTGTCAAGGAGATAGGCCCCTGTTGTAACAAACCTTCCGCTCGTTCCTCCCATGGAGGTAATGGAACAGTCGCTATCAATGTCTACGAAAAGGGGCTTTTCGTCCTCCACGTAGGATGTGATGCCAAGGTACAGGGCCTTGTTCGGCCTTTCCCGGACCATTTCCCTGAACCTTTTCAGCATTCCCGGCAGGTAGATGGAATCCACCGTGGTAACAAGGACCTTCCTGTTTTCATGCCAGCTTCCAAGCAGGGTCAGGAAGCTTTCGGAAGAACTGCCGGTGTCCTGGCAGATGAATCTGAATTCCATTTCCGGAAAGGCCCCTTGCACAAAATCCACGCATTCCCCGCAGATGGAATTCCTGAATATGATATGTATCCTTTCGATGCCGGCATCTTTAAACTGGGCAAGCGTCCAGGAGATAAGGGGCCTTCCGCCCACCTCGAGAAGCGGCTTGCAGGAGGTGATCCCTGCCTCCCAGAGCCTGCTGCCAAGGCCTGCTGCAATTATCCCGCCTTCCATTCCTGCAATTACCTCAAAGGCCGAGGAGTGCCGGAATTTCCCCAAGGCCTGAAATAACCCGGCATCCCGCGATTGTTTGGCCCGCTTCATTCGTGTTGGGACCTTTCAGCCATACCGGATGCATGCCAATGGCTTCTGCGCCCCTTATATCCCTTGCAAGGGAGTCTCCCACCATCACGGAACGGGCTGGCTCCACCTCCAGGGCATCAAGTCCGGCATTGAAAATCCTGGGGTCCGGTTTTACATGTCCCACCAGGTTGGAATCCACCATGACGTCCATCAGGGCATCAAGGCCTGTTTCCCTGCAAATATTTTCCAGGTTTCCATAATTATTTGAAATGATACCGAGCCTGAAGTGCCTTTTCAGGCTTTTTAGAACCGGGATGTTTTTTTCTATGCTGGCAAAGGAATCCCGAAGAAACTGTGACGAGATCTTTCTGACAAGCCTGTCATCCTCGACCCCCAGATGGTCCAGTACCCTTCGGACCTGTTCATGCACAATCCCGGATAGATTCAGATGAACGGGGTTTTCATCAACCAGGCTGTCGTCAGACGCATAAAAGGCCCTTGCAAAGACCTCGGGTTCGATGTCGAGTCCGGCCTGGAGATACAAGGGATAAAACCTGTCCCTCCAGGCAATCCCTTGTGCATCCAGGGTCCCGCCGTAATCAAAAAACAGGGCCCTTATTCTGCCCGGTTCCTGGATCATGCCGGGGCCACGCATTTTTTCGTATAGTCTTCCAGTCTTGAAATAAGCTGGTCTATGGAGTGTTCCTTAAGAAAACTTGCATAGGCCGCCCGTTTTACCGAAAGATCGTTCACTCCCCTTGCCGCCACTGCAACGATCTTCCACCTGCCTTCCTTTTGCCTGCAAGTGTAGTCGAGGGTGATCTTTTCTCCATCAGATTTCACCAGGACCGTCTCCACTTTCATATGGCCCCGCTCATCCGGCCCGGAATAGATGGTCTTGAAGGTCTCTCCAGACCAGGAGTCGAACCTGGACGCGTAGGTGGCAACTGTCATACGCGCAAAGGCCCGGACGAATTCCTGCCTCTTTTTTTCATCCATTTCCTTCCAGTGACGTCCCAGGACAATTCTGGAGATCAGCGGGAAGTCAAAGGAGTCCAGGATATAGGATTCCAGGAGGCGAAATCTTTCCTGGCACGAATCCTTTTTGCCTGCCTTCATGGACTGGATAAGGAGTGAATGCAGGCCTTCCACCACCTGTACGGCAGTGGCGTTCCCGGTTTCTTCTCCGGGATTCTTCTGTGAAAATGCAAAACCCGTCCACATGATTGAACACAGCAGTATGCAGAAAGTAAGTGTCAAAAAGGCTCTCTTCATTCCTCCTCCTTTTGTCTTTTTTTTATCATAAGCCGCCCCTCGTCGATCTGCCACATGACCAGTCCGGGGATTCCCAGGGACAACTCTCTGAACCTCTTTGCAAGAGACATTCCCAGGGCCAGCTCGGGGCTGAGGCCGATCAGGCTGCCCAGGAGAACGAATCCTCCTTCCTGGACCCCGAAGGCACCCGGCACCAAAAAGGCCACGCCTCTTACCACCTGCCCCAGGCTCTCAAGAAGTATTGCTTCAAGTACAGATGTGCCAGCCCCCATGAAGTGAAGGGCTATCCATACCTCCAGCGTTCCGGAAAACCAGCCCAGGAGGCGCCAGAAGCAGGAATGGAGGATGATAGCCTTTCTGTGATATAGGGAAAAGATGGCCTCATCAAGGGCCCTGGCATCCAGGGCCAGTTCTTCAAGCTTGTCTCTGCTTATGATTACAGACATGAAATTCAGGAGCTTTCCCCAGAACCCCCGTTTCTGAACCATTATGAAAAGTACCGCCAGGGTGCTCATGACCGCAACGGCAAAGGCAGACTCCTTTATGAGGGCCTTTTCTCCAAGGTAAAGGAGTAGCCCTATCCCTACGATTGCAAAGATGAGCTGGGTAACGAGGGCCAGGGTGATTTCCACGAATACACTGGCCCCTGCCTCGGAAACAGGATAACCCCTGACCGCAAGCATGCGGGCCCTTACCAGGTCTCCGCCCACCTGGGCTGCGGGCAGCAGGGAATTTATTGATTCTCCCACCCATCTTGCCTTTACCAGGAGCCAGTAGGAGGGTTTTTCCCGGCCAAGGAAGAGTAGCCTCCAAGCGACAGAATCGATAATCAGGGGGGCGGCATGGGAGGCGGCAACCAGGAGCAGTCCCCACCCGGCAAGCTGCAGGGCACTGAAGACGTCATCGATCCCGAAGTAGAGAATTATTCCCACAAGGGCAGTCACGCCTGCCACAAAAAGGATGTAACCGGTTTTCTTCATGGCTTCAGAGGATCGGGCCTGCCGGAAACGCCTTCATGCCAGCCCCCTGGAACGGAACCAGGCTACCGCGTCTTCAAGGGCCTGGTGGGCAGGTCTTGGCCGGTACCCGAGTTCCCTCCCGGCCTTTTCCGTAGAAAAGAACATCTTTTTCCTGGCAAGCCTTACCCCGTCAACCGTAACCATGGGTTCCCTTCCAGTAATGCGGGCCAGTGCCTCGGCAACATGGGCAACCGGCAAGATCAGGTTGTGGGGCAGGCTGATCCTTGGCGGGGTCCTGCCTGCAATTTCAGCGATTTTTTCCAGGATCTGCCTGAGGGTCATGTTCTCGGCGCCAAGGATGTACCTTTCCCCGGTCTTTCCCTTTTTGAATGCCAACAGATGCCCCATTGCCACGTCGTCCACATGGACAATGTTCAGCCCGGTATCAACATACGCCGGCATTTTCCCCTGGGCGGCCTCGAGTATCATCCTTCCAGTGGGTGTGGGCTTGATGTCCCTGGGGCCTGCCGGGGTTGAAGGATTCACTATGACCACGTCCAGCCCCTTTTCCCTTGCAAGCTTCCGCACCGCCTCTTCTGCCAGGAACTTTGATCTCTTGTAATGGCCGATCATGTCAGACAGGGTTACAGGTGTGTCTTCATCTGCCGGGGTGCCGTCAGGATGGAGGCCCAGGGTTGCCACACTGCTGGTATAGACGACCCTTTCCACTCCCTCCTCCATGGCTGCCTCCATGACATTCACGGTCCCTTCCACGTTGTTTCTGTAGATCTCTCCAGGCCTTGGGACCCAGAGCCTGTAGTCCGCCGCCACGTGAAACAGGTATCTGCAGCCTTTAAGGGCCTTTCGAAGGCTTTTCCGGTCGGTCAGGTCTCCCTGGACCACGTCCACTTCGATTCCCTCGAGGTTGGAAAGATTGCTGCTGCTCCTTACCAGGGCCCTGACCGAAAACCCCTCCTCCAGGAGAAGCCGGGCTACCGCAGAGCCTACAAATCCCGTTGCACCGGTGACTAATGTTTTCATGACTGATAAAAATACTCCTTTTCAGGGATCAACCGACCCGGTTACCCATGAAACAAAAAGATGACAACTGGTTTTTACAAGTCCATCCCGCCCTGATTTTTTAAGGTTTCCCGGAGGAGATGAATGGAAAACAAATATATTAAAAAATCAGCCAGGTGTAATCCTTTTCCAAAAACAGGCCGATAAAAGAGCAGGGTTCCGGGGAAAAACGCACTTGCCCATAACCCTGGTTCATAATATCATTGACTGAACTGAACGAGAATTCAGTAAAGGTTATCCAGGTTGATTTTTTATAAATGGGGAAAGATATGAAAAAATATGAGGTGTTACCAGCGTTTTTTTTGTTTGTTTTCTTTTTCGTGTATGCCGGCTCCTCAAACCTCTTTGCAGGTGAACAGAAAACCGACCACCAGGCCAGCCATGGCGCTGATCAGGCCCAGGCATTGAACATGGAAGAAGACGATTCCTACCTCGAGGAATGGACAGGCGAAACCGGCACCTCTGACCTCTCGGATCCTCTGGAGCCTGTAAACCGTGTCTTTTACCACTTTAATGACAAGCTCTACTTCTGGGGAATAAAACCCATCTGCCAGGCCTACAACAAGGTACTTCCAGAGCCAGCCAGGATAGGGCTCAAAAATTTCTTCTCAAATGTTTATACCCCTGTAAGGGCCGGCAACTGCCTGCTCCAGGGCAAGTTTGCCGGCTTCTGGAAGGAGATAGCACGTTTTATCATCAACACCACCAGCGGGTATCTCGGCTTCAGGGATGCTGCATTCCACAATTACAAGGTGGAAAAGAGCCAGGAAGATTTTGGCCAGACCTTGGCGGTCTACGGCCTTGGCAACGGGCCTTACCTGGTAATTCCATTTATCGGCCCGACCACGGTAAGGGATGGAGTCGGCCTGGCCGCAGACGGTTACATGAATCCGCCAAATTATTTTCTGGGTTTCTGGGAAATCCTTGGGAAAAACGCCGGGGAAAAAATCAATGACGTGTCCCTGAGGCTCGGCGAATATGAAAGCTTCAAGGAAACCGCCATTGACCCCTATGTTTCCATAAGACAGGCCTATTACCAGTACAGGCAAAAACAGATCAAGAAATAGCCTGGCCCCTAACTGCCAGCTTTCCCCATAAGCATCCGGCGGCTACTCAGGGCCTCACCCAGTGAAAGAGCACTTGATAGGCATACTGGTCGCCCTTCCCCAGGAGGCCCATGCCCTTTTCGGAAAACTTGGCTGGAGCCGTTCAGGCATGTTTCCAGTCAAGGTGGAAAGGTTCCGCGATTTCCTGGTCATGATCGCTGTCAGTGGCCAGGGCAAGGCCCGTGCGGCCGCTGCCACTAAATTCCTTCTCAGAAGCAACCCCCTTTTTTTAATAAACATGGGGGTTGCCGGGGCCCTGGCACCGGACCTAGCATCAGGAGACCTGGTGATCCCCGGCGAAGTTACCGACCAGGCTGAAAAGATCGGGCTGGCAAGCCCTGTAAAACAGGTCCTGGATAACCTTCTTGGCTCACTGGGCGTGGACTTTAAAAAAGGTCTCCTGGTCACGAGCAGTGAGACTGTTGACAGCCCGGAGGCCAAGATTGCCCTTTTCAGGGCTTCAGGGGCAATTGCAGTAGACATGGAGGCCTTTGCCATGGCCGAGGTTTGCAAGAGATCCCGCCTGCCTTGTTTTGTAGTAAAGGCAATCACCGACAGCCAGTCCCAAACGATTCCGAAGGCCATAACCTCATGCCTGAGTGAGACGGGCCATATCAGCTTTGCGCGGTTTACAATCACCCTTCTCTCCAGGCCCTGGCTCATCCCGAGGCTTGTTGAAATGCAAAAGTCTTTCAAATCGGCAATTTTCTCCCTGGAGCAGGTAAAAGTCCTGCTTAGCTCTAACCTTTCCAGGGACTCCCTGATTTCATAATAAGCGGAATTTCTTTAATTTTTCCCTCCGGGTATGGACATGTGCCAGCGAGTGCTTATTTCTGTAACAGGCCGGGTGTTCCGTTTTCCGGGATGCCCGCTCAAGCCGAAATCCAAAAAAGAGGAGGAGATCTCCATGATCATAACCAGACGACATGCCGTACTTATATCAAAGCTGAAGCACAAGTGGGCAGAGGGCCTTGAACTGGACAGGGCTGCAGATGACCTTACTGAAAAAGACCTTGAATATCTCGTGCACCTGGAACTGTCGGGGCTTACAGAGGAAACCGATGACGGCTACGTGCTCACCCAGCCGGGGCATATCGTGAGCGAAGCCCTGGATGAATGCATGGAAAAGACGGGAATTTTCCAGGACTGGCCAGACAATTTCAAGTTTATAGGCTCTGAAATCATCTCCGGGATTGAAATTGCCAGGCAGGCCCAGGGAGAACTCGGGAAACAGCCAGAGATAGCAGCAGAGCTCGAGGAAAGAGGCATGGCCAGGGACGGCAGGCTTCTTCCGGTGGCGGAATCCATCCTGGAAGCCTATGACAGCGCTATGCCCAAGATCTCTCTAACGCCTGCCGTTATGGAAAAGCTCAGGCATTGCCCTCCGGGGCCGGGCAAGAAATCCCTGCTTCCCTTTTCCAGGGAAGAGATTTACGAGCTTGAAGCCATGAGGCTTATCACGTTTTCCCTGCCAAGGGGGCACAGTTATTCCCTGACAGGGGCTGGCCAGCAGATAAGGGCTGCCCTTGTCAAGGGGTTGTCACCCAGCCCTGTTCTGGATGACGAGCTCCTGATTTCTTCACTGAAGGACAACCCTGGCCAGGAAACAAGAGAGAAACTCCAGGCAGCAGGAGCCATGGACAGCAGCGGAAACCTGTTGCCTGCCGGGAGGCACCTGAGGCATGCAGCGCGCCTATTATACCTGGAGCCCGTGGAGTTCATCCCTTCGGTTTCTCTTGACGGGACTGATTTCTCGGTACTAGAGGCCATCAGTGAACTGTGGGAGAAAAACAGGGATAATCCGGAAATAATGCCCCACATAAAGAAGATCAAGGAATTCATGGAGCACAGGGGGGTCAAGAGGCCCGACACCCATAGGGCCCTTATGGTCCTGGAAAGCTATGGTCTGGTAAAACCCGAGTACTCCGGAAAGGGCAGGCAGGTCTACAGACTGACTTCCCTGGGAAGGCGCATACTGGATGATCGAAGGCAGCACCGTCTAACGGCTGTTCCGGCCATGGCCGTTCTGGCAATTACCACCACCAGGGCGGAAAACCTGTCCCCGGATGATCAATGGATAGAGATTGCCGAAAAGAACGGACTGGTAGGAAAGGGATTTCCCACCAAGTCCGGACGGCTGTTTGCCCAGATGGCCTGTAACATAAATCGCCTTCCCCTGGTTGACTCCACCCAGAGAAAGGTCATGAATGTGCTGCCGTTTTGGAGGGGCATGTTCGTCACCCAGATATCGGACCTGCTTCCTGACCTGGACAGGGAAGATGTCATGGCGGCAGTTGACAGGCTTGCAGGTTACGGCCTGGTGGATATCCTTCCAGGGGGGCTTTGCAGGATATCAGATGCCGGGGAGTCGTTCAAAAGGGCCATGTCCGTTGTGCCAGAGGGCATGGAGTTCCATGTCACCCCTCCAATGCTCAGGATTCTTGCAGCTGCAGCAGATAACCTCGAGGGTAACAAAATAAACTGGAAGGAGGCAGAAAGGGCGTGCGGGCTTGATACGGAAACCGTCAGCGAAACCATTCTCGGCATGAGAAAGCTGATGTATATCAAGTCGGACAGGCTTACAAGCGCCGGGAAAACCCTCCTGGAAGGCCTGGACCTTTTGAAAAAAATCCAGGCACACTGGGAAGAGATAGAAATATAGGCCACGTCAACAAATTCGGGAAGCGGCGGGGCGGTGCAGGTCTTGCACCTGTGCCGCTGCTTCCACAAGGTTCTTAACTGGCAGAAAGTTTACTTTCCTAGATAGTCCAGTATCTGTTCCTTCTCGTCTGTGGAAAGTTGCGCCCCGTGCCTTACCATGCGATGGACTATTTGCTGCCAGTCTTCCCCGGACCGGTGTACCTCGTAAATCCTTTTGGTACTGTGGCAGGCTGAACACTTGCTTTTTATGAGCCTCTTTGCCGGATTGGAACTGAACCCGGTAAGATCACATCCTGCAAGCCACAACATGCATGTTGCCAGGAGGACTATCGAGACCAGCTCCATTTTTATTCCATGTGTTTTTCCTGTTTTAATCATTTTCTATTCTCCTGTTGGAGGTTCCCTTTTGAGGTATCTATGAAATCATGAATTTTGTTCCAGGGCGAGGCGCAGGAAAAAATAACCACCGAGATATCGCTTATACTTCCAGGCTTATTTTCGGGGTGCAATAAAACCACTGGATAAAGGGACAATTTTTTGGCACACGTGTACCAGTGTTTAAAAAAGGCACGGTTGGTTATACACTGGAGGAAATTTCGAAATTAAAAAATCGGGAGGGGGAGGGGAACATGAAAAACAACCACATTTGCCCCAGGACGTCTCGCCTGTGTCGGCTGGCACTTATGGCCCTGGTCTTGAGCCTGTTTTTTATGGCAAATGCTTGTGCAAGGGACGTCTCATCATTCAAATTCATTTCTGATGCTGAAATCCAGAAGGTGGTGGTTGAGGCATACGAAACCTACAGAAATGATAACCGCGGGGAAAATGCCGACTATATCAAGGCCCTTGCCAAGGTGGATCCAAAGATCTTTGGTATCACGGTGGCAACGGCAGACGGAAAGGTTTTTGAGGCCGGGGATACAAAGGCAGCCGTATCCATACAGTCGATTTCCAAGGTCTTCACTGCCTCGCTGGTCATGAAGGAAAAGGGGGGCGATTTTGTCCGAAAAAAGATTGGAGTGAACGCCACGGGCCTTCCGTTCAATTCCATCCTGGCCATCGAGCTGCATGGCGGCAGTGCCAGCAACCCCTTTGTAAACGCGGGTGCCATCCAGGCAACCAGCTGGGTTTCAGCCACAAGTCCGGAAAACCGTTGGGAAAAAATCAAGGCCAACATGGATGCCTATGCGGGGCATCGTCTCACGTTCAACCACGAGGTTTACCGGTCAGAACTGTATGACAACAAGCGCAACCAGGCCATTGCCAAGCTGCTTGACGCTTACGGGCGCATGGGTTCCGATCCGATCGAGGCGACAACAGTATACACCCGGCAGTGTTCGGTAAATGTTACATCCCACGATCTGGCAATCATGGGTGCGACCCTTGCCAACCACGGGGTAAATCCCGTTACGGGGAAACGGCTGCTGGACAAGAAATCCGTACCGGGTCTTCTGGCAATCATGGCCACTGCAGGGCTTTATGACAATGCCGGGGATTGGCTTTATTCAACAGGGGCTCCTGCCAAGAGCGGGGTAGGCGGAGGAATGCTGGCTGTCATCCCCGGCAGGCTTGCCATAGGAGTGGTTTCCCCGCCTCTGGACAAGTTCGGAAACAGTGTCCGGGGACAAGAGGCCATTATCTATATTATCAACAAACTGGGACTTAACCCATACGCCCGGTAGGAGGAGACAACAGCATGAAGCATCTCTTCCTATTGGCCGTTGTCGCTATCTTCGGATGTTCTGGCGCCCTTGTCCATGCAGCCGAAAAGATAGACGCCACCCAAAACGACACCATTGACAGCGATCACGGCTTTGAGACGGTACAGCACAAAGAACCCGGGGGTTTGAGGCTGCCAAAGGGATGGAAGTTTTCCGGAGACATGCGGACAGGCTGGGTCAGTTACGACTATGGCAACTCTCCCAGCCATCCGGACCCCACCGTCAACAAGGGCCACCTGGATTCCCACGGTTACTATTTCATCCCCAAGATATCCCTGCAGACCCCTGAATTTCACGGGCTCTATGCAAAGGTTACAGGTGCGGGGGTTACTGATTTCGGTATAAACAAGAAAAAATGGGAGGCCAGAAACTTCGCCTACGGCGACAACATGGACCCCTATGCCATCTTGCAGGAGGCGTATCTTTCATATACCTACAAGGGCAACCAGGTGGTGGCAGGGGCCAAGGAGATATCCACCCCCATGGTGGATGCAGATGACTGGTATCTCCTGGCCAACTCTTTCCAGGCCGCCTATTACGTAAACAGGATGTTCAAAAATGTGCTCTTCGCCTTCGGTTATTTTTACAAGATGGCAGGCCCGTGGGACAGTGCCTCGGACGGGGCAAATTTCCGTTCCATGTCCGATGCAAGCTATGTATCGGACGAAGACAAGAAAAATGCCGATGACAGCGGCATCTTTACCGGCGCCTTCCAGTACAGCGATGAACATCATAACCTGCAGGTCTGGGAATACTATGCCACGGACCTCTACAATACCTTTTTCGTGCAATACGATTTCACCAGCAGGTTCAGCAAGCTCAAATATGATGCCGGTGCCCAGTTCATAAATTTCAAGGAGGTGGGAGACCTTTCCCATAATGATTTTTCGGAAATAGATTACAGCATCGTATCTTTCAGGCTGGACGGATCGTTTGACTGCGGCCTGGACTTTGCCACCGGCATGAGTTTCTATACAGATGGTCCGGGTACTGGCGAAACCCTGGGGGCATGGGGAGGCTATCCCTATTTTGCAAATGGAATGATATTCCACTTCTTCGAGGCAGGTTCCCTGAGACATACCAACAGCTACAAGGTCCAGGTAGGCTATGACTTTTCTGACATGGGCATGAAAGGCCTCTGGTTCGGCACCAGGTTCACCTATTTTGACCTTGACTCAGACTATTCGGAAACTGCATCCGGGGATCCCCAGGACTACATGTCCATGATAGGGCTCAGGATCTCCTACAAGCATGACTGCGGCCTTTATTTTACCGGGACATATGAAACCGTGGACCTTGACCATGAACCAAATGTCTCGGCCCTGAGGCTGATAGGGGGAATAACCTTCTAGGTACTGGACGCACCCGCCAGGCGAAGCCTTCGGCACCATGTCCAAAAAAAACCCCGGCCCATTTTGCAGGCCGGGGAGGGTTTGGGACTTGATGGGTTTTTTTCTGTAAGAAATTACCTCAATATGGCCTAGAGACCCGCCCGGTTCTTGGCCATATTGCCCTGGCCTGCGCCGTTTCCTTTCATGCCCCTCCACAGGGGAGCCCCGGTGGTCGCATCGCGCAGTGTAATGGTCTCGCCGCCCACGGTTATGGCTGCAGCAATGATCCTGGTGGTGCCATCTGAAAGTGTGACCTCGTATCCGCTCACTGTCACTTCCTCTCCCACCTCTGGGCGTGCAACGCCTGCAGCATCCCAGTATTTCTGGGGTCCGATACCGAATACGGTGACGATTTCAGAACCTGTATCAACTGACATGCCGGCCCCTTGTATTCCGATTTCACTAACAACTCCGGAAACCTCAACTGGTACTCCGTCTGTGATATTCATCAAGGGGCCGCTACCATCCATGGCACCCTGTCCGTTTCCGGCAAAGACCGTTGGTGCTGCAACAAGGACAAGCATGGCTGCAAGGTAAAACATCATCATAGATTTTGCGTATTTCATTAATCAATTCCTCCTGATACTCGTTTTTTTACCGGCCGGTTGACTATAACCATTACAAGTAGCATGCCACCTTCTATCAAGAAGAAAAATTCAATAATAACAGCAAGTAATATGAATGGGGTAATCGGTTAAATCCGGGGATGTTCGACAAATGCCTGTGCGGGCTCGACATTGTTGTCGAAAACGGTGCCTTAGGCGGGCCGTTTTGAAAGATGTCAGGAAAAAGTTCCAACCTTTCTTCAGATAGCAGCCACAAATGAAATTGGCCTGTTACAGATTCTTTGGCGAGGCAAGGCGGCAGGGGAGGCTTTTCGGAGACAGGAAAGCAGGCCCATAGAAGCTGTAAGGGCGGATTCCTGTTTCCAAGGCCCTTTCAGGCCCCCTCTTGCCCGTCGATCTTTACTATACGATGGGTACCCCGTTTCCAAGGGCAATGTGCCCCGGGATAGGGATCTTCCGGCTTTCCTTTTTCAGGAGTATCGCCTCTCCATACTTGAATGTACCGGAACCCTTGCATCTTCCAGCCAGGATCTCGATTATCTTTGCGTCCCTTATCTTGAGGATAAACCCCTCAAGGTCGAATTGGAGTATCAGGTCGAAAACCATTCTTCCTATGGGGTTGTCGTTTACGTAGATCTCAAGATAAGGGTGATGGACAGATTTGATTCTGTGATGGCCCAGTGGGCACAGGATTGTTTCCTCTGGCGGATATTTTTCCCTGTCACTGTACTTTTTGATCTCCTGGTGTTTCTTCCAGGCATTCACCAGGATGTCCTCCAGCTTGATGTCAAGAAGACGGCCAGCGGCCTCCGACGCCTCGGAAAAGATATCCGTCCACTTTATGTCCTTCACCCTTTCAAGAAAGGTGTCTTTCAAAAGCAAGACGCTATCAAGTGCCTCAAGGCCCGCAAACTTCCTGCCAAGGGAACCGATTTCGTCTCCAAAAAGGACCGTTAGAGAGATATGACTGGTGTTTTCCATGGTATGCTAACCTTTTTTATGCAATTTTGCCCAGCAGGTTCCAGGGGCCAGGATTTATATGTCTTCTATTTCCTGAACGCCGGAGTCTGTCACCGGCAGTATTTTTGTCTCAGGGCCTTTCACCAGTGTGTTGTCACAGTATATCTCCTGGGTTCCAGGATCTTTATTTATCCTTACCCTCGCACCGGATAGAGTCCCGGTTGGTTTCCCTCTTTCAGATCCGGCCTTTTTTTTCATTATCTTGAAGATGCCATAGAATACCCCCAGCAAAAGGGCTGCAGCAGCCCAGAACGGCCAATCATTTGCGGTAGGCTGCCTGGTAGGCGGTTTGGCAGGCGGCGCTGGAGGCTCTTTTACGATTATGTCCAGCTCCTGGGATTCGAAAATTTTTCCTTCCGGGCCTCTGGCAAGGGCCTTCACCCTGTATACACCAGGCCTCCTGTATGAATGGCTTGCAGATGAATCCGGCGACCAGCTTTTCTCTTCTTTGAATTCTTCGTCTCCGAAGACAAAAGAAAAGAGCACGTTTGCCCTTCTCGGTGCTGTTTCAGCAGTAAAAACTACCTCCTGGCCAACCAGGGTTGAATCCTTGTCTGACTTTATCAGGACGTTCAGGTGTGGCCCCGGCCCTGGGTTTACGGTCACAAGGACCTGTTGGCTCTTTGCCAGAATCCGACGGTTTTCCCTGACCTCTGCATGTGCAAGATATCTTCCCGGTTGGTCGTAGGAATAGTCCGTGCCGGGAGCGAGGAGGCTACATTTTGAGTTCCCGTCTCCAAAAAAGAAACAGTACTCGGCTTTCACGTCTTCGGGCTGTAAGGATGCATCGAACCTGACAGGTTCCCCCACTGCAACCGAAGACGGTTCAACCTTTAAACCCACCCTGATGACAGGAGGTGGCTTCTTTTTCACTTCAATCCTTACAGGTTTACTTTCTGCAACCTCTTCTCCTCCCGAAAGCACCTTGACCACCGCCTGGTAAACACCCTGCTTTTCGTATGCGTGGACCACGCCCGGACTGTTTCCGTTGTTCTTCTGGACTCCGTCTCCAAATGAAAAGATGTATTCGAGGGAAGGGCCTTGCGGCAGGGCCTTTGCCGTGAAATGAACTTTTCTGCCTGCTTCAGTCCGGTAAGGGTTTGCAGAAAGCATGACCCTAAACGTTTCACGTACCCGGATCTCGGCGGTGTTGCTTCTTACCGTTCTGTTGCCCAGTAGAGCTTCTAGTTGAACCAAGTGAACTCCAGGCCTGGTAAAGGGGTGGCGGAACAAGCATTCTGGCCGTAAGGCTGAAACAGCCGCCCCGTCAATCAGCAACCGGTAGTTCGCTCCCGGATTTTTTGGCTGGAGCCTCCCCATGATGGTGACGGTTTCGCCCGCCTGCACCGCGTGTTTATCCGTTTTCAGTAAAAGCCGGTAATTTGCCGGCCTGACAATGACAGGAACCATGTTGCTTTCAACCATCTTGTCATTCCCAGGCCGTGCAGAGGCCTTTGCCGTATAATGGCCAGGCACGCGGTACCTGTGGCTCGTGCTGTTTTTCTTTATCCAGCCCGATGAGCCACCGTCTCCAAAATAAAAAAAGAACCGGGCATCCCGGCTGTAAGGGGTAAGGTTTGCCCGGAGATTTACCAGGCTGTTTTCCCCTGCTTGCCGGGGATCAACCTGCAAACTGAGACGAAAGGTAACTGGCGGAGGAAGGACCTCCAGGACGGCCTTGGCCTTGAGAACCTCTTGCGCCGCGGTAATGGCAGGGGAGCGTGCCATAAGGCCCACTCCGTACCTGCCGGGAGAAAGGCTTGACGTGTCTATCCTGAAGACCGGCCCCTGTGCGTGGCTTCCTCCGGGGCCTCGCCAAGAGAAGCGGTACTTCGTGTTGCTGACGGTCAGTCTGGCCCTGAAAACGGCCTCTTCCCCCCTTCGAACCGTCAGTGAAGGTGGTGAAATAGAGACTGCCGGGTGCGGGATGGAGGGGTGGATCTTCTGGATGAACCTGAAATCATCCGCGTTGATGTGCCCCCAACCTCCTGAAGAGTTATCTATTATGCGGATCATTCCACGTTTTCCCGAATATGGGTCGAGGTCCCATTCCACCCTGCGCATTGTCTCGGTATTCATGCCCGATACCTGGTAGGCAGTGCTGTAGCCCACGTCATCTCTGTCGTTCAAAATATCGAGTTCCACCCTGGTATCCGGTGAACTTCCACCCCCTACCAGAAAGCTGAGGGAGCCGGATGGTATCACAAATACGGGGGATGAAAGTTCACCCCTTGGAGCGTCGCCCTGGATGTCTCCGGGCCTCTGGCCAGGCCTGCCCTGGTATTTTTCGTAAGTCCCTATCCAGTAGCTGCCCTGGTGGTTGGAGGGCTGCCCCCTGTGCCTCCTGGCAGGGTTATCTCCAAGGGTGGGCTGAAAATGAAAGGCGCGCCCACTGGCCTGCCATCCGTCAAGAGTACCGGTTTCAAAATCCAGGGTGCAGGCTGGTGGCTGGCCCTGGACCCAAGGAGGCGCGCTCAAGATGCAGAAGGCGCATATCAACAAGAGGAGCAGCCTTTTCAATGAAATCCCCCTACTGTTTGAACCTCCCGGTATCCACCCATTCGTTTTTGAAAAGGGTCCACCAATCAACGGCAAGCCCCTGAAGGACGTATTCATAAGGCAGCCAGCCGTAACCCTGGTCTCCCCAGGAAGGGCCCCAGGAATTTCTAATGAGCAGCGCCCCCTTGGTTTCCTTGCCGCTTAGGGTATTCTTGATCTTTTTGGCATTGTCATATCCCACGGCCACTACTGCATGGCCACCATCTATCTTTTCTCCCGGTGCGGGATACGGGATCATGCCGTCATCGGATGCCTGGCGTATGGAACTGAAGACTGTAAAGCCGAACATAGATGGCAATCCATATCTCATGAGGGTCTTTATCCTGCCAAGCACTGTTTTCTTGGATGTGCCCGGGGGGTCCAGGCGGAAGTAGCGTATGGCCTGGAAATTCTGGGCGAATGCATAACAGAAGGGTGTTGGTTCCCTGTCAAAATCGGAAATATCATAGGGCCAGTATTCCTCTGGAGGGCAGCCAAAAAGCACCATTGCCCCCATGGTGCTTCTCAGGAATGCACCTGTATCCCCTGTCCAGTGCAGCAGATTTCTGGTGGCCTTGTAGAGAAACAGCCTGGAAGCATTTATATGTTTTCCAAAAGCCCTTCTTTCGTAATATTCAAGTAATCCAACCGCCGCGTTTGCCGTACATGAACCAAGGCTTCCCTGGTCCTCTACAGGCGGGCACCACTTTCTGAGATCAGTGGAGGCCGGCACACCCTTCCTGGAAGAAGGGCCTGAAAGGCCGAGCTTTTTGGCCAGGGGTTTTATTTCTTCATGGTCAAGGGTGTAATCCCTGAAATCCGGGTAATCTCTCAACCAGCCCAGTCCATACCTGCCGTCTATTGCAAGTGCCATATCCTTTTCCTCCTCTTGCTGGTCAGCCACTGATAACCTTGAAGTACAAGGATTATCTGGGGGCTTTCTTGTCTCCGTCACCAAAAAAATAACTAAACAAAAAATTAACTTTTTATTATTATATCATGAAAAATATTAAAATCACAAGACATGGACCTGCAACCCCGATAAGGAGGCTAAGTACGTGCCTCAACAAAGATGATTTTGGTTCTTTTGAAAAAAACGGAGAGTGGGTAAGGAGGAGATTGAAAAAATGCTTTCTTTTACCTTCGTCTCTTGAAAAAATCCCTCAGGATCCTGGAGCACTCCTCTTCAAGGATTCCTTTCCCGACCTTAATCCGGTGGTTGAGACCAGCCACTTCATTAATGTGCAGCACCGAGCCCAGGGCACCGGACCTTGGATCCCTGGCGCCACAGACCACGCCTTCCACCCTGGCCCACACCAGGGCCCCGGCGCACATGATACAGGGCTCAAGGGTTGTGAACATCCATGTGTCAGGGAGGCGGTAATTTCCCAGCCTTGCAGCAGCCTGCCTAAGGGCCAGGATCTCTGCATGGGCCGTGGGATCATCCATGGATATGGGGCAGTTATGGGCCTCGGAGATGATATCTCCTTTTTTCGACACCAGCACGGCACCTACAGGCACCTCGCCCTTCTTCCAGGCCCTGAGGGCCTGCAAGATGGCCTGCCTCATGAAAATTTCTGCCCTATTTTCAGAAAAATCAGTCATTCTTGCCTGGCCTTCCCGGGTTCATGAGCCCGTTTTCCGAAAAGCTGAAATATTCCGACGGCCCCCCGATGATTATGTGATCCAGCATCCTGATTCCCAGGAGTTCCGAGGCCTGGATGAGCTGCCGGGTTATGAGCCTGTCGGCCTCGGAAGGCTCCAGGGAGCCGGAGGGGTGATTGTGTGCGCATATCAGGGCAGTGGCATTTTTCAAAAGCGCCTTTCTCATGACCTCCCTGGGATAAACTGCCGTGACGTTTGCAGTGCCTGCAAAGAGTTCCTCAAGGTCTATCACCCCGTTCTTTGAATCCAGAAATACGGCAACGAATATCTCCCTTTCCCTGAAGGAAAGGGCATGGGACAGATAATCCGTCATGTCCCTGGCGGAATGGATCCGCGGCCGGGACTTCAGCCGCTGCCGCAGAAACCTCCTGGCCGATTCGTGTATGAACTTTACGGCAAATGCGTTGTTAGGCCCTACTCCCTTGACCTCCTGGAGTTCCTTGGGGTCGGCCTCAAGAACCATGGCCAGGGAGCCAAAACGCCTGCAGAGCTCCCTTGCCTGGGCCTTGCAGTCTTTTCTGGGCGTACCCATGGCAAGGAGCACTTCTATTATCTCTTCGTCAGTGAAGGAATCAAGGCCGTATTTCAGGAACCTGTCCCTGAGCCGCTGCCTGTGCCCCTCTGCCATCTCACCCCTGTCTTTCGTTTTTAATGCCGTATTTTTTCATCTTGTATCTCAAAACCCTCTCGCTTATGCCAAGGAGCTCGGCAGCCCTGGTCTGCACCCAGTCCCTGGCCTTTAATGCCTTGAGGATTTCCTCTTTTTCCACCTGCCTGAGCTTTGCCTCGAGGTTCATGTTGGCCTGGTCTTCCGCAAAGGGATCAAAGGGAATGTCCGAGGCCTTTATTACATTTCCTCGGCAGAGGGTGACCAGCCGTTGAATCATGTGCTCCAGTTCCCTCACGTTTCCGGGCCAGCTGTTTTTCACCAGCCTGTCCATAGCCTCATGGGCAATACGAACCGGCCTTGACTGGTACTTTTCCAGGAAGAGATGAACCAGGTCCGGGATATCATCTTTCCGCTCGCGAAGCGGCGGCAGGTGGATCTCAAAGACATTCAGCCGGAAATATAGGTCCTGCCTGAACTCCCCGTTTTCCGCCATCTTCTTCAGGTTCCTGTTGGTGGCTGCAATAATCCGAACGTCCACCTCAACGGGCCTTAGCGCACCGACAGGCGTCATCTTCTTTTCCTGCAGGACCCTCAGAAGCTTGGCCTGGAGATGTTCCGGCAGCTCTCCTATCTCGTCCAGGAACAGGGTGCCTCCCTGGGCAAATTCGAAAAGCCCCCTTTTATCCCTGGAGGCCCCTGTAAAGGCCCCCTTCTTATGGCCAAAGAGTTCACTTTCAAAAAGGTTCTCGGGAATGGCGGCACAGTTGACTTCAACAAATTCCGCGTCTTTCCTGGGGCTGAGCTCGTGAACGAGCCGGGCCATGAGTTCCTTGCCGGTTCCGGTCTCCCCGTAAATCAATACTGGCCACGGAGTGGCTGCAACACGCCTTGCAGTGGAGACTGCCTCCTTCATGGCGGCGCTTTTCCCTATGAATGTCAGGGGGATCTGGCCTTCTTCAATCTCACTGCTCACCTCCTGGAGGTCTGCCTCTGTCTCTATCCTGTTCATGGCAGCCTCCACCTTTTCAAGAAGCTGCTCCAGGTCCACTGGCTTTTCCAGGAAGTCTGAAGCCCCGAGCTTCATTACCTTGACGGCGGTATCCACTGCCCCGTATGCAGTGATCATGATGACCTGGACCAGGGGATTGATCTTCTTGAGTTCCTGAAGGACCAGGTCGCCATTCATGTCAGGCATCCTGTGATCGAGCAGAACCAGAGGGATGAACTCCTTTCTGAAAAGTTCCAGTGCCTGCCTGCCACCTTCTGCCTCCAGGGCACTGAAGCCCTTTTCCTCCAGGAACTGCGCTATAATACTCCTCTGGATCGGCTCATCGTCCACGATTAGAATCTTCATTTGGTCCCGTCCCGCCTCCTTCCTGCCTTTGCTGGAAAGCCTGTTTCCACCACAAAACTGCCAGATTCAACCCTGGCCCTGATAAATCCGTTGTGAGCCGCCATTATCCGCTGGCATATTGAAAGACCAAGGCCCGTGCCCCTGGTCTTAAGGGTGAAGTACGGCTCGAAGATCTGATCAAGCTCCTCTCTGGAGGGAAGATTGCCACCATTGGCTATCCTTGCGACCTGGAAACCGTTTTCCACTGCCAGTTCAATGATTATGGCCTCACCTTCCGGCTGTGCGTCCAGGGCATTTGAGAGGAGGTTTTCAAAGAGCTGGAGCGCAAGGTCGGGATCTGCCTCAACCAGGACCTCCCTTATGATCCTGAAGTCGATTCCTATACCCTGGAATTTTTCCCTGCCCTCGATATTCGCAAGGGCCTCCCTCAGGATATGCGAGATAAAAACCGGCCGGATTTCGGGCTTGAGTGGCCGTGCGTAGGAAAGCAATCCTGAAATTATCCTTTCCGTCCTTGCAAGTTCGCCTTGTATGAGCCCCAGAAGCTTCCTGTGCATTTCGGGCAAGCCCTTCTTGTCCATGAGCAATCTCTGTATACCCATGGACACGCTGTTTAGGGGATTTCTTATCTCGTGGGCAATGGTTGCAGCCGAGCGGCCAAGGCTTGCCTCGTGCCTTTCCCGGAAAAGCTGTTCCTCGTATTCCCTCATCTTCGAGACATAAGCGGCCTGGTGCCTGTAAAGCAGCCAGGTGACTATTCCTCCAGTGGCCACCAATATCAGGCTGAAAAAGAAGAGGAGCATCCAGATATTACGTTGTTTCGCCCTGAGGGAGCCTGCATCCATTCCCAGGATCAGGACTTGTTCTCCCAGGTCAAACTGCACCCGGACTACAGGTCCGGAGTCGCTATCGTAGTAGGCGACATCCTGTTTTTTATCGCATTTTTCCGGGCATCCCCAGCCATTTGCCTCTACGCAAGCCGATTCCCTGTCTGTCAGCCTTACGAATTTTACCCCGGCAAGATGGGATATCTCCCGAAGGGTATTTTCAAGGCCTATCCTCTCCTGGATGGCCATGACCTGGGAGGCATCGATTCCGGCAATAACGCATACCTGATCCCCGGGGCCGAAGGGACTTACGAAAATAAACATCCTCTTTTCCCGGTCCTCCCTCAAGGCTGGCCCGGCATTGCAAAGAGATACGGCAGGCCGGGGCAGCCAGCCGAATTTGCTCTCCACCAGGTTTCCGGAGCCTTTCTCCATTATGCTTATTCCGCTCAGTCCGGCCTCCTGGGCAAATGCAGAAAGCTCCTCCCTGGTAAAGGGCTCTACGTGCTGCAGGTACCTGATGAATCTTATCTGGCTTTTTAAGAAGGAAGAGATGATCTGCCTGCTGGTCTTTCGGGCCTGGATGGCATTTTGTGCATTAAGCCTGATTATTTCTGCTGCAAGCCTGGCATGGTCCCTGGCCTCGTCCAGGAAGATGCGGTCTAGATACCTTGTCTGCCATACCGCAACGGTCACTGCCACGGCAAATATCACGAGAAAGGCTACAAAATTGGCCTTCCACAGACTCGGAAAGCCAGACTTGGGAGAACCGCCACGCTCCTCGCTCATCTCAGCCGCTACCTTCCATGTCCCCGTCCATGGCCGTGTCTTCCTGCTCTCCCCCGGAAGCCGGCGGCCTTCCTAAGCCGTTTCTTTATGCCGGTCATGTCGTGGCCGTGACCCGGACACACACGCTCCAACTCAAGAGAACCGGCCTTGCCGTGTTTTATCCACATTCTGATATTGGAACCCTTTTGCACCCCCGCCGCCTCAAAACCGGAATCATAGGCGACTGTCATGTCCTTGCCGCTTTCCATGTCGCGGATGACCATGGTCTTGTCTGCAGGATCTATACGGACTACCTGGCCGGCAAGAAGTTCAGATGCGTATGCGCCTGAAAAGAGGGCCAGCCAGATGAGCAAGGCTCCAGCAAGGAAAGCGCCCGCGTGCCACGGGTGTTTTCCAGTTGCAAAGCCCGGAAGGCGCATCTGAAATCTAATCTCATTCCTGTAAAGAGATGTTTTACACATTGCTTTTAATATAGGTAACGTCCTTCCCGGTTCATTTTTAAACCTATGGATGCAGACTGGACAGGGTCAGCCGTGGCAGACACCTTGAGTTGTCCTGAATTTCCATCCGCAAAAACGATACCATGTTGAAACCGCCGCATAAACCACGAATATTTTAGCATTATTCGGGTTTTCTGCCGCCAGGGCCTGTTGAATTTCGACAATATTGTCGAGAAGCGGAAATCATTTGTCGAACTGCCTGAAGATGTCCGCCGTTGCTTCCGACGTTAACTTGATGATTTTAAATAAAATTTTCCAAGAAAAAAACGTGGCACGATCCTTGAGTAGTTAAAGTCCTGAAATACAAAAAACCCCAGGAGGTGATACAAAATGAAATCGATAACACTTAGAACCGTGCTGGCAGCCGGGGCGCTATTTATAGCCATTCCAGCCCTTGCCGCAGATTACAGCAGTTATTCTCTCCAGGAGCTTTCCCAAATGAGAGGCACAATGATGGACAAATCCCAGGAAGAAAGAGAGGCCTTCAGAAACGCCTGGATGGAAAAGATGAGAAATGCCACGCCGGAAGAAAGATCCCTTTATTCCGGAGCACAGGGAAAGGGCCACAAGTATGGCCAGATGCACTCAAATGGCCAGTCAGGCTTCGGCGGCGCGGGAAACTGTGACGGGTCGGGACACGGCCACAGACACGGCCGGAAATAAAAGGCCATTTTTTACGGACGGAGAAAAAAGACTTACCAAAAGGAGAAACAGACATGAAAACCATCAAGACCATTCTTACAGTAGCCTGCATAATTGCCGTGACAGCAGGTGTTGCCATGGCCCAGGGCAAGGGCCGTGGCAGTAACGGCGCAGGTCAGTTCATGGCCGGACCAGGAACTATTGTATCCCAGCTTCCATACGAGGAGTTGAGCCAGCAGGAAAAGGACGGCCTCCTCAAGATGAGGGAAGAGGAAAAGCTCGCCAGGGATGTATACATGTACCTGTACGATTTGTGGCAGAACCCGGTGTTCTCAAACATTTCCAAGTCTGAACAGCGCCACATGGATGCAGTGGGCGCTATCCTGAACAAATACGGCCTGGAAGACCCGGTGGACGGTATGGGGCCTGGTCAGTTCAATTCACCCGAGATGCAGGAGCTCTATAGCAGCCTGACTGCAAAAGGCACCTCTAGCATACAGGATGCGTTTCTTGTGGGAGCAACCATAGAGGATCTCGACATCAAGGACCTGGAAGAGCTTATGGAAACAGCGGACAACGAAGACGTGCTTACCGTCTATCAGAACCTTGTAAAAGGATCAAGAAACCATCTCAGGGCTTTCGGTTCCCGGCTTGCCAGTCTGGGCATTACCTACAAAGCCCAGTTTCTTACCCAGGAGGAAGTTGACGCCATAATCAGCAGCCCTTGGGAAAGAGGCCGGGTTGACAAGGATGGAAATCCCGTCTCCGGCATGGGCAAGGGCCGCAATAAGGGGCACAGGTACGGTTCCGGAGCCGGTCCCAACTTCGTGGATGCTGATGGAGACGGAATCTGCGACAACTGGAACAAATAAAAGATAAATACGAAAGGCCCCTTTTTATGGGGCCTTTCAGTTTAATAACAACTGAAAATTGAAAAAGGAGGATTCCATGAACAAAGACTGTGCAATATTCGTAATGGCACTGGCCATAATCGTCATGCTGGGATATCTTGCACGTTCCGAATGGATTCCGCCGGTTGAAAACAGCCCCCGGGAAACGGTACATTCCATGCCAAGGCATAGCACGGCCAAAAGGGTAACTCACCACACACCCAGGGTGAAGAGGCATCAGACATCACGACAAACATATCAAGTCCATCACGTTAGGCCCGCAACCCGCCCAGATATCAGACACGCGGTTTACAATACCTATCAGCCCCGCCGCTCCTATGCCCAGGATCTGGCCGAGTGCAAAATGCTGGCGCAGCGGGCGGCTGGATATGTCCCGGAAGAAACCATTAAAGGTGGCCTCCTAGGTGGTGCCATCGGTGCAGCAGCAGGAGCAGCCATCGGTGCCGTTTTGGGGCATCCTGGCAAGGGGGCGGCAATTGGAGCAGCAGCAGGAGGCATAGGCGGAGGTGCCTACAGGGGCCTTTCCTCTGACCAGAAGTACAGGCGAGCCTATTCAGCCTGCATGAGAAACCGGGGATGGAACGTACTGAACTAAACAGTCATGCTGTAATCCGACAGAGGGGCCTTGAGGCAATTTCTAACGGCCCTTAGCAGCTTGTCCGGGCTGAATGGTTTTTTTATCAACAGGACTGGCTTGAGGCCCTGGCGAATTTCCGAGAGGTCTGCCCTGGAACTGTAGCCGCTGCTGAAAAGTATTCTGGCAGCCGGGTCTGTCTCCAGTATCTTTTTTGAGGCCTCTATTCCATCCATCTCGGGCATTACCACATCCATCAGGACCAGGCTTACTTCGGGAAACAGGGACTTATATATTGAAACCGCCTCCCTTCCGTTCTTGGCCATTATGGTCCTGTATCCATGTTGACGCAGAATTTCACTAGCGAGATCCCTTATAAGTTCCTCGTCATCAACTATCAAAATGGTCCCGGTTCCTGACAAGTTATCATCAGATTTAATATCTCTCATCGAGCCCTTACCCGGTTCGCCAATCGGGAAATAGAGCTCAAAAGAACTCCCGCTGCCAGGAATGGTCTTGACGTCAATGGTTCCGCCCAGGCTCTCCAGGATACCGTAAACCATGGCAAGGCCAAGGCCAGAACCCTTGCCCACCTCCTTGGTGGTGAAAAACGGGTCGAAAATCCTGTCTATGATTTCCAGGGAAATTCCTGTTCCCGTATCGTTAACCTCCAGTTTAACAAATTTTTCTTCCCTGGAACGATTCCTCAAAGATGCGGGTAGCGTTTCTTTGGGGCACAGGGAAGTAGAAATCCGGATCTTTCCGCCATGAGGCATGGCATCCCTGGCATTAATACACAGATTGAGGATGATTTGCTGAAGCTGGGACGGATCACATTTGATTTCCGAAACATTCCCGGCCAGATCGAATTCCAGCCCGATGTTCTTTGGGAACGAACTCTTCAAAAGGGTCAAGGATTCCTCGATAACATCGTTGATATTGCAAACCGCGTCTTCCTGAGGAGTGGTTTCCCTGCTGAAAACCAGCATCTTCTTAACCAATGCTGCAGCGCGAAGGCTGGAGTTTTCAATAATCTCTACAAAACGCGCCAGGTCTGGCCTGTCTGCCACCTTTTCCTTTAAAAGAGAGGTAAACCCAAGAATGCCTGTAAGTATGTTGTTGAAATCGTGAGCAATGCCTCCTGCCATGGTGCCTATGGATTCCATCTTTTGGGCCTGTAGGAGTTTGCGCTCCAATTCCTTCTGGCTTGAAAGATCAGTGACCACGGCCAGGCAACCCAGCATGCTGCCATTATTGGGATCCTGTATGGGGACACTGCTCATTAGAACGGGGATGTCCTTGTCATCGGTGGCATGAAAAAGGATTTCCTCCTTTGCCTGAAGGCCGGAATAGTTGGCCATGAGGAGGGAAAGAAGCCTCCTTTTTTCATCCCTGTCAGGTACGAAATCGTAGATCCTCGAACCTGTCAGGTCGTCTTTGCCAACGAGCCTGTTCATCTTCATGTTGGAGAAGATAACAGTCCCTTCCTCGTTCATTATCATGATGCCTTCATTTATGTTTTCAACAATCTGCCTGTGCTTCTTTTCAGAGGTTTCGATTTTTTTGTACAGGTTGGCATTTTCTATTGCCATGGCAATGTGATTGGCAAAACTGGTGAGAAAATCCCTGTCGATCTCCTTTATGAAGTTCTTGTCAGATGCATTGTCTCCCACCATGATTCCCACCACCTGCCCTCTTACGGCCATGGGTACAATAACAAAGGCCTTTGGCTGAAATGCCACCAGCAGGGGATTTTTCCTGTTGAGGGACAGTGAACCCGCATCTTCCACCAGGATGGGTTTCTGTGCCTGGGCAGCCCTTGCTATGATATTGTTTTTCTTGTCAATGGAGATGCGATAGCACTTGAGCCTCTTAAGCGTATCCTCGTCTACACCGGCTGCATGAATAAGGCTTAGCTTTCGGCTTTCCTGATCCACCAGGAAGACACCGGCCCTTTCGAGCCTTGCAATATCCATCATCCGCTTGAGCACCCTGTCGAGCAACTCGGTAAGATCAAGGGTGGACAGTATGGCCGTGCTTGTTTCATGCAGTGCTGAAAGCTGTTCAATCTTGCCCTGCAGATCCTTGTTCAGGGCATAGATCTTTTCATATTTTTCCTGGAGGAGTTTCTTGTCCTTTTCCAGCTCACGGACAGATTCCCTGGCTATCTTCCAGGGTGCAACGATCTGAAAGACCTTGCTCCTGAATCTGGACTGGGGTTTCCATGAGATATGGTACTCGCAATAGGGTGCGCCCTTGAAAAAACACTTGGGCTCTTCAATACTGCAGGCGCCCCCACCCCATATTGAAGGCATGGCGGAATAGATCCCCTTGTTGAAAAGGCAGAAGTCACGGTTCAGTTCGATGTCCTCGTTCCAGTGCAGCCTGACCACGGCATCCTTCTTCTCAAGGCTTACCAGGGAGATAGTTTTGGTCCTGTTGAACTTGTCATTGATTCTTTGGGCATAGCCCAAAATATTCTTGGGACTCCCCAAGGCATAAACCAGTATCTTCTGGACATAGCCGAACCTCTTTTTCATTACGGAATGGTATCCTATGTTGTAGGCAATATTTTCATCCCCTAGGATCTTTTTTGCGTTTCGATAAAGTATCATCATAACAGTGGATGATACCCAGTTATTGGGATCCGAGAGAAATGACTCCTTGTCGTCGATACCATACAATTCTTTATCCAGGCCGCTAAACAGCATACCCGTCTTGTCAGGCGCCAGTTCCTTGACATACTGGATAATCGCAAGACTATTTAAACAGCTGTTATGCTTTTCCATTTCTGATTTTATGTACCGACAACGTCAACGTGCCTTGGCACGCTGAGCCCACTAGAAAATTTTTTGAATAAATCCGGCTCCAGCCCTTCAAAAAATATGTTTTTTCATATATTACATAAACTATATATATCGGGAATATGCTGCCACAACTTTAATTTTGGTTAATTGTAATCTTTGGCACTTTTCCTGCTGTCTTTCTTATTTGGGATTGACAAAAAGGGGGAATCCAAACCATCGGAAAAAACGGGTCGTCTATACCAAGGGTTCCAAACCAAAGGAGGAAGCCATGAACCATCTAAAACAATTCACCAATATGGGTATTAGCCAATTTTTCCAGCTCCAGTTTAACGTTTACCTTGCAAGAAACCTACCTCTTTCAGCCCTTAGGGCCTATATGTACCTCTGGGGGCTAATATACATGGTAATCAAAATCCAGATGTGTGCCAACATAGCTGTTTGCCTTTCCATCATGAAAAGCGGCAGAAACATTCCCATGCCCCTGCTCCTAAACCTCGCCAGGGCTATCGGTGGAATATTTGAACATTATCTTGAAAAACTGGTTATGGCGCACCGTCCCCTGGAGGAAACGACCAGGTATCTCCAGGAAAAACTCACCATCACCAACAGGCATATGCTGGATGTCCTGGCACGCCAAGGCAAGGGTGCCATACTTGTTACCGGACACTTTGGAGCAGTGGAATATCTTCCCCTGGCCATGGCAATGAATGGCTACAAGATATCCATGATATGCCGTTTCAAGACAAAACGCCTCAAGAGGGCCCTGACCGAAAAGGCAGAAAAATTTGGGGTACAGCTCATTGATGCTGACGAACCAAGGGTAGCTTTCAGGGCATTGAAGGCCATCAAGGACGGCAGGTTTCTGATTACAGAATGTGACGAGTTCTCGGAATGGCGCTTTCATAAAAACCAGAAGGTAGATGTCTTCGGAAGAATCATGCCCAGGGACCGGACCTTGGATTTCTTTTTCAAGAAGGCCAGGGTGCCCGCGTTCATGACCCTGGTGCAGAGGGACGGAGACCGTTTCAGGCTATCGGTTGATTTCCTGGCCGATGGCAGTGAGTGCACTTCTGTTTCAGCATGTGCCTGGGCAAAACTTGAAGAGTATATTTCCAAATACCCTTTTCAGTGGTATCAGATAAAGGGAGCATCTAAATTCATCCTGGAGCACAGTATTGAAGCAGACAGAGTTGACACTAAAGCGAACAAGGATATACAGGGTACAGATTCCATTTTCAGTCCGAGTTACTCATAGCCTTGCAGAGAGGAAAAAGAGTCTAGGCTTCATTGTTGAAATTGAAGACAGAGAGGGTCAGAAGGGCTTTGGGGAAGGAACCCCCAGGGATTATGTTACCGGAGAGAAAGCAGCGGCCTCGGAAGATGCCGCTGCCGAGCTTTCCAGGTACCTGACAGGACAGCACGTCAAGGGGCGGGGGCAGCTTTTCACCCTCCTGGAACAGGTGGGCTCAATGCCCCTGGCTCGAGAGTACCCGTCGGCTCTTTGTGCACTGGAAATAGCCCTCCTGGATCTTTTCGCCAGAAAGGCCGACGTTCCCATCTGGAAGCTTTTTAACCAGCACCCTTCAGTCAGCAGCATTACGTATTCTTCAGTCCTTCCCCTTTTGTCCCTGGATCAGCTGGAAAAATTCCTGGGACTTACGAAAAGATACGGAATCAGGCAGGTAAAGGCCAAGGTTTCCGACAAAAGGCAGGCTCAAAGGCTTGCAAGGGATATTTTTAGCATTATGGGCCAGGAAACAGACCTGAGGCTGGATGCCAATGGTGCATTCCAGTGGCAGGAGGCCGTGGAAATAGTAGGAATCTTCCAAAGGGAGCAGCTGAAGATCTCGGCATTCGAGCAGCCGGTTCCAAAGGAGGACCTTGAAGGACTGAGAAGCGTAGAAAAAAACTCTGGCATACCTGTTATTGCAGACGAATCGGCATGCAGCCTTGAAGACATGGCCGCCATCATAACCAGGGGCCTTTGTTCAGGGCTAAGCATCAGGCTTTCAAAGTGTGGAGGCATCCTGAAATCTTTACAAGCAGTGAACATGGCCAGGAGGGCTAAGCTGTTTTGCCAGCTGGGATGCCACGTTGGAGAGACCTCCATACTTGCCGCTGCAGGTAGGCACCTTGCTGCCATCTGCGGCCCATTCAGGTTCACCGAGGGGAGTTATTCCACATTTCTGCTGGAAACAGATGTCAGCGAGGAGCCCTGCAGTTTCTCTGCTGGGGGCCGTGCCACCATTCCGGAGGGCCCCGGCCTGGGTATTGACATCTCTCCTTCCCTGCTGAAATCTTGCGCTGAAGAAATCTCCGAGGCAGCTTGACACCTGCTGGCCTGCCGACATGAAAAACAAGCCCATGACCTTTAAATCCAAAATGGCGAAATGAACACTCTCGCCGCGCCTGTCCTTCAGCTGCTCTGCGGCCTCGTGCTGCTGGTTCTTTGCGCCGAATGGCTGACAGGCACGTCCGTCAAGCTTGCCAGGGCCCTGGGCATAAAGCCCGTGGTTATAGGCCTTACCATCATCGCCTTTGGAACATCGGCACCTGAACTGTTTGTTTCCCTCATAGCGGCCTTTGAAGGGCAGCCTGATATTGCCGTGGGAAACGTGGTGGGCAGCAATATCGCCAACATCGGCCTCATACTGGGAATAGGGGCACTTGTTAGCCCTTTCTCCATTCCGAAAAGAATAGTCAGGATTGAGCTACCATTCCTGGGGATTTCCATCCTGGGGCTTGCTGCTGCAGCACTTCTGGGTGAGATCTGCCGCATAACCGCCGCCTTTTTTTTCGCCTTTTTCCTGTGCTATTTATACGTCCTCTGGCATTATAAGACAGGACTTCTTGCCACCAATGAACCGGGAGCTCCTGCCGTGGCATCAGGCGAAAATCCCAGGTTTCTCCTGAGGGCCGTGATAATAGTTTCAAGCATGGGGGGGCTGATTGCAGGATCAAAACTGTTGATACACGGTTCAGTTGACATCGCCCGTTTCTTTAACTGCCCTGAACTGATCATCGGCCTTACCCTGACGGCCATAGGCACATCCCTGCCGGAACTTGCCAGCACCCTGTCTGCAGCAAGGAGGAAACAAGGCGGGCTCATAATCGGCAACGTGCTAGGCAGCAACTTTGCCAATACCTGCGCGGTCCTTGGGACCACAGGACTCATACAGCCCATCCAGATAAATCACCAGATACTGGTGAGGGATCTGCCGGTTATGGCCGCGCTCAGCCTGGCCCTCGTGCCCATCAGCAAGAGAAAATTCATCGAGAGGAAAGAAGGATTCTTGCTGGTTCTTGCCTATTTCACTTATATCCTGTTACTTTATTTGAAAATTTGACAGTTATCCCTTATAACGTAACAGACTGCCCGAACAGGTAAGCAGATACCGCCCGCACATTCTTTAACAACTCCCGGGCAGAACCGGTTTTTTGGGTCTTTTGTCCCTGCATGACTACTGGGAGGAGTCGGAGAGAGATCACAAGAGACCCAAGGGAGTGTTCAATAAGCAGGGAGATACCGATAAGGCTTTAAGAAACAACACTTAAAGGGAGGGAAAAATGTTTGACAAATCCACCAGATGTTTGGCCTTGATCATGTTCCTCGGTACACTTTTTTTCGCATCGCAGGCATATTCAGCAGGTTTCCAGCTCTTCAGCGAGCTGTCTGCCCGGGGAACAGCCATGGGAGGGGCCCTTACGGCAAGGGATGACATTGCAGAAGCCGCCTGGTTCAATCCCGCTGCCGTCAGTATGCTGGACGGGTTCAAGTTCAGCACCGGTACGGCCATGGTGATACCCCAGATGAAGTTACAGCAGGATGACCACGAATACGGCATGAAAGACAAGGTGTACCCTGTTCCTCACGTGTACGCGGCCATGCCCTTTGCCGACAAGTTCGGCGTTTCCATGTCGGTGAACGTCCCCTACGGGCTTACCACCGAATGGGCCAATGACTGGCCGGGGAAATATTATGCAGTCTACACGGAGCTCAGGTGCCTTTTCCTGTCGCCTGCCCTGTCCTTCAAGCCCTACGACTGGATCGCCTTTGGTGTTGGGCCTAACCTGGTATATGCCACTGCGGACATGAGAAAGGCCGTTACGCCCAAGGTCCCCGGTCTCAAGACCAACATGAAGGGCACTGACTGGGCCTATGGCTACACCCTTTCCATGCTGCTAAAACCATACGAGAACTGGACCCTCGGAGTGACCTACCATTCCCAGGTGGATATCGACTTTGACGGAACCGCAAAGTACAACATGAAGCTTCCGCCGTTTCCAAATTCTAGAATGTGGTTGGACGTGACCCTGCCCCGAACGGTCACTGTCGGCATCTCTACTACTGCCCTCAAGAATTGGAACTTCACTGCAGACTTCGTTTGGACCGACTGGTCAAGCTATGATTCGCTTGATTTCGAATACGAAAAGACCCCGGGGCTCGGCAAACCGGGAGTAGTCAGTGTTCCCAGGAACTGGGAGGATGCGTGGGCATTCAGGTTTGGCGCCGAGTACACCCTTAACGACCAGTGGCAACTCAGGGGAGGGTTCTTATACGACCAGTCTCCCATAAAAAATGAATGGAGAGAGCCTACCCTGCCCACCAATGACCGCTGGGCCTTCTCAGTGGGCACCGGATGGAACTACAAGCAGTTTGGAGTAGATGCAGCCTACTGTTACGTGCTTGTGGAAAACGGAGGCACATCCAAGCTGACACCCGGCCTGGACGGAACATACAAGGGCCAGGCCCACGTGATCAATCTGTCCCTTAGATGGAGCTACTAACCTACGTAATAGAAAAGGACCTTCCAAGGACCCTCCCCCAGGTCATTGAAAGGTCCTCATCCCTCTATCCTGAAAGACCCGCGCTGACCGCAAGGGAAAAGGCAGGGGACCGTGTCCTGGATTACAAGGGTCTGAAGCGGGAAGTTGACCAGCTGGCCTCTAGCCTGGTCAGCTTTGGCATTCAAAAGGGAGACAGGATCGCCATACTTGGACCCAATTCCCCGGAGTGGGCCAAGTCCTACCTGGCGAATGCCCGATGTGGGGCCATAAATGTCCCCCTGGATTCACTCCTGAGCAAAAACGAGCTCAGCCAGCTACTGGCAAAGGCAAGGGTCAAGATGGCCTTTGTTGCCCCGAGATTCCTGGACATAATCATAGATGCCCCGGAATCCTATCCTGACCTCAAAAAGGTGGTATGTCTTTCGCTGGAACACGAGGATCTGCCGGCAGGAGTGCTTTCCTTCAAGCAGGTATTAGAGGCGGGGTCATCTGCTCCTGCCAGGTTTCCCGGGGTGGAACCCGATGACCTGGCATCCATCATCTTTACATCAGGCACCACGGGTACTCCAAAGGGCGTCATGCTGAGCCACTGGAACATCGTCTCGGACTGCATAGGCTGCTGGCTTGCCATTGACATAGGAAAGGAGAGTTTTCTTTCCGTGCTGCCAATGCATCATACCTTTGAATGCACTGCTGGTTTTATACTGCCCCTTTTCTCAGGCTGCTCCATAACCTTTGCCAGGAGCCTAAAGTCAAAATCCATCATCGAGGACCTAAGAGCGTGCAGGGCCACGGTAATGCTGGGTGTCCCCCTGCTTTACCAGAAGATGATGGAGGGGATCATGAGGGCGGTTGACAGGGCACCAGCACCGAAAAAATTCATGTTCAAGGGCCTCTGGAACCTGGTGCTTGCAGCCGAAAGGCTGGGTAACTATGACCTTGGTAAAACCGTCTTCAAGGGTTTCAGAAAAAAGGCGGGCCTGGATACAATAAAATATTTTGTAGCAGGCGGTGCGCCGCTTCCTCCTTACATTCCCAAGTTCTTCAGGAGGCTTGGCCTCGATGTCCTCCAGGGTTACGGCCTTACCGAGGCAAGCCCGGTGCTAACCATAAACCCGCCCGAGGCCCCCATAGATGAAAGTGCCGGCAAACCCCTGCCAGGGGTTGAGGTCAGGGTGGTTGAACCTGACAGGGATGGTGCCGGAGAACTGGCCTTTCGTGGCCCCATGATCATGAAGGGTTACCTGGACAACAAGGAGGCTACAGACGAGGCTATAGATCGGGACGGATGGCTTCTGACCGGGGATCTCGGGTTTGTCAACGACCAAGGCTATGTGTTTGTCTGTGGCAGGGGAAAGAACCTGATTGTCACTGCAGCGGGCAAGAACGTGTACCCCGAGGAGATAGAAAACGAGCTCAACAGGAGCAGCTACATCCTGGAGTCCATGGTATACGGGCGGGTATCCGATTCTGCCAAGGGAGAAGAGGTCTGCGCCATCATCGTTCCTGACCACGAATTTATCGCCGCGAGTTTTTCAGGAGAGCAAATCGGAGACGAAAGGCTCCACGGCCTGATTTCAGGGGAAGTCAAGAAGACCAACAGGGCACTTGCATCGTATAAGCGCATAAAATCCTTCGAGATTATAAACGAGGAACTGCCAAAGACATCCACCAAGAAGATCAAGAGGCATCTTTTCAAGTTCTCTTCCAGGTAACATTGAAACAAAATCCGCTTCTACAGTACCTAAACCGGCAACAGGGACAGGCTGTCCAGGACCTGGACGCCAACGTCCTGGTGGACGCCGGCCCCGGCACCGGAAAGACCAGGGTACTGACTGCAAGGATCGCCTGGCTTTTGCAAAACGGATGCGAACCTGGACGAATTCTTGCCATTACCTTTACCAACAAGGCGGCAACCGAGATGCAGGAGCGGATCAGGAACGCCGGCCTCTCTCCTGACGTATGTATCACAACATTCCATTCCTGGGCATTCAGGTTTTTATCAGAAAGCCTCTCTAAGGAGAAAAGGTCCGTGGTAATAGGAGAACAGGACCAGAAAAAGATATTTGGAAAAGTGCTAAAATCCCTGGACATCCAGGGAAAAACGTCCCGGCTGCTGGAAAAGATCCAGTTTCTGAAGCAGTTTTATCCGCCAAGGCTCAGGGACGAACCCGAGGAAGTAAGGACCGTGTTTGAGGCCTATCAGGATTATTTGAAGGCCCATGGCCTCTTTGACTACGATGATCTCATTATCTCCGCGGCCTCTTTCCTGGAAAAGCTTCGCGATGCCGATCCCCTGCTTCAGCCCTTTGATCATCTCCTGGTAGATGAATTCCAGGATGTTAGCCAGGCCCAGTACAGGCTTTGCCAGCTGCTGGCAGGCAGAAGCTGCAGGGTGATGGCAATAGGAGATCCGAACCAGTCCATCTATGGCTTCAGGGGTTCGGATCCCGTCTTCATGGAAAGGTTCGTTACAGATTTCCATCCATGTACGAGAATCAGGCTTCTGACCGCGTACCGGTGCCCCCAGAAGTTCCTGGATGCTGCCGGCAGCGTACTTGGTAACAAAGGCCTGGCAGAAGTCCGCTCTGAAAGGAAGAAGGAGGCTGAAATAATCTTCAGGCAATTCAAGCACCAAAGGAGCGAGGCCGCCTGGATAGCCAGGAAGATTGACAATATTACGGGTGGAATAAGCTTTGAAAGCCTGAACCAGGGGACCGCGTCGGGCCACGACCTGAAAAGCCTTTCCCAGGTGGCAGTGCTGTTCAGGATAAACAGGATGGGGGAAAACATAGCAGAAGAACTGGAAAAGGCAGGCATTCCGTTCCAGCTTGCCCGGGATACAGACGCCGGTCGGGAAGAAAAGCTGAACATGCTCTGGCACCTGCTCGAGTTCCTGGCGGGACGCAACATTGACCATCATCTGTCCATGTTTCAGCCGGACATTCGGAAGCGGCTTGAAACCATGGGCAACGAAATGCTCAGGAAACTCCAGGGCATGCCCCCGGATGCATTCCTGGAGATGGCATCAGGCATTTTGGGACAGGGTTTTGACTCTTCGGAAAAAATCCTGCTTTCAAATGCCCTTGAATCCCACAGGCAGGGACGATTCCTCCCCCTGGCAATGAAGACAGAACAGGACCGCCTGGATTTTCAGATAGAGGCCGTCTCCCTCATGTCCATTCATGCGGCAAAGGGCCTGGAATTTCCCGTGGTCTTTATCGCCGGATGTGAAGATGGCATCCTGCCATGGGAAAAGGGGGAGGTCCCAGAGGAGCGACGCCTGTTTTACGTGGGGCTGACCAGGGCCTCGCGGCAGATATTTCTGACTGCGGCCCGAACAAGGATATTTTGGGGCAAGACCAGGAAGATGCAGCCTTCTCCTTTCCTGGAAGATATGGGAAGGCTTCTTGTAAGGGAAGAGGCCCGGCCTCCCAGAAAGCGGAAAAAGAGGCCGGCCCAGAAAAAACTTTTCTGAACATTTCCGAATTCCCCCCTTTTGGTAATTGAAAAGTTTTTTTATAAAGGAAAGCGTAAACCCGGAATTGATACTTTCAAAAGGACCGATTCACACCTGGAGATAGAATAATGGCAAAGATAACAGTCACGGAAGTGGAACACGTGGCCCACCTGGCACGTCTTACCTTCAGCACCGAGGAAGTAGAGGCCTTCACCAGGCAGCTGAACGACATACTGGAGTTTATTGACAAGCTGGATGCCCTGGATACAGCCGGCATCGAGCCGACCACGCGGGCCATAGAACTTTTGAATGTATTCAGGGAAGACGAGGTCAAAGAGTCCCTTCCCGTTGAGGAGGCAACAGGGAACGCACCACTGGCTGAAGAAGGGGCCTTTGTGGTTCCGCGAATCATATAAAAATTCCCCTTGCCGCCAGGGGATCAGGGAAAAGACATGAGTAATCTTACAGACTTGACGATTTCAGAACTGAGACAGCTTCTCGACAGGAGGGAGGTCACCTCCACGGAGGTAACGAAGGCCTATCTCCAGCGCATACAGGGGGTCGACCCCAGGATACACTCCTTTATTACCGTTACGGAGGAAGAGGCCCTTGAACAGGCAAAGAGGGCAGACGAACGCATCTTTTCAGGGGCTTCATCCAGCCTTACAGGCATTCCCCTTGGCATAAAGGACGTGATCTGCACCCGGGGGATAAACACCACGTGTGGCTCCAAGATGCTTGAAAATTTCAGGCCTCCCTACAATGCCCATGTCATGGAAAGGCTTGAGGAGCACGGTGCTGTCATGCTCGGGAAGCTGAACATGGACGAATTTGCCATGGGGTCTTCAACTGAAAATTCCGCATTTTTCGAGACCAGAAACCCCTGGGACCTTGAACGGATCCCCGGGGGTTCCAGCGGAGGAAGCGCTGCATCCGTTGGCGCAAGGCTCTGCTGCGCATCCCTTGGATCTGATACCGGAGGCTCCATCCGCCAGCCCGCTTCCCACTGCGGGGTCGTGGGCATGAAGCCGACCTATGGCCGTGTTTCCAGGTACGGGCTTGTGGCCTTTGCATCCTCCCTTGACCAGATAGGTCCCCTGGCTAGGTCTGTGAAGGACTGCGCCATCCTTTTAGAGGCCATTTCCGGGCATGACCCCAGGGATTCCACCTGCCTGCCAGCCCCTGTTCCGGCATATTCAAAGGCATGTTCAGAGGGTCTGGATGGTTTTACCATAGGCGTTCCTGAGGAATATTTCGTGGAAGGCCTGGACCCGGAAGTGGAAAGGGCAGTTAAGGCCGGAATAGACACACTGGAGTCGGCGGGTGCGCAGATAGAGAGAATAAGCCTTCCCCACACCGAATATGCCGTTGCCGTTTACTATATCATCGCCACGGCAGAGGCATCATCCAACCTGTCGCGCTACGACGGGGTGAAATATGGATTCAGGGCGGAAGGATATTCAAATCTTATGGAGATGTATAAAAAGACCCGTGCCCAGGGCTTCGGCCCCGAGGTGAAACGAAGGATCATGCTGGGCACATACTGTCTTTCAGCGGGATATTACGATGCCTTCTACAAAAAGGCATCCCAGGTCCGGACTCTCATAATCCAGGACTTTAAAGAGGCCTTCAAAAAGTGTGACTGCCTGGCAGCACCTGTTGCTCCGACCACTGCCTTCAGGCTGGGAGAAAAGGTGGCTGATCCCATCCAGATGTATCTTTCGGACATCTTCACCATACCGGTAAACCTGGCGGGCATACCCGGCATCTCTGTCCCATGCGGTTTTGACTCCAAGGGCCTTCCTGTAGGCCTCCAGCTCATGGCAGGGCACCTGCAGGAAGAAAAACTCTTAAGGGCAGCCTTTAACCTGGAAACGGCCCTGAATTTGCAAGTCAAATGGCCGGAAACCTGAAATAAGGAGGCAGGTAAAGCTTGCAGAGGATACCTTTAAAACTGGCACAACCCGGCATGGTCCTGGCCAAGGAAGCGGTAACCCCTGAAGGCCAGGTGCTTTGCGGTGCTGGCACTGCCCTGACCCAGGAAATCCTGGCGAGGCTGGCAAAGCAGGAAGTCCTCACCCTGACAGTGGAAGGCCATCCGGTGACGCTTCCGGGAGAAAAATCACTTCCCGAAAAGCTGAAGGAGCTGGATCAAAGGTTTTCAAAGACAAGGAACGACCCCGTGCTCCGGGCACTTAAAACCGTGATCGCAGAATTCTGGATCATCCAGGAAAAGGGGGAAGACTTCCTGCAGAACCTGAAAAGGGACAGGGCTGACTGAGGAGCGTATTCCATGAAAAGGGAAGAAATACGCCAGAGACTGAAGGATGTGCAATCCCTGCCCACCCTTCCGCCCATAGTCTCCAAGTTGAACCAGATGGTTTCGGATGAGGACGTCACTGCAGTAAAACTGGGCAGGATCATTGAAAAAGACCAGGTCCTTACCAGCAAGCTCCTGAAGATGGTCAATTCGTCCTTTTTCGGGTTTCCCCAGCGCATCAGTACGGTTTCAAATGCAATTGTGCTCCTGGGATTCAACGTGATAAAGACCCTGATAGTCACGTCTTCCATATTCGAGGTTATGCAGGCCTCGGACATAGGCCTTTTCGAGCATTCCCTGGGGTGCGCCACTGCCGCGGGGCTCGTGGCCAAGAAACTCGGGATAAAAAATCCGGAAGAGGTCTCAACGGCCGGGCTTATCCATGATCTGGGAAAGATTGTCCTAAGGGCGGAAATGCCTGAAGAATACGATCAGGTCGCAGAAACTGCCAGGCAGGCCAAGCAGTACATGAGAGAGGTGGAAAAGGAAATCCTCGGCATAGGCCACGGTGAAATAGGAGGGATCCTTGCACGGCAGTGGAACCTGCCGGAACGCCTTGTATTCCCCATAGAATACCATCACAGGCCCGAGGCCTCTCCCGACTTTGCGGAGGTTTCGGCCATTATTCACTTTTCTGACATATTGATCCGGGCACTGGGTTTCGGTTTCGGAGGGGACCCGTGGGTACCGCCACTGGACCACCAGGCTTGGGCCAGGATCAAGCTTGGCAAGAGCCAGATGAGGCAGCTCCTGGAGGAACTGGATGAAAAACTCATGGAACTCCAGGACTTTACCCTGGACATCCAGAAAGACGGAAAGGACTCATCCTGATATCCATGGCACGTATTGCATTGGTTACCCCGGACCACTTCAAAAGGGCTGACGAAAAGCTCTGCCTGGAAGCAAGAGGGCATACTGTTGTAACGAATGCAGATGTTGCCCGTTCTCTTGAGGGGATACTTGCCGATCCTCCCGATCTTCTCATCATACAAAAGGGCCTCCACAGGCACATGGACCAGGAGGTGATCCTTGCGCTCAAGAACAACCTCCAGCTGGCCCTGCTGCCCATCCTCCTCATGGTCTCGGAGCGGGACCTCGCTGTAGGCCTTGACTGGAGCTGTTATCCTGTTGACGATCTCATATCGGAACACGCCACCATAGAAGAAATCATTACCAGGATAGATCTCGCCCTTGCCAGGACCAGGAGGGTTGCAGACAATAACCCGCTTACCAAGCTTCCCGGCAACTCGTCCATCCTGAAGACCATCCAGAACATGCTGGAACAGGCAGAACCCAGGGCTGTGGCATACGTTGATATCGACAACTTCAAGCCCTACAACGACAGGTACGGTTTTTCCCGGGGGGACGAAGTGATCCGCATGGTATCCCGCATACTGGTCAATGTCATCCAGGAACACGCCGGCGCAGGCGGTTTTATAGGTCATATCGGAGGGGATGACTTTGTCTTCATGGTTCCGCTGGAAAAGGCAGAAACGGTTTGCCAGGAGGTACTGACGAATTTTAACGCCCTGATCCCGCTATTTCTGGACGAAAAGGACCTGGAAGCCGGATGTTTTGTCTCGACAGACCGCCAGGGCAATGTCCGATCATTCCCCCTGACCAGCCTGTCCATAGCAGTTGTTCCATGTCATCCGGGCCATTACAGCCATTACGGTGAGGTTGCATCAACTGCCGCATCCTTAAAGAAAAAGGTAAAGGCCCTGGAAGGCAGCAACTTTCTTGTGGACCGGAGAAAACCCGACATTGACTGACGCACACCTGTTGAGCAGCCGTGAAGTGCCTGCTGGTTAACCCCTGGATTGCCGATTTTGCCGCCTTTAATTTCTGGGTCAGGCCCCTTGGCCTTTACAGGCTGGCCCAGTGGCTTGCTGCAAGGAAGGTGGATTTCAGCCTCATAGACTGCCTTTCTCCCTTCAGGGCACCTGGAAAATTCAGGAGGAAGCCCGTGGACTTTCCCATGGGCTCAAGGGTGGAAGTCTGCAGAAAATTTGCAAGGTACGGTATCTCGAGGGAGGAATTCCGAACCAGGCTCAGGTCTGCCGGCGGGTTTGATTGCGTGTTCGTCACATCGGTCATGTCTTACTGGTATCCGGGGGTCCAGTGGGTCATTGAGGAAGTCAGAAGGATGTCGCCGGGAGCACCGGTAATACTGGGAGGCATTTACGCAAGCCTGTGGCCCGAACATGCAAAATCGGCATGCGCCCCGGATCTTCTGTGCGCTGGAACACTTGATGCCTGCTCTGGAAAACTGGCCGATTTTCTGGGGCTTTCCCGGCGGCCTCCAAGGCCTGAAAAACCCTGGTATTTCCTCGAAGGGATACTTGACCGTGCAAATTACGGGGCTGTGCGCACTGCTGAAGGCTGCCCGTTTTCTTGCACCTACTGTGCCTCCAGTATTGTTTCAGGCCCATTTTCCCCCAGGCCGGTTGGTGACATTATACAGGAAATAGCCTTTCTCTACGGGAAGGGATTAAGGCAGATCGCCTTTTACGACGACGCATTACTTGTGGACTTTGAAAACCGCCTTGGTCCTGTACTCGAAGGCCTGCTGAAAAGGGGTATCCACATGGCCTTTCACACCCCCAACGGCCTCCATGCAAGGCTTGTTACCGCGGATGTGGCAAGGTTACTTGTCCGGTCCGGCTTTAAAGGCATCCGCCTTAGCCTTGAAACCACCAATCCGGACAGGCAGTCTGCCACGGGAGGCAAGGTGAGCAGCAAGGATCTGGAACAGGCCGTGAAAAATCTCCTTGAAGCCGGCATGCCGGCGTCCTTCATTGGCGTGTACCTTCTGGTCGGCCTTCCCGGACAGGACCTTGACGAGATCGAAGAAGGGATCAGATACGTCAGGTCCCTGGGAGTACGGCCATATCTTGCTGAGTTTTCGCCCATTCCTGGAACGGTGGAATGGGAAAGGCTGGAAAGGAAGGGGGTTGTTTCCGCGCACATGGACCCCCTGCTTACAAACAACACACTGTTCTTCAGGCTCTTTTCAGGATACGACATGGACCGGTTCGGAAAACTCAAAAAGATGGCGGAAGCGGCCTGAAAAACCGGGAGAAAAACACCCGTATCCGCCCTGCCGCCCTGTCCTATCCCACGATCTCTCCCACAAGATCGTATCGGTGGCTTTGGGTTATCCTGACCCTTGCCATCTGTCCAGAAATGGCCTCTCCCCTGTTTATATAGGTAAGTCCGTCGACCTCCGGGGCCTGGAAGCCCGAGCGGGCACACAGAAGAAGCTCGGTCTCCTGGCAGGGGCCGTCCACCAGAACATCAAGGACCCTTCCCCTGAAGCTTGCATTTATTTCCTCTGAGATACCTGCCTGCAGGGCCATGAGCTCGGCCTTTCTTTCCTTTGCAATTTCAGCAGGCACCTTTCCCCTGAGCAGGAAGGAGGGGGCCTCTTCCTCGTCCGAATAGGCAAAGCAGCCCAGGTGGTGAAACCTCCATCTTTCTATAAACTCCCTGAGAATGAGAAAATCCTTTTCCGTCTCTCCCGGAAACCCTACCATGACCGTTGTCCTGAGGGATACGTCGGGCAGAAACCTCCTTATAGCCTCCATGGTCTTTTCAAGCCCTGAAAGGCCGTATCCCCGCCCCATGGCCCTCAGCACTCCGGTGCTTGCATGCTGGATGGGTATATCCAGGTACGGACAGATTCTTTCATTTTCCCGGATAACCTTCAGGAGCCTCTGGGTTATACCTGGCGGATACAGGTACATGAGGCGGAACCAGGGAATCTTCGTTTTTTTCAAAAAGAGCTCCAGAAGGGATGCAAGGTCAGTATGGTTCCATTGGTAAGCGGTAAGATCCTGGGCCACCAGGGTGATCTCCCTGGCGCCTGATTCGCCGAGCCTGTTTATTTCAGCCACCAGGGATTCCGGGTCCCGGCACCTGAGCCTTCCCCTGATCTTCGGTATCAAGCAGTAGGTGCACCTGTTTGAGCAGCCCTCGGAAATCTTGACATACTGCTGCCAGGGCCTCCCAGTGGAAAGCCTGGAAGTGCCCAACCGGGTTCCGGCCCCAAGGGGAGCCTCTTTGTCCATAAAAACATTGGCAATTTGCCTTCCCGCCTCGGAGGCATCCTGCTCAAAGAGAAAAACATCCACCTCCGGCAGGAGCCTTTCAATCTGATGGCCGTATCTCAGGGGAAGACAGCCCATTACTCCAAGTATCTGGCCCTCCCTTTTGCCCTCTGCCGCCTCCAGTATGGTTTCAATGGATTCTGAAACCGCATCTTCTATGAAGGAGCAGGTGTTTACCAGGATGATATCCGCCTCTGCCTGGACCTGGCAGAATGCCAGGCCGCCAAGGGCGGATTTTATTCCGCCAAGGGCATATTCTGTATCTATCAGGTTTTTGGGACAGCCAAGGCTTATGACAAAAACCTTGGCCGGGGAAGGAGACATGGCTGATTCAGGTCTTGACGGGGATCTTTTTGAGGCTTGAAATGCGATTCTTTTCATCAAGGAGTACGATATTCGTGACAAGCCTTTCTATTTCGGCCTCGTCGTACATTCCATAGGATGCTATGATTATGAGGTCTCCCACGCATGCCTTTCTGGCAGCAGCGCCGTTTATGCACACGATGCCCGTGCCTGGCTCGCCCTCTATGATATAGGTATCAAACCTTTCCCCGTTGTTGATGTTGTAGACCATCACCCTTTCGTGGGGCAGGAGGTCTGCTGCCTCCATGAGGGTACTGTCCAGGGTAAGGCTTCCTTCATACTGGAGTTCCGTCTGGGTAACGACTGCCCTGTGTATCTTCGATTTCAGAATGGTCCTGAGCATAATGAGATGAACTATATCACCGTGTTGTCTATCAGCCTGGTTGATCCCACGAATACCGCCAGGGCCACCAGAAGGGGCCTTTTCACCGCGTCCAGGGGTACCAGGCTTTCCGGATCTCCCGTAAAGATATAATCAATCCTGGTAAAAGGAAAGGATTCTATCTCTTCTTTCATGGCCTTCCGGATTTCACTGCATTCCTTCACGCCTTCGCGGGTGACAAGCCGGGAGGCAAGCTGAAGGGCCCTGAAAAGGCAAAGGGCAGAACGCCTTTCCTCTTCAGACAGATAGGCATTTCTCGAGCTCATGGCAAGCCCGTCCTTTTCCCTGACGATGGGGCATCCGATAATCTTCACCGGCATGTCCAGGTCGGAAACCATCTTCCGTATCACCTGGAGCTGCTGGAAGTCCTTTTGCCCGAATACCGCCACATCAGGCTGAATCAGGTTGAAAAGTTTTGCCACCACCGTGGCAACCCCGCGGAAATGACCGGGCCTGGAACGCCCGCAAAGCCACCTGGTCAGTTCATCCACCACGACCCAGGTACTGTGGCGGGAGCTGTACATCTCTTTTTCACCAGGGATGAAAACAGCATCCACCCCGTGTTCCCTGGCAAGATGGAGGTCCCTTTCCAGGTCCCTGGGATAGGATTCCAGGTCTTCACTGGGGGAGAACTGAGTAGGATTGACAAAGACAGAAACCATCACCCTGTCGGCATGTTTACGGCATTCGTCCATGAGGCTCAGGTGTCCCTGGTGAAAATAACCCATGGTGGGAACAAGGCCCACCCCCAGGGAAGCCTGCTTCCACTCTGCCACCTGCTGCCTTACGGCCTTTTTGGACTCAAGTACCCTCATCTGCATTCCTGTTCCATGGAGCACACGCCTTCATCTCCGGGAGCAAGGATATCTTGGGCGGCGGTGGGGGCAGGCAGGAGCGTCTTGCCCCGTCCGCAGAAGCATTTCTCGTTTATGTATTTCAGTATGGCCCTGTCCCCCTTGATAATGCCGAAGCCCGTTTCAGTACGCTCTATGATAACAGGGACTGAATTGATTCCAAAGAGCTTGAGCGCCATGATATTTACATCAGGCCTGAAGTCTTCGATGGGCAGGAGCCCTGGAAGCAGATCCCGGTCCACCTTCGAGACAGGGTTAAAATGTATCTCGCAGCTGATGCAGCCGTGAAGCGAATTCAGCACCTTCTGGCAGTGGGGGCAGTTCTCCGAAAATATGAGATAGGCGGTGGAAACGGGATCGGAACATGTCTTTACGGCATAGGTTCCTGAATTAAGGCTGATATTGCCAGCAAAGGGAAATTTTATGACTGAAAAAAAGGCAATCACCACGCAGGCCAGGACCAGACCCGAGGCAAAGAGCCTTGGTTTATAAAAGAGGCCTGTCAAGAGTATAATCGCACATATCAGGAGGCAGTACGAGCAGAACGCATGGGCAATGAATACCTGGATGCTTATGAGCAGGCCCTCGGCAACGAAGCCGCAGGTGATAACCAGATCCAGCAGAACCTCCCAGAACCTTCCTTGGCCCCTGGCCAGAAGGCTCAAAAGAAAGACGGAAAGGAAGAAGAGGGCCCCTGCGGTATTTACCGCCAGGGGGGCAAGATCAAGATAGCTTTCAACCAGGCTGCAGCTGTCATTGAAACACAGTTCCTTACCCCGAAGATGGAAAAATATCTGCAGGATAGTCAGGGCCAGGCCTGACAGGCTGAGAAACCTGATGAAAACTAGCTGCAATCTGCTCATTTTTGTATTATCGCTGGTGAATACGCTTTAGAATTTATTCGACGCTTAACATACATTTTTTAAATAGTTATGACAAATAAATCACCAAAGGCCCTGCCTGCCCTGGTTTATGCCAACTCCAGGGGAGACATCTTCGACTATCCGGGGCTGAACATGGCTGGCAGGCGAGGCCTTCAGTTTGAGCGGGTTGACACGCAAGATCTCATCCCCCTGCCTGAAGGAAGCGAACTGTTTGTCCTGCCCGGCACCGTTCCCGTGGCATGGGACCCGTACCAGGACGACTTCGTGCATTTTCAGCCCGATCCCGGCACCTCCAGGGGGGAGGTAAACGCGGTGGCCGCATTCATGGCGCCGGCCTACACCCAGACATTGCTTCCGGCCTTTAAAAAGAAAGACCCTGATGCCCCGCCCCTGCCCCTTTTTGCGTATACTGCCGTTGGATGGTGGAAGGGCAGGTTCTGGGTGGCAGGCTTCAGGAGCGACAGGGACAGGAGGCAGGATGTAAGCGGCTTTGACCCTGAAAAGGTGAGAAGAAACACCCTGAAAATCCTGTCTGAAAAGAAAAAGAACAGGCTGATACAGCACCTTGGAAGATGCAGCCTTACCTATGGATGCCCTGCAGCCAAGAATCTCTTCCTGGGGCGCTTTGAAGGCCCCCTGCCGTCCTCGCCTGTCTGCAATGCAAGGTGTCTCGGGTGCCTGTCTCTCCAGGAAGAGGGGGGGCCGCCTGCCACCCAGGACAGGATCGGTTTTACCCCGACTGCCAGGGAGCTTTCGGAAACAGCCCTGATGCATCTTGAAAGGGTGAGAAGGGGGGTTGTAAGCTTCGGCCAGGGGTGCGAAGGGGAACCCCTGATGAACCCCGGGCTCCTGGCAGAATCAGTAAGAAAGATAAGAAAGGCCTGCCAGAGGGGCACCATAAACCTAAACACCAATGCCAGCCTGCCGGGCGGGCTGATCAAGGTTATAGAGGCGGGGCTCGACAGCATCCGTATCAGCATGAATTCCGTAAGGGAACCCTATTACAATGCCTACTACCGGCCCAGGGGCTATTCGTTTAAAGATGTGTTGAGATCCTGGCGGGTTGCAAAAAAGGCAGGTCTCCACGTATCCCTGAACCTTTTTGTCATGCCCGGCCTTACCGATTCCAGGGCAGAGGCAGAGATGCTTGCCGAACTCATCGGGCGTTTCGGGCTTGATCTCATACAGCTAAGGAACCACAATATCGACCCGGACTGGTACTTTAAGCGTATAGGTTTCAGGGATGAGCCGGGATCCTTAGGGATAAAGGGCCTGGTAAGATATCTCAAGAAGAGGTTTCCGGGCTTGGGGTTCGGCTACTTCAATCCGCCCATAAGGGATTGACAAAACCGGGGAGGTAAAAGGCAGGGTATGGATTCATTCGATTTGGAAAAGATCCTTAGAATGGTGGGAGAGATTTCCGGGGAAGAATTGCGGGAGGTTGCTGTAAAGGGAACGAGGGCTGCGGCAAAGGCGGGCCTTTTTATCCTGGACAGGTATGAAAAACCCCATGAAATCTCTTACAAGGGCGAGATAGACCTTGTGACAGAAACAGACCTTGAGGCAGAAAGGATCATAAAGGAGGCACTGGCGGACTCACAGGGCGCAGAAATAATTGCCGAAGAAAGCAGCCTGGCTTCAAGCCCCGGGGACGGCACCTTCTGGATCGTAGACCCACTGGACGGAACCACCAATTTTGCCCACGGCTTCCCGTTTTTTGCACCTTCAATCGCATACTGCCAAATAAAAGCAGGGAGGTTCCGGCCGCTGTTCGGTTGCGTATTCGTTCCGTGCCTGGGAGAATTTTTCTGGGCAGTCCGTGGAGGGGGCAGCTTTTTGAATACGAGAAGCATAAGGGTTTCCGAAGAACAGGAGATTTCAAGGGCACTTCTTGCTACAGGCTTTCCCTACGACGTGCACCAGGAGCCCGAAGATGTAATATCCGCCCTGAAAGAGATGCTTACGACCGCCCAGGGTATCAGGCGGGCAGGGGCCGCTGCCATTGATCTTGCCTACGTTGCATGTGGAAGATTCGAGGGCTTCTGGGAAAAGAAACTGAAGCCCTGGGATACTGCAGCGGGCCAGCTCCTGGTGGAAGAGGCAGGTGGCATGATCACCGATTTCCAGGGCAAAAGCTATGATCCGTTTGTGTTGGAAGTCATAGCCTCCAACGGCCTGGTTCATGACAACATGGTAACCATACTGGAGAGGTTTTCGGGATGACCACCTACAGATTCATCAGCTGCCCCAAATGCGGTACAAGGATAAAAATCTATGCAAATCCTGTCCCCACGGTTGACATTATCATAGAGATCAGGGACAAAATTGTACTGATTGAAAGGAAAAATCCGCCCCTGGGCCTGGCCATTCCCGGAGGGTTCGTGGATTACGGCGAAAGGATAGAAGATGCGGCAACAAGAGAGGCCAGGGAGGAGACAGGCCTTGAAGTACGCCTTGAATACCTGGTAGGTGTCTATTCAGATCCAAAAAGGGACAAGAGGATGCATACCATCAGCACCGTTTTTGCTGCCACTGCCCAGGACACCCCGAAGGCAGGCGACGATGCCGCCGCGGTGAAACTGGTTGACCCGGCGAACATAGAAAAGCCCCTCTGCTTTGACCACGACCTGATCATTAGGGATTATCTGAAATTGCGTCAGCAGGGCACAATGCCTGTATGGCGCTGATGGCCTGCCGGGACGTCATGATCCCGCCTTGACCACAAGGGTGTTTCCACCTTCCTTCTTCGCGGTGTACAGGGCGTCATCCGCGTCTGCCACGAGCTTTCTGGTAAGGGCCTCCAGGTCGTCGCCCTCACCCAGCCTGGCGAGCCCCAGGCTCAGGGTTGCCGAATTGACATCTTCCTTCAAGAAATTGGTCCTGATGCGTTCTGCAATGGCTTCTGCATGTTCCTGGGAAGCATAGGGTATGAGTACGGCGAATTCGTCTCCACCAAACCTGAAGGCCAGATCCACGTTTTTCCTGGTGGATCTTTCAAGTGTCCTGGCCAAAATATTCAAAATCCTGTCACCTTCCTGGTGTCCGGCCTCATCATTAACCGCCTTGAATTTGTCCAGGTCCACCATGAGCAGGAAGAGGGGATATTTTTGCCTCAGTGCCCTGGCGGCCTCCTCCATGATCTTCTGGTCGAAGAATCTCCGGTTGTAGAGGTCGGTGAGTCCATCCCGGACGGAAAGCCTCTTGAGTGCATGCCTGAGCTGCCGTTCACGGATCACCCTGTTTAACTTTGCCTCTATCTCGTCAAGGGAAAATGGCTTCTGGATAAAATCGCTGGCGCCTGAACTAATGACATCGGTATATGTAAAATTCTTGGTATATCCCGTCATTACCAGCACATCGATGTCTGGCCAGGACTGCTTGACAATCTTGAGAAGTTCCAGGCCGTCTATCTGCGGCATGATGAGATCGGTTATGATTATGGTAAAATTCTGGTCTTCCAGAAGTTCCAGCGCATTCCTGCCATTTTCAGCAGTGGAATAGCTGAAGCCCTTTCTTTCCAGGAACTGGCCCAGGAGGCTTCTTATGGAGACATCGTCATCCACGACCAGTATTTTCTGGTTTTCTTCTTCCATTTTGATAAAAGGGAGCCCGTTAATGTAATCTTCCAGATCCATAGAAGTAATTTTTATTCCCTAAGCGTATAAGTATTCCCTAACCATATAAAATAATAGCATGTCGCAGGTTAACAATCAAAATGCCAGAGTTTGCTTTTTCCAAAAAAATAGCAGGCGGCTCCCGTGTGACCTTTGAAAAGCGTGCCATATTGATTTTGTCGGCAACACCTGACATTCACTTTATCAAGATTTACTGTTCAAATCCTGACCACCTTGGTGGCTATTTGCATGGAAGTCACTATGTCCAGCATGTTAGTGGTCTGGCCCACCTCTTTTTTTTCAAGGAGATCAAAATATTCCAGGCACGTACCGCAGACCAGGATGTCAACTCCTGAACGGGAATAATCCTTGAGCACCTGCAGCACGGGTGAATCCTTGACCGCAAGACGCACACCACCGTTAACCAGGATTATTCTCCACAGGTCTTTTCCCATTTCTCCCAGGGTTAGAATGAAGTTTTTCATAAGTGCCCGCCCGAGTTCATGGTCTCCGGTACCGAATACGTCGGTGGGTATGAAGACCAGAATCTTTTGAGCAGAAGCATCCCTTGAGGCAGGCTCATCATGCGACAACTCGCAGGTGCCAGGCGCACCGGTTATGAAAAAGCTGCCGTCCGCACCGGTACTGGTGCTTACCGACCAGCCCTGGCTCTGGAAAAAACGGCTGACGTTCTCCCTGGCTGCCTTATTGTCCACCCGAATTTCGATAAGCTCGTCCGGAAATTTTTCTACAAGTTCCTTTGCCACAAGAACCGGTTGGGGACATGCGATCCCCCTGCAGTCTCTTTTATGCATGACCCAGGCTCCCCTATGAATGTTTTCTGGAAAATTAACCGATAGTAAAGGCAGGAAAAGTTTTGTCAACTGCTATGTCCAACACGGAGATCCATGCCGGGGCATGTTTGGTTTAGGGGCGATATCGGGACTTTTAAAGTCAGTACCTGTTGATTAATGCAGCGAATATTGTTTAATTGTCTTCAAATGGGGAGTGTCCCAAAAATACTCATGAGGATCTTACGCCTGTCACTTCCAGGAATGAAAAGTTCGTTTTTTAAAGATACCCCGGTGGGCCAAAATCATCCATCCTTCTTGGGAACCGCTCACGTATCGTACCGGGTCACGAGTCCATAAAACTATTAAGGCATATGCGCGAAATTTTAGAAAGACCCTGGTTCCCGTACGTATTTCCCTTTGCTCTCTTCATGCTTTTTACAGCCGTCGGTCAGTACGTGCCCGACCTGGCCCACTTGATCTACGTAACAAAAACAATAGCCGTGGGCCTGGTTCTCTTTCACTACAGGAACGAATACAGGCGGGACCTGGAAGGAAGCATTACGTTTAAGCATTGCCTCGAATCAATCTTTGCAGGCATTGTAGTATTGGCGGTCTGGATCGGGGCAGACGGATTTCTGCCGACAATCGGAGTCCCGAGGGGATTTGATCCTGCCGAATTTTCCCTTTCTCCTTCAATGGAAACAACAGTGGTGGCAATCCGGCTCCTTGGCGCAGCCGTGGTTGTACCCGTAATGGAGGAGCTTTTCTGGCGTTCCTTTCTTATGAGGTATCTGATAAACACCAATTTCAGGGCGGTACGACTGGGAACGTTTACCTGGTTCTCTTTTATGAGCGTTACGGTCCTTTTCGGCCTGGAACATTTCCGTGTTATCCAGGGCCTTGTGGCCGGTGCCATATTCAGCCTTCTGGTTATCAGGCAAAACACCCTGAAGGGGGCTGTAATCTCCCATGCAGTTGCAAACCTTGGGCTGGGGCTTTATGTCCTGAACACGGAAAGCTGGCATTTCTGGTAAATTTTTCTGTTTATTTTTCTTGTTTGAATCAACGCCTGCCAGCGTCAAAAACCGGCTTGCCGGCAAGCACCGTCAGCACGGCACGGCCCCTGAATGTGCGGCCCAGAAAGGGCGAGTTGTGGCTCTTGGAAAAAAGCGTCTCCTCTTCCACGCGTAATTCTGCCTCAGGGTCGATAACCGTGATGTCTGCCCTGCTGCCGGCCTTCAGGGTCCCTGCATCAATTCCCAGGATAGTTGCAGGGTTCACCGACATGAGCCGCACCACGTCTGAAAGGCTGAAACCCTCCTCCCCGACCAGGATTTCCAGGGCCAGGGGAAGGGCGGTTTCAAGGCCGATAATCCCGTTTGCCGCCAGCTGGAATTCGCATTCCTTCTCCAGGGTGCTGTGAGGGGCGTGGTCTGTTGCAATTGCATCCAGGGTGCCGTCGGAAAGGCCCTGGATAATGGCCTTTCTGTCACGTTCCGTTCGAAGGGGAGGATTCATCTTGGCAAGGGTGTTGTAACCCTCTACCGCCTCTTCCGTAAGGCTGAAGTAATGGGGTGCAGTCTCTGCCGTAACCCTCACCCCTCTTTTTTTGGCCGAGCTTATGATCTCGACCGAACCGGCGGTGCTCACATGGGCGATGTGAAGGCGTGCCCCGGTGAGTTCAGCAATAGTTATGTCCCTGAATATGGCGATCTCTTCTGCAGCGGCAGGAATCCCCTTAAGCCCAAGCCTGGTGGACACGGCCCCCTCGTTCATGGAGCCTCCGGCAGACAATTCCAGCTCCTCTGCATGGGAAATGATAAGGGTATTGAAATTCAGGGAATATTCCAGGGCAAGGCGCATGACGGCAGGATTTTTCACAGGCAGCCCGTCATCTGAAAAGGCAACGGCCCCTGCAGCCAGGAGGTCTGCGAATTCGGTGAGATTTTCTCCCTGCTGACCCCTGGTGATGGCCGCCACAGGGAAGACCCTGCATTTTCCGGCTCTCGTGGCCTGGTCTGTAATGAACCTGGTAATGCCGGAACTGTCGTTCGGGGGCCTGGTGTTTGGCATGCATGCAACAGCAGTGAAGCCCCCGGCAGCAGCTGCCATGGAGCCGGTTTCTATGGTTTCCTTGTATTCCTCGCCAGGTTCCCTGAGATGGACGTGCATGTCCACAAGACCCGGCACAACCTGTTTCCCCGAGGCGTCAATCACCTCTGTGCCCTCCGGGGGAACTATTTCAGGGGCGATATCCTCTATCAGCCCATCCCGAACCAGGAGGTCGGAAACAGTATCCAGACCCTGGGCCGGATCGATTATTCGCCCTCCCTGGAGGAGAACCGGTCTTTGCTTACTCATATCTCAAAATCCTACCCAAGTTTCTGAACATCCGCCAGGATCAGGGTGAAAAGTGCCATCCTGATGGCCACGCCGTTTGTGACTTGTTCAAGTATTACCGAATTAACCGCATCTGCTATTTCCGGAGTCATCTCCACGCCCCTGTTGATGGGGCCGGGATGCATTATTATGGCATCCTTTTTGAGATGCGGCACCACTGCCCGGGAAAGTCCGAACTGCCGGGCATATTCCCTTTCCGACGGAAACGGGGAAAGCTGTCCGAGTCGCTCCTTCTGGATCCGAAGGGCCATTACAACATCCGCATCCCTTACGGCATCCCTGAGATCCAGGCAGACCCTGGCACCCAGGATGTCCGGTGCCGGAGGCATCATGGTAGCCGGCCCGCAGACCGTGACCCTGGCACCCATCTTGGTAAAGGCCAGGATGTCCGAATGGGCCACCCTGCTATGGGCGATATCCCCTATTATCGTGATATTTAGGCCCTCAAGCCTGCCGAAACGTTCCCGGACTGTGAGAAGGTCCAGAAGGGCCTGGGAAGGATGCTCGTTTGTCCCGTCTCCGGCATTGATGACCGAGGAACGGACGTATCTTGAAATAAGATGCGGGGCACCGGACATGGAGTGACGCATCACTATGATGTCCGGTTTCATGGCCTCGATGTTTCTGGCAGTATCTATGAGGGTTTCACCCTTTACCACGCTGCTGGTGCTGGCGGAAATGCCCACGGTGTCGGCACTGAGCCTCTTTGCCGCAAGCTCGAAGGAAAGCTTTGTCCTGGTGCTCGGCTCAAAAAATAGATTTACAATGGTCTTGCCCCTGAGAGGGGGCACCTTTTTGATGGGCCGCTCCAGGATTTCCTTCATGGAAACCGCCGTGTCCAGTATGAAGGAAATCTCATCCCGGTCCAGGTATGAAATTCCCAGTATGTGACGTGCCCTTAGCTCTCCCATTTCAGACCTTTTTGTATATCCCAGCAGGAAACGCCCCGAATCCCTCCGGCTCGGGAGGATTCAGTGCAAAAAAAACCTCCTTTCTTCCGAAAGGAGGCTTTTGATTTCCCCTGACTGTTTATGTCATTTCCGACAGCCGGAGCAGCTTTTCGTATTCTGCATCGACCCGCTTCTGTATGTAGTCGATGTGTGCCTCGTCCAGGTGGCGGAAGCGCCTTTGACCCTTGAAATACTCGGTCACGGGCTTGGCCTTCTTTATCTTCCTGCTCATTATGTAGCGGCCCTCTATCACCTCGTAGAGGGGAAAGACCTTGGTTTCAACCGCTAGCCTGGCAAACTCGATGGAACGCTCTCCTGCAGAGCCCCACCCCGTTGGACAAGGAGAAAATATATGCACGTAAGCAGGACCCTTGACCAGGGCGGCCTTTTTTATCTTGTTCATGAGATCCAGGAAATATGCAGGTGACGCAGTGGCAACATAGGGAATGTTGTGGGCCACCATTATGGCCGGAACATTCTTCTTCCAGGTCACCTGTCCGAAACTCTTCTTGCCCGGAGGGCTGGTGGTGGTCATGGCGCCGTAGGGGGTACAGCCGGAACGCTGCACGCCGGTATTCATGTATGCCTCGTTGTCCAGGCAGACGTAAAGGAAGTCATGTCCCCTTTCCATGGCACCCGAGATCCACTGGAGGCCGATATCACCCGTGGCTCCGTCACCGCCAACTGCCAGGATATCAATGTGCTTCTTGGGAATCTTCTTCTTCCTCTTTAGCACCTTCCTTGCAGATTCAACGCCCGAGGCCACTGCTGCCGCATTCTCGAATGCTATATGAATCCATGGCACGTTCCAGGCAGTGTGAGGGTATGGGCTTGTGATGATTTCCATGCAGCCGGTGGCATTGCATACGATCACGTCCTTGCCCAGGGCCTTCATCACCATTCTCAGGGCCAGTACTTCGCCACAGCCCTGGCATCCCCTGTGCCCGGGGGCCAGCGGTTCTTCCTTGGGCATACTTTTAGCTTTAAAGCCTTTAAACTTTTCGAATTCTGGTATCATTTTTCACGCACTCCAATTACTTCGTAGAGTTCACGTGGACGCTTTTTGGCAAAAGCCCTTGCCTTGTCCACTATTTCCTCAAAACGGCTCACTGTGACATCCCTTCCGCCAAGACCAGCTACAAAGCTGAATATCTTTGGAGCGCCAGGGATCTTGTAGAACATGGACCTGAGCTCGGCCCCTACAGGGCCGCAAACAGCGCCTGGAGGCAGGCAGCGGTCGATAACTGCCAGGATCTTGGTCTTTCCAACTGCCTTGCGGAATTCCTGGGCAGGAAACGGCCTCCACAGGCGAATCCTGATAAGCCCGACCTTCTGGCCCTGGTCTCTCATTTCGTCCACGGCGGTCATGGCCGTTTCACAGATGCTTCCCATGCCCACCAAGAGCACCTCGGCATCCTCGGTACGATATGTTTCAACTGGCTCGTATTTCCTGCCAAATACCTCTTCGAATTCCTTCCAGGCCTTCAGGACATAACGCTTTGAGTTTTTGATCGCCTTGTCATGGGCCACCTTTGCCTCTGTGTAAACCTCAGGGATGCCGACCGGCCCCATTGTGATGGGCCTTCTGGGATCCAGTTTGTACCTTGGCTTGAAGGGCGGCAGATACCTGTCAACATCTTCCTGGTCAGGCAGTTCAATGGGTTCGATCACGTGACTCAGGGTGAAACCGTCGATATTTACGATCATGGGCAGGGATACGTTCCTGTTCTCTGCAACCTTGAAGGCATGCAGGGTCAGATCAACCGCCTCCTGGCCGTTTTCGGCAAAGGTCTGTATCCAGCCGATGTCTCTCTGGACCATTATGTCCTGGTGATCGTTCCAGATGCTGATGGGTGCCGACATGGCCCTGTTGGCCACCACCATGACCATGGGCAGCCTCATGGTGGCAGGGATGTAGAGGATTTCGCTCATGAGGGCCAGTCCCTGTGAGCTGGTGGAGGTAAAAACCCTGGCACCTGCTGCAGCAGCGCCGCAACAGCAGCTCATTGCTGCATGTTCACTTTCGACAGGAACGAATTCCGCGTCCAGTTCCCCGTTTGCTACCATCTCGGAAAGGTGTTCCACTATGTGAGTCTGAGGCGTGATAGGATAGGCAGGGATGACCTCTGCCCTTGCCAGGCCTGCAGCCTCTGATATCGCTATTGAAACTTCTATTCCCACGCGTTTTGACATGATTACCCCTCCTCCGGAACCATTGTTATGGCGTCTTTGGGGCATTCGTGGGCACATATGCCACAACCCTTACAATATTCCATATTCGCTTCAAAATAACCTTCATCGTCCTGGTTGTATGCCATATCCGGACAAAAGATCCAGCACATTCCGCACTTGATGCACTTTTCCTTGTCCACCACCGGGCGCTGTGAACGCCAGTCTCCGGTCCTGAAGTTAACCGAGTTTCCCGGTTCCAGGATATGACAGCCAAAGGTTATTGTCTTCCAACCTACTATGGCGTCAGAATTGGCCATTTTAGTAACTCCTTAAGTCAAGTATTTTTTAGTCTGTGATTACGGTCTCGTCAAAGGCCCTGGCAAGGGCAGCCTTATTCTTCTCGGCAATCCTTCCAAAACGCTTGTCCATGGCCTCTTCCAGTGCCTCCTTGCCGACAATGCCCGTTGCCTTGAGAAGGGCGCCGAGCATGGTGGTGTTCGTAATAGGAAGCCCCAGCACCTCCATGGCTACCTTGGTGGCATCAACCATGGCAAGCTTGCTCTTGAGGCCGAACTTGTCCCTGATCTCCTGCTCGGAAAGATCCGTATTCAGGATGACGATACCGCCTTCCTTGAGGCCTTCAGCCACGTTCACAAGGGCAGGCAGTGACGGGTCCAGAACTACCACTATATCCGGGTGGTAAACCTTTTCTCTAGTCCTGATGCGGTGGTCGCTTACCCTGATGAAGGCCGCAACCGGAGCACCCCTTCTCTCAGGGCCAAAGCTTGGGAAGGCCTGTGCGAACTTGCCTTCAGCAATTGCGGCGGTAGCAACCAGCTCTGCAGAGGTTACGCCCCCCTGTCCGCCACGGCCGTGAAGTCTAACTTCTTTCATTTGGTGGTCTCCTGTGTAAAGATTTTTGGATTTCCGATAAAACTATCTGCTGAGGGCGCTAAATCTCCTGAAATAATACTATGAATTAAAATTCACATTCTTGCGATTTTACTGCTGTTTATTTGTCCCTCAAATCGTCATTCCTGTTTACAAGGCAGCCAATTCTTTGTCAAGTGACTAAACAAGACTAATCCGATGTTTTTCCATGCAGATCCGGGCACCAGTCCGGCCCGCGGAAGCGACTGTGACTCATGGCCGCTCCGGCTGATGCTTCATCTGAACCCGCCTTCAGCCATGGCGCAAAACATGAAATCCTTCAAGGCCACAGGGGGTAAGGTCCAACGTCAGAGTTTCTTCCGCTCCAGCCCTAGCTGGCCCTGGTCCTCGAGATGGTAGATCCTCACCTTCCTGCTCCTTGGAAATTCTCTTTTGATCACGGTCTTGAGTATCTTGGAAAGCTGTTTCTCCGGTATCAAAAGGTCCGTCTGCTGATATCCCCTCTCCACGACCCTGTATTCCCCTTCTGAAACCTTGAAGACTGAAACTCCCCTGTTCCTCTTGTAGGACAGGATTTCCAGGCCCTGCCCCACGGGGCTTTTCCTCAGCGCCGTTACGGCCTTTCCCAGGGCGCTTTGAATGTTGACCAGGGCCACTATGAGGCTCCGGCCATTTTCAGGGCCTTTTCCAGTGCGGCCTTGTGAACCTCGCCGGCAAAATGCACGGCACTCTTGCCGCTAACCGGGTCGAAATCTGAAGGGTCGGAAAGGCACAGGTACTGGATCTCCCTCGAGATGACAGTTGGAGCATCCCCTGCCGGGACTCCCTCCATTTTCCTGCACACCTGCCAGGTGGCACCGCAGGAGGCCCCCCTTTTTACCGAAAGTGCCTTGATCCTGCCGTTCAGGAGCTCCACCCTGTATTCCGGTACGCCAAACTGCCTGCCGTATTCCCCGAGTCCCTCCTTCCTGCCAAGGCCGCAACATGTGAAGGGACAGATTGCACCAGGTATGTGCTGGCCGGATGCAATAACCGGGATCCCCTTCTCCCTGCAAAGCTCAACCACGTACTGGCTGAGATCGGGATGTTTCAGGAAGTCAAGAACCAGGTCCCCGGAAAAGTCCCGGCTTATGTATCCTTCAGGCTCGTCTATAAGGACAGGAAGCGGCCCCCGGATATCGAAGACCCTCGAGACAGAGATGTTTCTGCCATAGACCTGGATACCGGCGATCTTGTAATCACCGGAACCGTCTTGTTCAAATATGACAATCTGTTGCCTGGCGGTGCGTGATTCAGTCATGATTCAGGTGGTCAGTACCCTGTATATCTCGGGCACCCTCTTGTGAAGCAGGCGGACGTCCGGCACAAGGATGTAGTTTGCAGCTCCGTACATCCTCGGAAGATAATCCCTGGCCTCCCTGTCAACGGTAATGCAGAAGGGCCTTATACCCTTCTGGCGGGCCTCGAAAAGTGACATCCTGGTGTCTTCTATGGCATAGGGCCCCTTGTATTCATCGTAATCCTCCGGCTTTCCGTCACTCAGGGCAATGAGGATCTTGAGCCTTGCATCCACCTCGTCGAGCCTGGTGATGGCATGGCGCACCGCAGGCCCCATCCTGGTGTAGTCCCTGGCATTTATCCCCGTGATCCGCTCTTCCACGGCGGAGTCATACTCCTGGTCAAATTCCTTTATGACAAAGGACTGGCAGCCTGTACGCTGCATGCCGGAAAAGCCGTAGATGGCATACCTGTCTCCAAGAAGTTCCATGGCCGAGGACAGGAGGACCAGGGACTCCTTGATTGCAACGTTTATCCAGCCCTCTGTTGAAGCACTCATGTCTATGAGGAAAAGGACGGCTATGTCCCGCTGGTCCTTTACCAGCCTCGTGTAGAGGTTCTCCGAAGGGCTCAGGGATGCATGTATGTCCGTGTAGGCCTCCACGAAGGCATCTATGTCTACCTCCTCCCCGTCGCGCTGACGCCTGACATAGCGGTAATCCTGCCGCATCAGCTCAAACTGCCTCCTAAGAGAGGCCACCTGCCCCCTGTAGCGCTCAAGTACCTGGGCTACAAAATTTCCCTTTGCGGCCGGGCACATCAGTTCCTTGACCGTGCACCAGTTCTTCCTGTATGCACCCCGCCTGAAATCCCATTCAGGGTAAGTGTAAAACGTAAAGACCGGCCTTTTGTCCCGGCTGCCTTCCACCTCTATCTTGCTGTCGTATGCACCCGTTGCAAGATCAAGGGCGGTCGAGACATAGGAAGAAGGCACCCGGCCAAGATCCTGGCATATTTCCCTTACCATCCGGGACAGCTTCTCCCGTGTTTCAGAATCGGCCTCAAGCATGAGATTTCTGAGCAGGCGGCCTGCATCATCCTGCCCCTCTTTGCCCGGATTTACGGCCACGGCAAGCGCCCCGCTGGTCTCATCATCCGCAGGACACGAGCGATTTTTCAGGTGCCCATCCTCTTCCTTCTCCCCCTCGCACCTTTCCCTGCTTTCTTCATGCTCGGCAAGAAGTGCCCCCACTATTTCAACGAAGGCCTGCTCCACGAGGCTTCGTCTTTCCTGCAGCCTAAGTACCAAGCTGTCCGGAAATACAGTGCCGACATACGGGAGTGCCCGTCCCGGGAATTCCATCTCCAGCCGGCCTTCCTTTTCATGTCCCAGGAGGGCACAGAGGGCTTCAGCCGAATCCAAGGCGGATGGTTCCCCGGATACAAGGCGCCTCAGGAGCTCCGGCCCTGGAAAATCCTCCGGGAAGAATGATTCCCGGTAGTCATTCAGTATCCAGAGCGCCACCCCGGACAGAAGGCCTCCTGCCTGAAAATCATGTCCCTCCTTTTCAGCTTTTTCCCGAAGCCTTGCCTTCAGCAGGGAAAAATTCCTGGAAAGGCCCCTGTAGTCGGAAAGGAGCAGGTGCTCTATCCTGATGGTATCAAGGAGGCAGTAGATGGAGGCCGCATCTTTTTGGGGATAGAGTTTCCGGAGGCTTTTCATGAGCACTATGAACCCGAAGGATTCAGAGGCCTTTTCCCCCGGCACCAGGTACGGCTCCAGCAGGGATGCAACGGCATCCCGGGGCATGAGAAAGGAACCGTATCGTATCTGGGCGCATTTGTGCGCAATGGCCACCCGGTAAAACAGGTGGTTTTCCTCCATTTCAGGGAACATGCTGCATGAATGAGGTGCAAAGATGGTCTCCGTGTCCGTGTGGGGCACCGGAGCCGAATCAAACCTCGGATCCCTCTGGCTCAGGCCGGCAGAAAGAAGCCTCATGTCAGATGCCGAGTCCCTGAACATGGCAACGCGCCGTGACGTATAACGAAGGGTCGTTTCTCCAGGTGCGGAGAAGAAGTCCTTTGCAGGCTGGAGCCCCTTGGCCTCGTAAATTCCAAGGGCCTCGGTCACCCAGTCTTCAAGCTGGCTGCACGAAAGATGTTTTAGGGCCTCTTCCACGTTTTCCATGAAACTGAATGCCAGGAGGTCGGACACCGAGCCTGAAATCAGGCGCACCAGTTTCAGGACCGGCCCTATGTGTTCACGGGGCAGCCTTTCCAGGAATTCCACTGCTGTTTCCACGTGGCAGGAGCCGATGGTATCCGTGAAAAAGATTTCCAGCAGCGCATTATAAAGGGCCTGTGATTTCCTGTCGTCCATTCCAAATCTTGAAGCAGGTCCTCCAGGGCTAGAATACAGCCCTTATCATCTCCTTCAGGCCGGAAAGAAGCTCCTGGTCATCGGTCAGGGGTTGGCAGATGGCGGCCTCGCATGCCCTGACCGTATCGACCCCTGCGCCCATGAGTTTTCCGGCATGAATCAGCAGCCTGGTGCTGGCCCCCTCCTGGAGCCCCTGGTCCTTCAGGTTCCTGGTAAGGTGCCCCAGACGAACCAGGCTTCGTGCAAGCTCCGGGCTGACAGCCGCCTCGTGGGCCACTATTTCCGCCTCCAGTTCCTTTTCCGGGTATGCAAATTCTATGGCGACAAAACGCTGCCGGGTACTCGGCTTGAGGTCTTTCAGAACACTCTGGTAGCCCGGGTTATAGGAAATGGCCAGCATGAACTCCCGGGGGGCCTTCAGCAGCTCTCCCTTCTTTTCCACTGGAAGGCACCTCCTGTCATCCGCCAGGGGATGGATGACCACTGTGGTGTCCTTCCTGGCCTCCACTATTTCATCCAGATAGCAGATGGCACCCTGCCGCACTGCAACGGTCAGCGGGCCGTCCATCCAAATGGTTTCGCCCCCTTTTATGAGGAATCTGCCCACCAGGTCGCTTGTGGAAAGATCGTCATGGCAGGAAACCGTCACCAGGGGCCTTCTGAGCCTCCATGCCATGTATTCCATGAACCTGGTCTTGCCGCATCCGGTAGGGCCCTTGAGCAGAAGGGGCAGCCTGTGCATGTATGCGGTTTCCGCAAGCTCTACTTCCCCGCCGCATGCCCTGTAATAGGGTTCTTCCTTTATAAAATAAAGAGATTCTCTCGCTTCTTTCATAACAGCTGGTTCCATGAAAGGTTGCTGAAAAGGGTCCATCCCCTTTCAGGACACCGGATATTACCACAGATAGCGGTTTCAGGCACCTGGCCCTAAGGAGAAGGGCAAGAAGAGGCCTGAAAGGGCCCTGGAAACAGGAATCCGCCCTAACAGCTTCTAAGGCTTGGCTTCGCTGAAACGCTCCAAAGCCGCTCGCTTACGCTCGCTAAATGGAGGTTTCAGCCGCTTCGCTTCGCCTAAGAATCTGTAACGGGCTACTTCCAATGGTTTCCAAAACCCTTCCAGGCCTCCTCTTGCCAATAGATGGTTGGAAGCTGGTTTGTTGTCCAGAAAGGATTTACTGAACCGTTGTTACGCCGAGGCCTTTACTGGAAGGCCCCAAGGGTACCTCTAAAAATTTTGTTCAAGGCTGAGGTGCCAGATTTCGAAGATTATTTCAACAAAGCCCCTACATAAAAAAGGGGCGGTTTGCTGAAAAAATACACACCAAAATTGTACTTTCATTCCAGGAGGTGGCAGATACAAGGCGCAGGGGTCATGGGCGGACCGAGGCAGGGGATGGCTTTGAGTGAGACGTTGGAAATAGGCCCTAGAGATTCTTGGGCGAAGCGAAGCCAATAGAAATCCAGTCCAGCCGAGCGAGGCGAGGGAATTTATGGATTTCGGCGAAGCAAGCCCTTAGAAGCTTTTGGGCCTGCTTTCCTGTCTCCGAAAAGCCTCCCCTGCCGCCTAACCTTAGGTGCCCATGTGCCGGAAGAACCTTTTTTACTGCCCTTGATTCCAGGGGACCTGTTCTGGTAGGTTAAACCTGCTTGGTAAAGATGGACCCAAATTCTACACTTCAAATGCCTGACAACTGGGACTGAACAAGATTTCTGCCCTTGGATTCCGGCGACCAGTCTTGTGAAACACGCAAATTCAAAGAAATCCGATGCCGCAGGGGAAGGCCTTACCACCAGGCCGTTTGAAAAGCTGGCCGAACAGCTTTCAGCCCTTTCTCCACAGCGGAAAGCGGGGAAAAAACCGGGCAGGCGGGTAAAAAGTCCGCAAAAGCAGGAAAAAGCAGGCCCGCCATCTTCTGATGATGAGCTGTTTCTTAAGGCGATGGACGGCGTAAGGCCCTTGAAGGGCAGCAAAAGGAGCAGTATTACTGTCGGCCCTGGAAGTGCTGCAAGAAGGACGCCGGCAGAAAACAGTGAACAGGAAGAGGCCCTCAGGGAACTCAGGGAGCTGGTACAGGGCAAACGCCCCATTCCTGTTGAGAAGATACCGGAATACATGGATGGCCCGCCGATAAATTCTGACAGGCGGTTACTGAAAAGACTGAGATCCGGAGATTTTGCCATTCAGGCCTACTGTGAACTGCACGGCCTTACAGCCGATGAAGCCCTGAAGGTTTGCGACGGCTTCATGGCGGACTCCCTCATGAGCAACAGGCGCTGCATCGCCTATATCCATGGCCGCGGCAGGTCGTCCCCGGGTAAACCGGTGCTGAAGGAAATGGTGAAGAACTTTTTGAACAGGGGCAGGTTCCGGCGCTACATACTTGCCTACTGCAGCGCTCCTGCATGGGACGGCGGGCCTGGAGTGACCTACGTTCTGCTGCGCAAGCGGCCTGTGAAAAAAACGAGAAGGAAATGAAAAAATCATACCCCGGCCTTTTTGTTGTGGTGGAAGGCATAGACGGCACTGGCAAAAGTACCCTGGTGAGCAATCTTTACAAGATTTTAAGGAAACAGGGTGTAGACGTACTGGTGACCTTCGAGCCTACCCGTGGCACCTGGGGCAGCAAGCTGAGGCGAAGTTTTACTGCAGAAAAGAGGATGAGCCCTGAGGAAGAGCTTTCCCTTTTTATAAAAGACAGGAAGGAGCACCTGACAGACACGGTCATTCCCGCACTTGAGGCCGGGCGGGTGGTCATCTGCGACCGCTACTACTTTTCCACGGCCGCTTACCAGGGGGCCAGGGGCCTCGACCCGGAAAAGATACGGCGTGAAAACACCTCGTTTGCCCTGGTTCCTGATATATGCTTTCTCCTGGAACTTTCTCCGGAAACGGCGGTGGAGCGTATCAGGAAAGGTCGGGGAGGGAAAATCAACAATTTCGAGGGGCTTGATTACCTGGAAAAGGTGGCCGGCATATTCTCCTCCATGGAGGAAGACTGTATTATAAGGCTGAATGCAGAGCTGCCTCCGGAACAGCTTTCGGAAAAGGCGGCGGAAATCATTTTAGGCAGACTCAGGGAAAAGAGACATTCCAGATAATCCCTTGAAAAGACCCCGGTGCGTGACCATTGTTTTTTCGTCAGGGCACAAAAGTCTCCCGTTGATGCCCTTGGAGATTCGGACATCCTTCAGTAACAAGTTCAAGATGCCCCATTTCATTTAGATGAAACAGGAAAAAAAGGAACAGAAAAACAAGAAAAAGCTCCTTTTCACAGCCGCCTACTGGCTCCTGGGGCTCATTATCATAATGGTGCTCCCTCAAATCCTTCTCACCATCCAGACCAAGCAGATCCCTTACTCCCAGTTCAAGGATCTCCTCCGCCAGGGCAGGATCCTGGAAATACGCCTGACCGAGGACGAGATCAGGGGCATCATGTTCACAGGTTCGGAAAAGGAACTGAAGGAGCTGAAGACCCATATCCAGGAGATAGAATCAGCGCCTCCTTCCCAGGGCGGACCCCTGGATTTCCTGAATCCCTCCCAGCGTCCTTCCCTGGACGAGATACTCAAGAAACTGTCCTCCTCGTCTCCCAGCAAGGAAAATCTCGTCCTGTTCAGGACGGTCAGGGTCAAGGACAACAAGCTGGTGGAGGAACTCGACGCCCAGGGAGTGGAATACGCCGGGGTCAAGAGCAGCATGATTGGAGAGATATTCTGGGGAACCGTCGTTCCCATCGCCTTCTGGATAGGCCTGTGGTTTTTCCTCATGCGGGGCATGGGTTCTCCGGGCAGCGGCCTGCTTTCCATTGGGAAATCAAAGGCGAAGGTTGCCGTGGAAAAGGACACCGGGGTCCGCTTCCGGGACGTGGCCGGGTGCGAAGAGGCCAAGGAAGAGCTCAAGGAGGTGGTGGAATTCCTCAAGAAGCCCCAGAAATTTGAGGCCCTCGGGGCCAGGATCCCCAAGGGTGTACTCTTGGTCGGCCCACCGGGTACTGGCAAGACCCTCCTTGCCAGGGCCCTGGCAGGAGAGGCAGGGGTGCCCTTTTACAGCATCTCCGGCTCTGAATTCGTGGAGATGTTCGTAGGTGTCGGCGCCGCAAGGGTCAGGGATCTGTTCAACCAGGCCAAGAAAAATGCACCCTGCATCATCTTTGTTGATGAAATAGATGCCATCGGAAAATTCAGGGGCGCAGGCCTGGTTGGCGGAGGCCACGAGGAACGGGAGCAGACCCTGAACCAGCTGCTGGTGGAAATGGACGGGTTCGAGCCCAACATAGGCGTAATCCTTCTTGCAGCCACCAACAGGCCCGAGATACTGGACCCGGCACTCCTGAGGCCTGGCAGGTTCGACCGCCAGGTGGTGCTTGACGCCCCGGATGTCCAGGGCAGGGAGGCAATACTCAAGGTTCACTGCAGGGGCAAGCCCCTTGCCCCGGACGTGGATCTCAAGGGCATTGCCCTCAGGACCCCGGGCTTTTCAGGAGCGGATCTTGCAAATATCGTCAACGAGGCCGCCCTTCTTGCGGCAAAGGAAGGGGCCAAACAGATCACCCAGGCCCATTTCGAGGCAGCAGTTGAAAAGGTTTTTGCAGGCCCTGAGAGAAAAAGCAGGCGCCTGGGAGAAAAGGAAAGAAAGCGCGTGGCCTATCACGAATCAGGGCATGCCCTGGTGGCATTCCACTGCCCCAATGCAGCTCCTGTCGCGAAGATATCCATCATCCCCAGGGGGAAGGCGGCCCTGGGCTATACCCTGCAGCTTCCCGAGGAGGAGCGCTATCTCATGACCAAAAACGAACTGCTGGACAAGATATGCGTATCCCTCGGAGGCAGGGCCGCCGAGGAAGTGGTCTTCAAGGAGATAAGTTCCGGTGCCCAGAACGACCTCGAGGTTGCAACGGAAATGGCCAGAGGCATGGTATGCCGCTTCGGCATGAGCGATAAGATCGGGCCGGTCGCCCTGACGAGAGAGACTTCGCCCTTTCTGAGGGTGCCCGGAATGCCGGAACAGCAGAACATCAGTCCGGAACTGCAGGCCGAAGTTGACAGCGAGGTAAGAAGGGTCTTAAGAGAGCAGTACGAAAGGGCCCTGTCCATTATCCGGGATCACAGAAAAGCCCTGGAAACCGTTTCGTCCAGGCTCCTGGTGGAAGAAGTCATGAGCGCGGACGAATTCAAGAAGCTTGCCGGTATCGATGCAGACAATCACGTACACAAGGAGGACTCAAATGAAAATCCATAGTCTAAATCCCTGGAGGCAGACAACTGCCCCTGTAACCATCTTTCTCATGGTGCTTTTCCTCTGCCTGGCGAGCAGCGGGCAGCTGTATGCAAGGACTGCCCAGGAGGATGAAAACATAGAACTCCTGGCCCGGACATCCCAGGCCGTGGCAGAGATAGTGAAGGAGGCCATGCCGGCGGTAGTCTTCGTGCAGGTGGAAAAGACCGTTGAACAGGGGCCTTCCCCCTTTGGCCAGGACCCTTTCGGGATGTTCAATGACCCCTTTTTCCAGAGGTTCTTCGGGCCGCATCTCAGGCAGAGGCCCAGGAAATTCAAGCAGAGGGGCCAGGGCTCCGGCTTCATCATCAGCAAGGACGGCTACATCCTCACCAACAATCACGTGGTGGGAGAGGCGGACAGCATCAGCGTGAAGCTGGCAGACGGCAGGAAATTCAAGGCCAAGGTCATCGGGAAGGACCCGCAGTCCGACGTGGCAGTGATAAAGATAAATGCCAAGGGCCTTCCAGTGCTCCCCCTTGGAAATTCCGACTCCATCCAGGTGGGTGAATGGGTGATAGCCATCGGCAATCCCTTCGGGCTGACCCAGACCGTCACTGTTGGAGTGGTCAGCGCCAAGGGCAGGAGCCGGCTGGGCATTACCGACTACGAAGACTACATCCAGACCGACGCGGCCATCAACCCCGGCAACTCTGGCGGCCCGCTCATAAACATCCACGGCGAGGCAATAGGTATAAACTCCGCCATCTTTTCCCGGAGCGGCGGATACATGGGAATCGGTTTTGCCATTCCCATAAACATGGCAAAGGCCGTCAAGGACCAGCTGATCAAGAACGGCAAGGTGGTAAGAGGGTGGCTTGGCGTGGTCATACAGGAGATCGACGAGGACCTTGCCAAGTCCTTCGGCCTCAAAAAGACAGAAGGGGTCCTGATATCAGAGGTTGCGGACAACTCGCCGGCAAAGAAGGCCGGACTGAAGAGCGGCGACATCATCCTCGAGATGGATGGCCACAAGGTTTACGACATAGGAGAGCTTAGAAACAAGATCGCCCTCACACCTCCCGGCACCAAGGTGACCTTTGATATCCTTAGAGAGGACAAGCACAAGAAGATCACCGTAACCATAGAAGAAAAGCCGGGCGGGGTTACCGTTGCCATGAGCAAGCACGAGATACTCAAACAGCTCGGCCTCGTGGTGCAGGAACTTACCTCTGATCTTGCGCAGCAGTTCGGATACCGTGAAGGACAGGGCGTTCTGGTCGCAGAGGTGGAGCCAGGCAGCCTGGCAGCAGGTGCGGGCATACAGGCAGGACAGCTCATAGAGGAAGTAAACAGGATAAAGGTCCGGACGGTGGATGAATTCCTGAAGGCCCTTTCCAAGTCCAGAAAGACCAAGACCGTACTCTTCAAGGTGAGAGACGGTGACATCAGCCGCTATGTTGCCCTAAGGCTTCCCTGATCCTGGTAAAGGCAGATGAGCAAAACGATACTGAAACCACTGGATGCGGAAAGCCCCCGTGGCAGGGAGGGGTTTTCCGCCCTCTTGAACAGGCAGTTTGAAATTCCAGAGGAAATAGAGGCCTCTGTCCGGGAAATCATCGCAGACGTGCGGGAAAACGGTGACCAGGCCCTGGTGGAATACACGAAAAGGTTCGATTGCCCGGACTTTGATGCCTCCATGCTTCCCGTTGGAGAAGAGGAAATCACCCGGGCCTACAGCCGGGTCGATCCGGGAATACTGGAAAGCATAAGGAAGGCCCTTTCAAAAATCGAGGCGTTCCACGGGAAACAGCTGCCGGTCTCATGGTTTGACACCCGTGCCGACGGAACCATTCTCGGACAGATGGTGCACCCGGTAGACGCGGCAGGACTCTACGTTCCGGGGGGCACGGGGGGAAGCACTCCCCTGGTCTCCTCGGTGCTGATGAATGCCGTTCCCGCCAGGACCGCAGGGGTGAAAAGGCTGGTGCTGGCCACACCACCCGGAAGAGACGGGCGCGTCAGTCCGTACCTCCTGGTTGCGGCAAGAGAGGCGGGAGTAAGTGAAATCTACAGGATGGGAAGCGCCTGGGCCATTGCTGCAATGTCCTATGGCACAGAGACCATCGGGGCTGTGGACGTGGTGGCAGGGCCCGGCAACATCTTCGTCACCGTGGCAAAGAAGCTGGTCTCCGGCAATGTTGGAATAGACATGGTGGCAGGCCCAAGCGAGATACTCATCATAGCAGACGAACATGCCGAGCCTTCATACGTTGCTGCAGACATGCTCTCACAGGCAGAACACGACCCGATGGCCACATCTGTCCTTGTTACAACCTCCGGGCAAGTCGCAGAAGGGGTCTGTAAAGAGCTGGCGACCCAGCTTGAGGAACTTGAAAGGGCCGAAACCGCCAGGAAGTCCCTGGAATCAAACGGCCTGGTACTGGTTGTTAAAGACTTGGATCAGGCTGCCGACATGGCAAACAGGGTAGGGCCCGAGCACCTGGAGCTCATGGTGAAAAGGCCCTGGGAGCTCCTTCCAAAGATACGGCATGCAGGCGCGGTATTCCTGGGCCAGTTCAGCCCGGAACCGGTTGGCGATTACATAGCAGGCCCGAACCACGTACTTCCCACCATGGGAACTGCCCGTTTTTCCTCGGCTCTTGGAGTTGAGACCTTTTTGAAACGCTCCAGCATCATCTCCTATTCAAGGGAGGCATTCCTGGAAGACGCGGGAGATGTAATGGGCCTGGCCCGCATAGAGGGGCTTACTGCCCATGAACGATCGGTAGGGATCAGGCTCAAAAAAGACTAGCTGGAATGGGCCGCGCTTTCAGGGCGCGGCCCGTTTGTTTTCAGGCGCCGGCCTTTAGTGTCCGGAGCTCTCCACGAGTTCAACCCTTCTGTTCTTTGCCCGTCCTTCCGGAGTACGGTTCGAGGCCCTGGGGCAGGCGTAGCCGACTCCAACTGGCTGAAGCCTGCCGGCACCTATGCCGTAGCCTGATACCAGCTCCTTGACCACGGCCTTGGCCCTGCGCCTGGAAAGCTCCATGTTATAATCGAATGTGCCCTGGTTGTCCGTGTGGCCCACCACAAGAATATTCAGGGACGGCTTGCTGCGGAGCAATTTGGCTACCTGGTCCAGGGTGGGTTTCGAGTCCGGTTTGATCTCGGCCTTACCGGTGTCAAAATATATTCCATAAAGGGCAACGCTCCCACGGGTGCCTATTTCGGAGGCCATCTTTTCTGCCTTGACCACCACCATTTTCTGTTCCATGGGCTTGGATTTAAGGGTATCCACCACTGCGACGGTTCTGTCCTTAATGGCCTCGCAGCCACTGGTATCCCCCAAGGTATAAGCTAGGATGGAAAGCGTTACGCCCTTTTCCGGCAACTCAACTACCATGTATTTCTGGTCCCTTATGCTGGAAGATGCCAGGGCACAGTATCCGGTGGAAAATTCCTTGTTGTAGGATGCCACGCTATTCATGGATTCAAGGAAATAACCAAGGCTCGTCTTTCCGAACCATATCCACGAGGCATGATTCGGATGGCCCCCGCAACCCTTTCCCTCGCATGTGTACAGGACCTTGCCGCCAAGTCCGCGAAGATGGTTCTCATAGTTCCTTATTACTTCAAGTGGCCCATGGCCCAGCGGGACCAGGTAGGCAACCCTTGTGTAATCGCCTTCAAGGACACGGGATTTTTCCGGTCCATAGAGTTCGATATCTTTTTCCTTTTCGCCGGTTGGCTTTAAGGCAGACAGGGGAAATGTGAACCTGGCGTAAGCCTTGTGTTTGTATGCCACTATCAGCGATCCTTCAAATCGTTTCAAAAACTGTGGATCGGCGCTGCCTGGCAAATCCTTGACGGGAATGGATGCTCCTGCCATTACGAAGGCAGGGAACATGAAAACGAGGGTCAGAATGAACAAAAAATTGTTTTTCATGATGATTCCTCTCTATTGGTGGATTTTTTTAATCAGGAACTCAAGTTTCTGACATAAAACAACTTGCTGAAAATAAAGGAACAAAGGCTTTCAAGATCCAATATTTTCTAGCCATGGACATACATGGACCCTCACGGACGGTTTATCTGCCCTGATCAGGCCAGATAAACACCCCGGGCAGCTCAAATAGCTGCCACCTTGTGGTATATTACCATGCCGGGGACATGTAGGGTTTTCTTCATGCCAGGTTGGGCATGAAGAAAGTATTTGTCCATGTAAGCCCATGTGCGTCCATGACTAATTCAATGTTTTTTAAGCCAGTTATACAACTCCGAAAGTTGAAATTATTGTTTCCTGCAGTTTCATGGACCTCCCGAACATCAAGAAGTCGACAGGATTCCCATCAGGCCAATATATCAAGAAAGTACTTCAAAAGTCGGACTTGTGTCCACCCTTCCGCCTAAACTTTGACTATAAATGAAAGATTAAAGGAGATTCGGTCTTGAATCGGCTGAAAACCTTGCAGACGCCGGGAAAAGCATCATCTTTCCTCGCGGGCGCTTCAACATGGCCGGGACGGCTGGATATTGCAACAGCAAGGCCCCCGGCCTGAAAAAATATTGCAAAATTGTAATGAATCTGTAAATGTGGCCGACAATTATGCAGAGGGCTGCCGAAACCCAGATTATGAAAAAAAAATCCCGCGCACAGGAAACAGAATATTTCAAGGCGGACAACCTTTCCGAAAGCCGCCAGATAACCGAGCTTTCCTGCCTGTATGAGGTTACAAGAGCCCTTTCCGGCACCCTCAAGCTGAAGACGGCCCTGGACAGGGTGCTGGGGATCATGGCAGAGCACCTTGGCATGGTCAGGGGTACTGTCACCCTGCTCAAGCCCGGCTCTTCCGAACTCCAGATAGAAGTGGCCCACGGCCTCAGCGCCGAGGCTAAAAGGAGGGGGCACTACAAGCTGGGAGAAGGCATCACGGGAAGGGTGGTGGAAAGCGGCCAGCCAATAGTCATACCAAATATTACCAAGGATCCACGTTTTCTGAACCGGACCAGGACACGGACCAGGGCCATTGCCCGGGATGACCGGCAGGTTTCGTTTATCTGCGTGCCCATAAATCACGGCTCCAACACCATAGGGGCCCTTAGCATAGACCGGTATTCTGCTCCCGGGGTATCGCTGGAAGATGACCTCAGGCTCCTGACCATAATCAGCAGCCTCATAGCGCAGTCGGTAATCAGGCTCCAGGAGGCCCATGCGGAGAGGCAATCCCTGCTCAGTGAAAACAGGAAGCTCCGCATGGCACTGGCGGAAAAATACAGGGTGGGCAGCCTCATAGGAAATTCCAGCCAGATGCAGGAAGTGTACGAGATGGTTCACCGGGTGGCGGAAAGTAGTGCCACTGTGCTCCTCAGGGGGGAGAGCGGCACGGGCAAATCCCTGGTGGCCAGGGCCATACACTTCAACAGCCGCCAGGCAAAGGGGCCCTTTGTCAACGTGAACTGTTCCACTCTGCCGGAGACCCTGATCGAGAGCGAACTTTTCGGCCATGCAAGGGGGGCATTTACCGGGGCGATTCAGCAGAAAAAGGGCCGTTTCGAACTGGCCAACAGGGGGACCATATTCCTTGACGAGATCGGAGACCTGCCCCACAGTGTGCAGGTCAAGCTCCTTGGCGTCATCCAGGACAAGGAGTTCCAGAGGGTGGGAGATACCCGGACAATCCGGGTCAACTGCCGCATAGTGGCTGCAACCAACAAGAATCTGGAAGAGGCCATGGAAAGGGGTGAATTCAGGGAAGACCTGTATTATCGTCTTAATGTCTTTCCCATATACCTGCCACCTCTTAGGGAGAGGAAGACGGATATAATCCTGCTGGCCGAATACTTCCTTGAGAAATTTTCCCAGGAACACGGAAAAAGGATAAAGTGTTTTTCCAAGACGGCCCTGGATTGCCTCATGCAATACAACTGGCCGGGAAACGTGAGAGAGCTTCAGAATTATATCGAAAGAGCAACTATAATATGTGATGAAGACGTGCTCAGGATACATCACCTTCCTGCCAGCCTCCAGCTCCTCGGAGAAGACGCTGATCCGGGTGGCAGGAGAAAGTCATTTGCGGATGCGGTGGCCAGTTTTGAAAAGGAGTTGATAATGGAGGCCCTTACCGAGACGGGCGGCAACCAGACAAAGGCTGCAAGGCTTTTAAATTCCAGCCTGAGAATCATTAACTACAAGATCAAGAAATACGGCATTGATACAAGGGCCTTCAAGAAGCCGTCCTGATTCGTATA
>CAYZJS010000088.1:0-2459 GCA_964478865.1 uncultured Thermodesulfatator sp.
AAGGCATTGAGATAGCCCCGCTTGTAACCTACATGGGCAAGCGATATGGAGACGCACTTCACGAAGAGGCCATACCATCCCACGCAGTGGTGGACCTTTCCATCCGTTACCGAAAGGACAATCTATGGCAGCTAAAAGACATTTCCGCCAGCCTGGAATTTCAAAACATCCTGGATTCTCACCATATCGGTATAATAGACCTCTTTGACGACGGCGCGGCAGGCAGTACCAGTTATTACTCCGCTGCCCCTTTTTCCGCAGTTTTCAGCCTGAGCGCCACCTGGTGATGCCGATACTGCCATGAGCGAGAAACATATCAGGATCCTTTTTTCCGCCCTTTTTTCCCTGGCCTTTTTCATCAACAGTGCCTGTTTTGCAGCAGATGCCGGCACGGTAAGAAGGCACGTTGAAAAGCCCGTGCGGGATGCCATAGAGATACGGCAGCACACCCAGAAGGCCAGAAAGAAATGGCTGGAGGAAAGACAAAGGTTGCTGGAAGAACTGAAACGGCTGCAGACCGAAAACGAACAACTCGGCACTTTGCGGCATCAACTGGAAGAAAAAATTTCTTCGTCCAGAAAGCGTATAGCCGCCAAGGAAGAGGAACTAAGGGGTATCGGACAGATTTCAAAGGACATAATGCCCTTTCTTCGGGAAACACTGGCATGGCTTGAGAAGGAGACCCAGGATGGGCTGCCGTTTCTCATGGAAGAGAGACAAAGGCGCATAGGCCGCCTGAGGAACCTGATGGACGACCCGGAGGTTCCGGCCAGTGAAAAATTCAGGAAAATCATGGAGGCCATGCTCATAGAAGCCGAATATGGCACAACCGTAGAGGTAACCAGCGAAAGTATCACGCTTTCCGGGGAGCCCGTTCTGGTAAATATCCTGAGGCTCGGCCGCCTGAACCTCTTTTACCAGACCCTGGACGGCAATTCATGCGGATTTTTCAACGCGGCACAGGACAGATGGCAGGAACTTCCCAGGAAGTATAACAGGGACATAACCCTTGCCATGGACATGGCCCGGAAGAGGCGCCCGGTTGAGGTTGTTGCCCTTCCTGTGGGAAGGATCCAGGGCAGATGAGGCAGACAGCGCTTCGCACATCCATGGCCGTTTTCCTGTTTTCCGTGATGCTGCAGGCGTCTTTTGTCCTTGCGCAGGACATGCGTATCCTGCGGGCCAGGCCGGAGGCGACACTCCACATGCTCCAGGAGAAGGCAGGGGCGGAAAAAAGGGCCGCACTCACCGAGGCAGGTCAGTCGCGGCATGTCATGCTTCAGGACAGGGCACAAATCCGTGAACGGCTGGCCGAGCTGAAAAAACAGCACAACCGGCTCAAGGCGGAAGTTTCGAAACTTAAGGAAGTGGCAGCCTCCCTGGAGAAACAGGAAAGGGAGGTCTCGGAAAAACTTCGAAACAAGGCCGAGATGCTACGCGAGCTTGTGGGCGTAATCAGGATAAATGCCAAGGACATAGGCTCACTGGTATCACAGAATCTCCAGAGCGCCCTTTTCAAACCGGAAACGTCATTTCTCCAGGATCTTCTGCGTGAATCCCAGTTTCCCGGCATGGAAGACGTACGTCGCATGGTGAAACTCCTGAAAGACCAGATAAACCAGACGGGCTGGGTAGTAGTAAGAAAGGGCAGCCTGGTAGGGCGGGATGGCAGGATGACGAATGGACAGATCCTGCTTGTTGGCCCATTTACTGCCGCATACCGCATTGGAGACGAAACAGGATTTCTGGTTTACAACCGTTCCAGCAGGCAATTTTACGCCCTTTCGAAGCTGCCTCCAAGCGGCATGGAGACCATGCTTCGAAGCTACATGGACGGAAAGGAAGACCTTGCTCCAGTGGACATTTCCAGGGGCGCTGCCATCAGGGAACTTGCCAGTACACAAAGTTTCCTGGAACAGATAAAAAACGGGGGGCCTGTTGTCTGGCCAATACTCGGGGTCTTTGCTGCAGGTATCCTGATAATACTCGAGCGCACGATCTTTCTCCTTCGTAGACGCACGGATACCGCGAAAATCATGCACGACATTGAAATGGCTGTCTCCCGGGGATATTGGGAAAGGGCACTTGATGCATGCAAAAAGACAGGCCACCAGCCCCTTTCAAGGATCCTTCTTGCCGGGCTGAAATCCAGGGATCTGGGGCGAGAGGAGATGGAAAATGCCCTCCAGGAGGCAATACTCAGGGAAATTCCCGCACTTGAACGTTTCCTGTCTGCCCTTGGCATGCTTGCCGCCATTGCCCCTCTTCTTGGCCTGCTGGGCACGGTTACGGGCATGATCAACACGTTTCACGTAATAACGCTTCATGGCACAGGGGACCCGAGGCTCATGTCTTCCGGGATCTCCGAGGCACTGGTGACCACAATGCTCGGGCTCTGTGCCGCCATTCCACTCATCATGGGGCACACCCTCCTTGGCGGTGTGGTGGATGCACGCATC
>CAYZJS010000089.1:0-21881 GCA_964478865.1 uncultured Thermodesulfatator sp.
CCATGACTAATAAAACATTTGAAGACTTGCTGGAAGAGTCTGTAAAGATTCATGGCCATCTCTGCCCTGGTCAGGTCCTGGGAGTCCGCCTGGCAATGCTGGGCCTCAAACTTTCCGGCATTTCAGACCCCAAGGGCTCCGACAGGAAAAAGCTCATTGTTTACGTGGAAATTGACAGGTGCGCCACAGACGCCATACAATCGGTCACGGGGTGCAGCCTGGGCAAGAGGTCCCTCAAGTGGATGGATTATGGCGTTATGGCAGCCACCTTTGTGAACCTGGAAACAGACAGGGCCATCCGGATTGTTGCAAGGGAGGAGTCCAGGGAGCTTGCAGCAGGCTATTTCCCGGAGATTGAAAACAAGTACAAGCGCCAGATAGAGGCCTACAAGGTCATGACCGACCAGGAGCTTTTTACCGTTCAAGAGGTGAAGGTGGACATACCCCGTCAGGACATGCCCGGCAGGCCTTCCAGGCGGGTGCAATGCGAAAAGTGCGGGGACTGGGTCCAGGATCACAGGGACGTATCCTCGGGAGGCAGGATACTCTGCAGGGCCTGTGCCCATGGCGGATACTACCAGGTGATAGAATGAGCGGGCAACTGGACGAAAACTTCGTAACCCCAGGCAGCAGGCTCGTTGCAGTGGATGATGCAGTGGGGCTGGTAATCCCCCATGACATCACCGAAATAGTCAGGGGCGGGAAAAAGGGGCCGGCCTTTAAAAAGGGCCATGTCATCAGGAAAGAAGACGTGGAAAAGCTCAAGGACCTTGGGAAATTCCACATTTACTGCCTGGATTTCGGGCCCGAATATGCCCATGAAAACGAGGCGGGCCTCATGATCGCAAGGGCCGCATGCGGACCCGGGGTTGAATGTGACCTCAAGGTCACTGAAGGCAAGGTGGCCTTCAGGGCCTCGCGCACCGGTCTTTTCCGGGTGGACAAGGAAAAACTCCTGGAATTCAACCTCCTGGGAGACGTCATGCTCTCCACCAGGCATGACAGCAGCGTGGTGAACAAAGGTGACCAGGTTGCAGCCGGGCGGGCCATCCCGCTGGTGATTTCAAGAAAACTCATGGATCGGGCCGAAACGATCCTTAAGGAGGCCAACGGCATCCTGCAGGTGATAGCCTGGCACATAAAAAAGGCTGCCATAGTGGTAACGGGCAGGGAGGTCTTCGAGGGCAGGATCAAGGATGCCTTTGGCCCGGCCATGTCGAAAAAGCTTGACTCCTTCGGGATCGAGATCCTGTCTCTTGAAAAGGTAACCGACGACGCCGGGCTTATTTCGGAGGCGGTCAGGAGGGCCATTTCCCTGGGGGCCGAAATGGTGCTTTGCACCGGAGGGATGTCAGTGGACCCGGATGATGTCACCAGGAAGGGCATAAGGATGGCCGGGGCAGAAGACATGATCTATGGAACCCCGGTACTTCCTGGAGCCATGTTTCTCGTAAGTTACATCAATGACATCCCGGTACTTGGAATTCCCGCCTGCGGCATGTACTTTAAGACTACCGTTCTGGACCTGGTTCTTCCCAGGATCTTGACAAGGGAACGAATCGGCAGAAGGGAGATCGCGGCCCTGGGTCATGGAGGGCTTTGCCTTTCATGCAAAAAGTGCCGTTATCCTGTCTGCCCCTTTGGCAAATAAACAAAACATGACAAGGACTTAAACCATGTTCATTCTCAGCAATTTCGTCAAGTCAGTGGCCACAATCCTGCACATCCTCCTCAACCTTTACATGTGGGTCTTCATTATTCGTGCCCTGATTTCATGGGTCAGCCCCGACCCGTACAACCCCATTGTAAGATTCCTGTACAACATAACAGATCCGGTAATGTACAGGGTCAGAAGATACCTGCCCCTCCACTTTGGAGGAATAGATCTGACCCCCATGGTCATCATCCTGGCCCTGATCTTTCTGGACAGCTTCCTAGTGCCGTCCCTCTATGAACTGGCAACAAGACTTTCTTAGGAGAATAGGAACATGCCCTTGACCCCAAATGAACTGCTGGAAAAAAGATTCGCCATTCGATTCCGGGGATACGACAGGGAGGAGGTGGCAAGCTTCCTTGAGGAAGCTGCAAACTCCCTTGCGGCAGTGATAAGGGAAAGAAACGAGCTTAGGGACAAGCTGCTTCGGTACAAGAAGCAGATTGTACATCTCAAACAGCAGGAATCCGAATTCAGAAACGCCCTCACCACGGCCCACCAGATGGCTGAAGAGATGAGGCTAAATGCGGAAAAAGAGGGACAACTGATAATTGAAAAGGCACGGATAGACGCAGAAAGGATCGTTGAAGATGCCCATCAGGAGGCCATCCAGCTCGAAGACAGGATAAGAAAGCTCAGGATGCTCCAACGGGAATCCGTGCACAAGATGCGCTCCTCCTTCGAGGGCTTTTTGAGGATACTGGATGACGAGATGATGCTCCCTCCGGCCGAAATGGATGAAACCTTAAGGCTCGCGGCCACAGAAGTCAGGCAGATACAGGACGAAGAAAAGGAAAGCGGGCCCGGTTCCCCGGAGGCAGAAAAAGGCGCGGAAGAGGAACCGGGATCCGGTTTTTCCGAAAACAACGAATCCGGAGAAACGGATTCCCTGGAAGGAGAAGAAGAACCGGCGCCTGGAACGAGTGAAGAGGAGATCGACCAGATCGCCCAGGAGGAATTCAATTTCGAGCCCAGCAAACTGTGGCCCGAAGAAAAGAAGTAGGCTGTTCTCGGGCTAAAGGGGCGCGTGCCTGCCTCACCTTTGGCCCAAGGGTTCTCCTCCTAGGGCCTTCTATACGGCCGCCTTCAGGATTTCTGGCCTTTTTGCACCCTGATTTCCGTCAATCAGGCCTTCAAAAAACCTGTCCTTCAGGTCTTTCAGGTTTTCCACCCCGTCGGTCCGGAAGATCAGATCCCTGAACGCGGCGGAATGTTTCATCCCCTTTGTATACCAGGCAAGATGCTTCCTGGCTGTCCATGTCCTCACTGATGGCGGGTAATGCGCACTTATGAGATCGAGGTGTAACCCTGCGGTCTCTGAAATCCCGGAAATCGAGGGAGAAAAGGGCTGCCCTGAGCCAGCAAGGAATTCAGCGACCTGCCTCAGGAACCAGGGCCTTCCAAGGGCTGCCCTTCCGATCATGACCCCGTCTGCGCCGGACTCCACCAGGCACCTTGGGCCATCTTCAACCTGCCTGATATCCCCATTGGCAATTACCGGGATGCTCAAGGCCTCCTTGACCGCCCTGATGGCCTTCCAGTCGGCGCTTCCCCCGAACATCTGCGCCCTCGATCTTGCATGGACGCATATCATGGCCGCACCGGCAGACTCCAGCATGGCAGAAAACTCGGGCGCGTTCAGGGAACCGGCATCCCAGCCCAGCCTGATCTTTGCGGTAACGGGAACATCCACCGCAGAGGCCATGGCCTGGATTATGTCTGCTGCAAGCCCTGGTGTCTTCATCAGTGCCGCACCTGCCCCTGACCTTACCACCTTTTTCTGAGGACATCCCATGTTCACGTCTATGATGGAAGCCCCGAGGTCCTGGCAGATCCTGGCGGCATCTTTCATTACCCCGGGGTCAGATCCGAAGAGCTGTACGGAAAGAAGGTCTTCGCCAGGCCCGGGGGTGGCCATGCGGAGGGTCTTTTTGTTACCCATGCACAAGGCCCTGGCGGAAATCATCTCCGTAACAGCAAGCCCTGGATTGAACCTGCGGACAATGGTGCGAAAAGGATAATCCGTTATCCCTGCAAGGGGGGCCAGGATCACGTTATTCGGAATTAGGAGGCCTCCTACCCTGAGGGCCTGGAGAAAATTTCCGTGGGTCATGTCGGGAAACTGCTCGTCTACTAGGCCGTGCTATCTCTTTTCGAGGATCATGTGAACGTAACCAGGATGGGCATCCTCTTCTATTATCTGCCCGCCAACTATTCCAAGGAGCTTTCGCATCTTAGGGGCGGTTTCGGGCTTTATAAAGACCTCCACCCTGTCTCCCTGCGGAACCTCCGGATCCCGAAAGCGCAGACCTACGCCGACTATTGCGCGTCAGCAGTCCTTCCTGCTGTCGATTACCATCGATATTCCGTGTTCTTTTTCCATCCCCTCTTCCCTGCTGCATGATTCAAGGCCCAAGACAAACACGCCAAGGGCCAGCAAAAAGACCACCATGGCGGCGAAACCGGAAAACCCGCAGGCCTTTTCCATTATAAAACCCTACCCCTTCCTGCTGAAAGACGAAACAGCGTAACCGATTAACCGGTATACAAGACGTGCGGCCGTAAACTCTGCATGATGAAGGCCTGCCACCGGAGCAAGCTCCACCAGATCAAAACCCGCAAGCCCGGACCTTTCGACAACGGCCCTCAGGATCCCGGTAAGCTCGTACCATGAAAGCCCTCCGGGCTCCGGGGTGCCAGTTGCAGGCATCACGGAAGGATCCAGGCAGTCGACATCAATGGTTATGTAAAGGGGCCTGCCTGTCAGGGAATCGAGGACCCTGACCAGCGCCTCCCGGAAGTTCTCCCTTATCTGTCTTGCAAAGACAGGCCTCCTGCCCTGGTCTTTCAAGAATTCCCACTCCCCCCCTGAAAGCGAACGGAGACCAACCTGTATGATGTTACCGCATTCCCAGGCCCTTCGCATGACACAGGCGTGGCTGAAGCGGCTTCCCTGGTACCGGTCCCTCAGGTCTGCATGGGCATCGAGCTGCAAGATGTCAACGGGGCCCAGGTGTTCAGAAACCGCCCTTATGGCCCCTATGGAAACCGAGTGATCCCCGCCGAGAAGTATTGGCACCTTTCCCTGTTCAAGGACATTTGCCACTGCCTCCTGGATGACACCGGCTGCCTTTTCGGGCAGCACCGGCAGATCCAGGGGTTCTTCCGTGAAGATGCCGCCCTTCCAGGGTTCTGTCAAAAGCTCCTCGTCGAAAAGTTCCAGTTGGCAGGAGGCCTCGATCATCCTGGCAGGGCCGAATCTTGCACCGGTACCGTAGCTTGCTGTGGAATCAAAGGGGGCAGGAAGGAGCACAAAACGGCTTTCCTGCCTTGAGGAGGCGTACTTTGCCCCGAGAAACTGCGCGCCCATGACCTACACGGTCATGTGGGCCCGTTCGTCCTTGATGAACTGCTGCACGCTCCTTATGACCTTCGGGAATTCGTGACCTCGGTTGAGAAGCTTTATTTCCATCTTTTCAATGGAAAAGATGTCCTTGATGTGCTTTATGGCAAGATCCGCATCAAAGGCCTTGCATGAGAAGATGTCAAGGCTCAGGTAAAGCTTGTCAGGAAAGGTATGGATGCTGATATGGCTTTCTGCAATAAGCACAAAGCCGGAGATACCCCAGTCTTCTGGCACCTTTCCCGAATACTTGAACACGTAAGGGGGCATTATCTTGGTCATGTTGATTTCGTCCGGGTACCGGCTGAGAAAGTCGTAGATTCCGTCAAGATCAGACAGTTTTTCACGATCACATCCGTAGCCGTCGAGCATCAGGTGCTGTCCAAATCCGTATTCGATATGTTCCATCTTACTGCCCTCCTTCCAGACGCCACGAGAACTTAGAAAAAATCAAATTCCCTGCCGGACAGACCGCAGTGAAAACAAGGCCGGGCAAGATCGGGCCTTTTTCAAGAATCACTTAGCAGGTAAATGTAGTTTGTGTTTTTCTGATAATAAGGTAAAATCCACAACGGTTTTTTTAAATACCCGTGGTGAATGCAAGAAAGCAAATATACATGAGCCGGATAAAATCTGCCACTACTTTTTGAACTGGATCACCACTCCTTATACCTTCTATGGAAAAAAAGCGAATACTCATAGCAAACAGGGGCGAGATCGCCATCAGGATAATGAATGCCTGCCAGGAACTGGACCTTGACTATGTCGTGGTCTACACGCCCGAGGACAGCGCATCCCTCCACGTGAAAAAGGCCCTCAGGGAAAAGGGCCCGGAGGCAGCCTACCGGATCTGCAACTACAAGGACCCAAACGAGATCTTTTCCGTTGCCGACCACTCCGGTGCCGATGCCATACACCCGGGCTACGGTTTTTTTTCCGAGAACTTCCGCTTTGCCAGGAGGGCCGCCCTCAGGAACAGGCCAATCACGTTCATCGGCCCGAGGTGGGAGGTCATAAGGGACCTTGGAAGCAAGATAAACACAAAGCGCATTGCCAAGCAGCTGGGTATCCCGGTGATACCCGGTTCTGACGAGCCCCTCTACAGCGAGATAGAAGCGGAGGTGCTGGCGGAAAAGCTATTCTACAGCCAGAAGAAGCAGGGTGTCGAAAAGCCTTCAATACTCGTCAAGGCCTCTGCTGGCGGAGGCGGCATGGGTATCGAGGAGGTCAACCACCTTGATACCTTCCGCCAGATCTACAGGCGCATTCAGAACTACGCAAAGAGGCAGTTCGGGGACGAAGGCGTTCTCATAGAGCAGTGCATGCGCGACTACCACCACCTGGAGGTCCAGCTACTCTGCAGCCAGCACGAGGAAATAGTCCATTTCAGTACCAGGAACTGCACAATCCAGAGCACGGGCCGGCAAAAAAGGGTGGAGGCCGCCCCTGGATTCGACCCCAGGAGCATCGGCTATCCCTTTGATGCCGCAAGGGTGCTTGAACAGATGGTAAACTACTCCGTGCAGCTTGCTGAAAAGGTCAAGTACGACAACGTGGGCACCTGGGAATGGATCGTCACCAGGGACGGCAGGCCCTATCTGCTGGAGGTGAACACCAGGATACAGGTGGAAAACGAGATATCCGCACGAATCTCCAGGATAGCCGGTCATGACGGGCCGGTTAACCTCATCAGGGAACAGATACGATCGGCCCTGGGAGAAAAGCTCGGTTTCAGCCAGGATGATGTTACGTTTTCAGGCACCAGCATCGAGCTGCGCATAGTGGCGGAAGACGTTAAAAGGGGCTTTGCTCCCTGGTGCGGGAAGATCACCACCTTTTCATTCCCGGAAAAGCCATGGGTAAGGGTTTACACCCATGTACCCCAGGACGAACCCTATGAAATCCCCACGGAATACGACCCAAACCTGGCCCTTGCCATAATATGGGGGATGAATACCGAGCAGGCCAAGGAACGGGCAAGGGACTTTCTGTCCAGGACGGTCATTGAAGGAGAAGATTCCAGGGGAGGACCAATAGTTACAAACCTGGAATACCTCATGGAACGCCTGGATGACGTGTTGAAATTTGAATGACCACCTGACACTAAAAAAACACAAGACAACGACTCAGGAAATAAATGGACCAGAAGTATATATTAGACAGCGGAAAATACCTTGCCGGCCTTCACGACCGCATTACCTACCTCGGGGATATCAAGGGAAGCCTGGGTTGGGGCCGCCTGGACCAGCTCCTGGAAAAGGTCCAGGAGATCCGCAACAACATCTTCGAGTTCAAGGAAAAGGAACTCCTGAACCGCATAAGGGACCTGGAAGACAGGATACGGTTTTTCGAGGAACGAGTTGCAAAGACCTTAAGGCCCATAGAAATCGTGAACATCGCCAGGAGCGTCCAGAGGTTTACGCTGCAGGACATACTGGAAAATGTCTATGACTCCTTCACGGAACTGGGAGGAGAAGGCGACTGCAACATAGACCCGGCTGTCCTTGTGGCCAGGGCCACCCTGACCCGCCGGGTGAAAAACCGCCTCCACTACCACCAGGTCATGGTCATCGGCCATGAAAAGGGAAAGGGCGAGGAATACAGGAACGGCGGAAGCGCAAAGCCGTGGGGCAATGAGAAGGCTCTCAGGTACATGAAGGTTGCGGAAACAGAGGGCATACCCATACATTCCTACATATTCACTCCCGGCGCCTATCCCACCGAGGACTATCCCGGTGCCGCCCAGCAGATCGCCAGAAACCTCTTCCAGATGTCCAGGCTCAGGGTGCCGGTGGTCTCCTTTATCTCGGAAGGAGGTTCAGGAGGTGCAGAGGCAATCGGCCTTGCAGACATGAGGCTCATGGGCTCCAGGGGGTACTATTCCGTCATATCGCCGGAAGGAGCCGCCGCCATCGAGGGCAGGATCAAGGAAGGGGAAAAGGTGCCCCAGGAGCTGGTGGAGCACTGTGCGGCCCAGCTGAGGATCACGGCCAGGGACAACCTGGTCTTGAAGACCATTGACCGGGTCATCGAGGAGCCGCCACTTGGCGCAAGGCGGGATGATTTCTCCTTTTTCAGGAAGCTTCGCTACGAGATGATAAGGGCAACGGACGAGGTGGTGCTGAGGACAAAGAGCCTCAGGGCCTTCAGGGCCTATGCCCTCAAGAGACAGGCCAAGGAAACAAAGGAAAACAGCGCTGAAGACTTTGATATCCATATCAAGTGGTCCCTGTCGGATACCGAGAAGACAAGGCTTCTCCAGTGCAGGTCCGAGAAATACCGCAAGCTGGGAAAGGGGTTCAGGCAGCTCAGGACCCCGATTGGAAGAAAGTTTGAAAAGGCAAGAGACAGCCTGAAACAGGGCTACTACGACATCCGCTATGGACTGTTGAGGCACCATTCCAGGAGCGTTCAGAAAATCCTGGAAGAGGTTTCGAGTGAAGGCTTTATCTTCCTAAAGACCGTGACCGAGCCCATGCGGGCAGCCTATGACTTTGTGTTCCCGAAGCCTGAATCCCCCTCCACCACCGAGGTGTTCGACCCCTTCAGGAGAAGCATTTTCGTGCAGGAATGGGAACACTACATAAGCCCCCTTGCCAACGAAGACCGGACCGTCACCTGCCCCAATGCGGAAAAGTACGGGTGCAGGGACCTGTGGGTACCTGATCTCTACGGTGAGTTCTGCGGAGTGTGCCCGAGCTGCGGCCATCACTTCCCCCTGGAATACCAGTGGTATCTTGAAAACCTCTTTGACAAGGACTCTGTAAGGGAGTTCAACAGCCACATAGCATCGGCCAACCCCTTGAAGTTCGAGGGCTTTGACAAGAAACTCAAAAAGGCCAAGGAACGGACCAAACGCCGCTCCGCCATCATAACCTTTGATGCAGCGGTCCACGATATAAAGCTGGTAGTGGCCATGCTCTACAGCGATTTCAGGAGCGGCACCGTAGGCTGCGCGGAAGGGGAAAAGTTCATCCGGGCATGCGACAGGGCAAGGACTGCCAGACGCCCGTTTCTGGCCTACATTCATACAACAGGCGGCATACGCATTCACGAGGGCACCCTGGGCGTCATCCAGATGCCAAGGTGCACCCTGGCTGTGCGGGAGTACATAGACAGTGGCGGCCTTTACATGGTGGTCTACGACAACAACTCTTATGCCGGGCCCGTTGCCAGCTTTCTTGGATGCTCCCCCTACCAGGTGGGCATCCGTTCATCCAGGATAGGCTTTGCAGGCCCCAGGGTGATCAGGGAGACCACCGGCGCAGACGTACCTCCTGACTACCACAGCGCCAAAAACGCCCTTAGAAGGGGGCACATCCAGGGGATATGGGACAGGAGGGATTTCAGGAAGAATCTCTTCGAGGCAATGATGACCATGGGAAGCCCCCATCTTTACTACAAGTAACGGAAAGCCGGACATGGATATAAATCTCAACGACCTTCTGAGACAGTATAAATCCCACCCTTACGAGGACCATCACATAGATGCTCCCCACACAGGGGTAGTCACCTTCAAGGTAAAGGAAGGCCAGGAGGTAAAAGGACCTTCAGGTCAATGGCTGCACAGGCCGGGCACCCTTCTATACATCCTGGAGAGGGAAAAAAACCCCAAGAAGATCACCTCGAGTTTCACGGGAAAGGTGGCAAGTCTCAGGACAGAGCTCCATGGCACCTTTGTCCAGGCAGGAGAACGGCTTCTTACCGTCCAGCACAGGCTGAACAGGGACGAGATCATAGACAGGATACTCAGGAAGGTGCTCCACATCTTCAGGGCGCCCCAGCGTGCAAGGTATTTTTTCACCCCGGAGACAGTGACCTTCCTGGAAAAGAAGACGGAAAAAGGGCTTTCCTTGTCCCAGGGAGACGAGATAATCATCATGTCCCTCATGAAACGCGATACATTCCTGCCGTACCAGGGGCCTTCCGGCATAATCTACAAGGTCTATTTCCAGCAGGGAGAGCTGGTGGAACAGGACGCTCCACTTTTCGGGGTGTGCCTGCCGGAAAAGCTGCCATTCGTGCAAAAGGTGATCCAGAGGATAAGAACAGAATGGGATGACTGATCCCATGGGGGAGGTCTGATCATAAGAAGTTTTCTTCTGGCACTCCAGTTCCTGACCATCATCACCATCGTACCCGGGCTTTCTGCCACCAGGAGGCAGCTCGCCTCTGCGCTTTCCTGTTTCCCCCTGGTGGGCCTGATCATCGGAGGGATCGTTGCCGGCATGAACTGGGCGGCCGGAGACTTCTGGCAGCCGGTCCTCTGCGGTGCGGCTGTAGCCGTGCTCCTTGCCTTCCTCACACGGGGGCTTCACCTGGATGGCCTGGCCGACACTGCCGATGCGATAGGAAGCGGCGCCCAGGCAGAAAAGGCCCTATCCATCATGAAGGACAGCCGAAGCGGGGCCCTTGGGGTGCTTGCCCTGTGTTCAGCCATTGTCCTTAAGGCCGCTTCCTGTGCTGACCTTTCCTCATCCGGGGCCTGGCAGATGTTTGTACTGGTGCCCTGCCTTTCCAGGTGGTCCATGAACTGCCTTGCCGCCTCATCCAGGTACGCCAGGCCGGAAGGAGGCCTTGGCGAGGCCTTTTGCGGAAAGCCCGCCCGCCAGCACCTTTACGTTTCCGGACTAACGGCAGTGGCGGCGTCCTGGTTCCTGGCAGGCACGGCAGGCCTCGGACTCCTGGCTGCAGCCACTGCAGCTGGCCCTGCGGCAGGCTGGTGGTTCGCAAGGAGGTTTGGAGGGGTAACGGGCGACGTGCTTGGAGCGCACCTTGAAGGGACGGAAACACTTCTTTTCATGGCAGGAGCAGGGATCTTTCAATGAATTCCGTAAAGGTCTATCTCATGAGACACGGCCACGTGGAATTTCCAAAGGGGCTTTTCTACGGGCAGATGAATGTTCCGCTTTCCCAAAAAGGCAAAAGGCAAAGCCTCCTTGCTGCAAGGCGGGTCTTGAGCCTTGGAATCGATTCGGTGGTCTCAAGCGATCTTCGAAGATGCACCTATCTATCTGAGCTAATCCTGAGGGAAGGCGGGCCCGGGCCGTATCTTTCAGAGGCCATCAGGGAAGTGAATTTTGGAAGGTGGGCCGGACTGAGCTGGGACGACATTGAAAGGGATTACCCGGGGGCCATGGAAACACGCATGAAAAACCTCGCAACCTTCCGCCCGCCTGGCGGAGAAAGTCTTGGCGACCTGCTGGACAGGGCCAAGACAGAATTCAAAAGATGCGCCCGGGGCGACTACGGGAAAAGGGTGGCATTTGTCGCCCACGGCGGCGTAAACAGGGTACTCATAGCGGACTTTCTCGGCATGGACCTCCAGAACATATTCAGCCTCCACCAGGACCACACCTGCATCAACTGCGTGGAATTTTTCCCTGACGGAAACGGTGTACTGAGGTTTCTGAACATGACCACCCACCTGGAAGGATGTCCCCCGGGGCTGTCTTCTTCAAACTCCGGAAGATGAGCGGAAAAGGTGCCGGGGAATACATCCGGGCGTTCAAAAGATCCAGGTATCTTGGCAGGCAGATCGTCTACTCCCACGTGGAAGAGGAAAAACCACCGGAATTTGCAGGCCTCACCCCCGGCCTTCCTCCCGAACTGGAAAAGGCCCTTGAACGCCTGGGCATCCCGGCATTGTATACTCACCAGGCCGATGCAGTGGCACAGGTCAGGGCCGGCAGAAACATCGTGGTGGCCACCCCCACTGCAAGCGGCAAGACCCTGATATACAACCTGCCGGTACTGGAAAGGTTCCTCAAAGATCCCACGTCCAGGGCACTCTATCTCTTTCCGCTAAAGGCCCTTGCCCAGGACCAGCTCAAGCAGTTCAACACGGTATCAGGTGCGCTTCCCACTGATCATGCTCCAACTGCATGCATCTATGACGGAGACACGAGCCAGTGGGAACGGACAAAGATAAGGAAAAACCCTCCCAACTGCCTTTTCACCAACCCGGAGATGCTGCATCTTTCCCTGCTTCCGTACCATGGTTCCTGGGCTGCTTTCTGGAGGAACCTGTCCTTTGTGATAATAGACGAGGTCCATACCTACAGGGGTGTCATGGGAAGCAGCATGGGCTGGGTGTTCCGGAGGCTCAGGCGCATCTGCAGGAGATACGGTTCAGAGCCGGTCTTCATCCTGTGCTCTGCCACCATAGGAAATCCGGGAGAACTCGCACAAAACCTTACCGGCCTGGCACACGGGGAAATCACCAGGAGCGGGGCCCCCCAGGGGAAAAGGCACCTGCTGCTGGTGGACCCGGAAGGGGCGGGAGCAGCCCAGACCGCGGTCCAGCTCGTGCTTGCAGCGCTGAAAAGGGGACTAAGGACCATAGTCTACACCCAGTCAAGGAAGCTTACAGAGCTGGTAAGCCTCTGGGCAACCCAGAGGGCAGGCCCCTTGTGGAAAAAGATTTCCGCTTACCGGGCGGGGTTTCTGCCTGAAGAACGCAGGATGATAGAGGCCAGGCTTTCTTCCGGGGAGCTTCTATGCGTGATTTCCACCAGTGCCCTGGAGCTGGGAATAGATATCGGCCTTCTGGATATCTGCATACTCGTAGGCTACCCGGGGACCCTCATGTCTCTCCGCCAGAGGGGCGGCAGGGTTGGAAGAAGCTCCAGGGAATCGGCGGTAATCCTGGTTTCCGGGGAGGATGCCCTGGACAAGTACTTCATGAACAACCCCGGAGAGCTCGTAAACCGCCCCTCTGAAAAGGCCGTAATCAACATATACAACCAGAGGGTGATGGAAAGACACCTGGTATGTGCAGCAGCAGAAGAACCCCTGGCCGTGGATGAACAGATATTCCAGGACAAGTCGTCCAGAAGCTGCCTTAAAACCCTTGAAGACAGGGGGGTCCTTCTCCTAACAGCGGACGGCAAACACCTGGTAAGCCCGAGGAAATACCCCCACAGGGACGTGGAGCTCAGGGGGGCTGGGAAAAACTTCCGGATCCTCGACGAGGAGGGCACAACCATAGGCACCCTCGACGGGTTCAGGGCCTTCAGGGAGGCACATCCCGGTGCCGTCTATATCCACAGGGGCAATACCTTTCTGGTCAGGCACCTGGACATCGAAAACAGGCAGGTGACAGTCCGGCAGGCCAAGGTGGACTACTTCACCAGGGTGAGGGCCAGCAAGAGCACCGAGATCCTGGAGGTCAGGGACAGCACCGGCATCTATGGTACCGAGGTATTTCGCGGAAGGCTTCTCATCTCGGAGCAGGTCACCGGCTATGACGTGCGCATGGTCAGGGGCCAGCGGCTGGTGAACCGGGTCGACCTGGACCTTCCTGCCCAGAGATTCGAGACAGAGGGCATGTGGATCGTAATCCCCGGCAAGGTGCAAAGAGAAGCGGAAAAGAGGCTTTTCCACTTCATGGGTGGCATCCACGCAGTGGAACATGCGGCCATCGGCATTATGCCCCTCCTTGTGCTCTGTGACAGGAACGACCTTGGCGGAATTTCAACCACCTTCCATCACCAGACCTCGTCTGCCGCAGTGTTCATCTACGACGGCATACCCGGGGGAGTGGGGCTTACCAAGATGGCATTCCAAGAGGCCAGAAACCTGATTGACACCACCTTCAGGACCATAAGGGCATGCCCCTGCGAAAACGGCTGCCCCTCCTGTGTCCACTCTCCAAAGTGCGGTTCAGGCAACAGGCCGATCGACAAGTCAGCGGCCATATTCGTCCTGGAAAGTATCAGAAAGGAAGAAAGCCCCTCTGCGAGGATATGCATCACCACTGAAGGGCCTGCAAAAAGGGCTGTAAAAAAACCTGCCGTCACCCGACAGCCCGCCCCTGAAACACCGGTTGGTCACTTCCCACCTCGGCCGTCCCGTGGCTGTCTGCCAGGGGCCACTTCCGGCCTGAGGTTCGGCGTACTGGACCTTGAGACCCAGCTTTCCGCCCAGGAAGTCGGCGGCTGGCACAAGGTCCACGAGATGAAGGTGAGCTGCGCCGTTTTGTACGATTCCCGTTCAAGGGCCTACGTGACCTTTCTGGAAGGCCAGCTGCCTGTCCTTTTCAGGCTCATGGAACGGATGGATCTTCTGGTGGGCTTCAACATTAAGAGATTCGACTACAGGGTGCTTTCTGCCTATTCTTCCATGGATTTTCGCAAGCTCCCCACCCTGGACATACTGGAACACGTCCACAACCGGCTGGGGTACCGGCTCTCCCTGGGCAGCTTGGCCTCTTCCACGCTGGGGACGGCAAAGAGCGCCGACGGGCTGATGGCGCTGAGGTGGTGGAAGCAGGGACGCCTGAGAGAGATCATCAAGTACTGCAAAAAGGACGTGGCCATCACCAGGGACCTTTTTCTTTTCGGCAGGGAAAACGGCTACCTCCTGTTCAAAAACAAGGAAAAACAACTGGTCAGGCTGCCGGTTTCTTGGGGGGAAATAGCTGAAGGCCAGATTTCCCGGGCAGGTGACACCAGCGGTAGTCTGCCCTGTTCCGGGAAATAAAATTTTACAAATATTCAAAGTCTTTCCCATTGGCAGCTTGCTTTTTTGGTGTATTTTTGATAGCTAGTGAATAATGGTTCATTTTTTGGCAGGTTCAGGTGCCCGGGTGCCAGGCCTGCCATGGGAGGCGATACCGGGGAGGCTACATCCCGGAGCCCGGAGAAAAGTTTAAATTTTTTGCGAGAGGATAGGGACTGCGATGAAAAAGGTACTTTTTTCAACGGTAATTGTAGGCTTGGTGACAATGGTTATGGCGGTAATGGTCCTGGCAACTGATTCCGGGCCAGAACAACCTCCCAGTCCGGAGAAGGTGAAGATGGAAGTGGCAGGGCCTGACAAGGAGGCTGCACCGCCAAAGGCCCAGCCCAAGCAGGAGGAGGCCAAGAAGGAGGCAGCTGCAGACGGTCTGAAACCTGTGCCCCTCAGCAACGAGGACTGCACAAAATGTCATTTTGCCATTGTCAAAGAACTCGACACAAATGGTGCGGCACACAAGGACGTTAACTGCCTCGGGTGCCACGAAGAGCACCCGCCCGAGGGCAAGAATGTCATTCCGTCCTGTTCGGACTGTCACGACCCTTCAGAGGGTGAACACTTCAAGATCAAGGGATGTACCCCATGCCACAATCCTCATGAGCCGCTCCAGGTAGACTTCACCAAGATTGACGAGGCAAAATCCGCATGCCTGACCTGCCACCAGGACAAGGGCGAGGAGATGAAGAAACACCCCAGTGCCCACTCGGAGCAGGACTGCAATAACTGCCATACCGGACACGGCCTTGGCCAGGGACAGTACCAGAACTGCCTGGACTGCCACGAGGGCCATCTGTCCGAGATGAAGGTTGCCGACTGCCTCAAGTGTCACAAGCCCCACAGCCCTGCCGATGTCGCCTATGGAGATGACATCCCTGTACAGTTCTGTGCCAGCTGCCACGACGAGCTTGCGCTCACCCTTGTAAAATCAGGGTCAAAACACGCGGACATGACCTGCGTGGAATGTCATGATTCGACCCACGGCAACATCCCATCATGCGAGGACTGCCACGATCAGCCCCATGACAAGTACATCCACGACAAGTTCCCCAAGTGTCTTGACTGCCACAGGGATCCGCACAACCTGGCAAAGTAGGAAGACACCGGGAAATGGAGCAACATAGAGGAAATCATCCAGGGGCGCGGCCATGGCATCGAGGGCAGGCCGCCCCCTTTTCTGCCGTTTGAACAAGGTTCAAACCGGACATTCGCTAAAGGCCTAAGGGGAAAGAGGGATGAAACGGAAGCCGCTGACTGGTTTTTTGATAGTTTTCTTGACCACGTGGATTGGTGGACTGGCACATGCCGAGGTAAAGCCACTGGCATTGACGCAGCAGGATTGCATCAAATGCCACTTCAAGGTGGTAAAGACCATGGCCGGCCAGGAATCGGCCCACAAGACAGAGTTGACCTGCCTGGACTGCCATGAGGCCCATCCCCCTGCAGGCAAGGCAGTCATCCCCAAGTGTTCCCAGTGCCACGACCCTTCAGAAAACCGGCATTTCGCATCTGCAAATTGCACAACGTGCCACAATCCCCATGCCCCCCTGGTAACTGCCTTTGGAACGGCAGGGGACGTGAAGCCCATCTGCATCACCTGCCATACCGACATCAAGGAACAGATGGAAAAGCTGCCGAGCGCCCACTCGGAACAGGATTGCAGCCAGTGTCATCACGCCCACGGCCTTGCAAAGGGCCAGTCCGACACGTGCCTGGACTGCCATGAAAAACACGCACCGAATCTGGAGCTCAAGGACTGCCTGGCATGCCACCAGCCCCATCAGCCTACCAGGTACATATGGGACCATCCTGTAAAAAACGCCGCGTGCGGGGCCTGCCATGAAGATGTAGTCAAGGATTTCACCCAGCATGGCGCACTCCATGCCAAAAAGCTTACCTGCACCAAATGCCACGAGGCGCATCCACCCAGGGAAAAGAACGTGATTCCATCGTGCTCCAAATGTCACAGCCCTGAAAAGAAGAAACACTATACCACCAAGGGGTGCACCAAGTGCCACGATCCCCACAAACCCAAAGAAATAGACTTTTCCCACCTGAAATCCGTGCGGGCAACCTGCTTGAGCTGCCATGCAGGCGTGGGAAAGACCATGAAAAAACATCCCACGGCCCATGCACGGGTTGAGTGCAACAAGTGCCACCCCATTCACGGCAAGCACAAGAGTTGCCTGAGTTGTCACAAGGGACACAGCAAGGAAATGAAATACGGTGATTGCCTGAAGTGCCACATACCCCACTATCCCATGCCCCCGGCATTTGCAAAGAAGGTCCCCTCAAGGCTTTGCGGAAGTTGCCACGGCGGGGAATACAAGGGACAGGTCGCGGACAAGAGCAAGCATGCAAGGCTGCAGTGCATTTACTGTCACAGCAGGAAGCACAAGGTGGTCCCGAAATGCCGCACCTGCCATGGGCAGCCCCATGATGCGCCGCTTCATCGCCACTTTCCCGACTGCCACAAATGCCACAAGAATCCGCACAACCTGGCCGGAGGGAAATAGCTCGAAAAAAGGGGTCTTGATCTTTATGCAAACGAGGATGATATGAGTGCTAAGCATGGTCTGTTTTCAGGTGGAATCGTCTGGTTGTTGATAGCAGGTCTCCTGCTGGTCCTGCCACCGCAGGCGGCAACGGGTGAGGAGGAAGATGTTTACAGCAAGGTCCCGCAAAAGATGCCTGAGGGGATGACACCCCTTGATTGCGCCAGGTGTCATTATGAAATCTTCATGACCATTAAAAACGGCAAGGGGGCCCACAGGTTCCCCTGCAAGGACTGTCATGAAACCTTTCACAGCTTTCAAAAGGGAATGAAGTACGGGGAAGTGTTGCCAAAGTGCACGGGTTGCCATGACTACCCCCACGGCAATTCTCCGGAGATGAGCTCGTGCAAGACCTGCCACCAGAAGCCCCATGCGCCCCTTGCCAGCCTTGACATAGAACAACTGCTGCCCTTCTGCGCAAAATGCCATCCCGGCCCTGCCGGCCAACTTAAAGACCATCCGGGCAGCCATTCCGAGCTTTCCTGTAATGACTGCCACAGCGAAAGGCACGGCAACATTCCAAGATGCATAGAGTGCCACGAAGAACCCCACACCAAGTACGTTGACAACAAGGGATGCATCAGGTGCCACCCGCCTCACATGCCGCAGGAAATCTCCCTGGCCACTGATATACCAAGCGGTATCTGTGCCCAGTGCCATGAGGAAGAGGCAAGACTTGTACAGGCCAGCAAAAAGGCCCATTCAAGGTTGCGCTGCGTATTCTGCCATTCAGGCAAGCACGGCTTCATTCCAAGGTGCCAGGATTGTCACGGTGTCCCCCATCCTGCATCGGTAATAGAAGGTTTCAAGGGCTGCCAGGACTGCCACGGCAATCCTCATGACCTGGAACTGTCAGGACAAAAGTGATGTTACAGGCTCTAAGGAATGGTTCGCCTGATATGACTGGAGGTTTTATTCCATGGGAAAATTTGGCAAGATTTTAATCCTGGCCATTGTCGTATTGCTGCTGGCAATCTTGATGGTCCAAAAACGTGCCGGCTACAAGGTATGCCCCGGATGTTCCGCTAGGGAATATTTCCAACGTGGCCTGGACTATTCCTGCAAAAATGAAAAAGACTATCCCGTCATAGCCCTCAAGTTCATAAAACATGCCGCTGAAAAGGGAGAATTCCGGGCAAAGCTCCTGTTGGCCGAACTGTTTTTACAAAAATTCCCCGAGGGCTACATCCCTGTCTTTAAAAAACCCGTGACATGCCTTGCCAAGCTTGCAACTCCTGACCGGAAGGCTGCAATCTCCTATTATCAGCAAGTGATAGAGGACATAGTAAACCAGAAGGAAGTGCCTGAAAACCTGTTTCTAAACGTCTATTTCCTTTACAAGAACGGTATCCTTCCTGCCGACAAGCCGCAAGAAGCTGCACAAAAGTGGCTCATCAAGGCGGCAGAAGCAGGCAGCCATGCAGCCATGGTCCTGCTGGCCAAGGCGGCAGATGCCAGGGGTGACTTGAAATTGGCCAGGAAGTGGCTTGAAAAAGCGTCTGGGGACCCCACCGACTGGTACTCGGCTCTAATGCTCGGTGACTATTTCTTCTACGGCAAGGGCGTGCCTGTTGACTATAAACAGGCGGAAGTGTGGTATCAAAAGTCGCTGCAGGCGGCCCAGAAGCTGGCATCGGACCTGGAGTCGGAACAGGAAAAGATGGACCTGGAGATGGCCCCAAGGGTAAGGCTTGATATCGTAAGGCAACGGCTAGCCCAGGAAAAGGGCGGCCCTGGATCAGGCCTTGAGTACAAGCTGGAAGGCAGTGTAAAGGAGTACCAGGTCTATGTAAAAGGCCCTTCAAAGGAGTTCCAGCTTGCCGGCAAGGTGACAAACAAAAACGGGAAGATAATTGCGGAATTAAACAAGAAAATCCAGTTCGCCTCACCACCGGAAACCACGGAAAAAGAGGGCTTCAGCTCCATGGTAGATGGCGTTAAATGGATTCTTGATGCCTATGCATCCCACATGAAGGGAGAAAAGGCCTCCAAGCAATAAGCTATTTCCCAAAGGGAGAACGTTTTTCATCTTTCCGGATGTTTCCGGTGGGTTCGGCACGTCAGCCAGTGCTTTTCGTAAAGATCCTTCAAGCCGCCTTGGCTTTTACCCGCCCTCTTGCCCGCACACAATATGGAGGGGGAAATTTCCCGCGCCAATACGGTTATGGGCTTTCCAAGAAGGATCTTTCCGAAAAGCCCTGTCTTCCTGCCTGCTGCAACCCAAAAGGACAAACAAGAAAGCTTACCTGTTGCCGCTTTTTAGCTCCCGCATTTTCCGTAACTCCTCATAGGGCTTTTGCTGGTATTATCGCACAACTGTCTGAAATGTATCTGCTTACAGGGTGCTACTGATACAAGGCGGAGGGTACCCAGGCGTACTCCCTGTACTTCACAACGCAGCAGATGTAGTGCCCTGTGATCAGATACCCTTTTTCAAGAGGCTGATTGCAGCCTTCATAAACATCGGGATATCAGACGGCTCCCTGGATGTTATCAGGTTATCATCCACTACAACAGGAACGTTTTCGTACCTGGCACCGGCAGATTGGATCTCTTCTGACACCTTCAGGTAACAGGTAACTTTTCTGCCCTGGAGCACGCCCGCCTTTCCCAAGATCAGGGGGCCATGGCATATCGCAAGAATCGGCTTCCGGTCACGGTCGAATGCCTGGACGATCTTTTGCACCTCCGGCATGTGCTTGAGGTGGTCTGGAGCCTTGCCTCCAGGCAGGTACAGCACGTCAAAGGTGGAAGGTTCCACTTCATCAAAGGACAGGTTCGCACTGACACTGTATCCCTTTTTCCCCTTCACCTGTCCCCATTCCGGGGCGGCGATATCAACCTCGTAACCCTCTTCCTTGAACCTGTACATGGGGCAAAGAAGTTCCGAATCCTCAAAACCGTCTGCCGTTACTATTAAAATCTTCACGATGGCCACCTCCCTGAAAAAATAAAATGTTCTTTCGGCACATGAGCACCTAAGGCCGAACCCAACTACCCTGTTCAAAAATTGGGATCGGTCGTACCTCTTTAGTCTTCAATAGAAGATGCGCAGGATATAAGAAAGAGTCAAGGCAAAGCCATTCCTCAGAAGGAAAAAAGGCCCAAGAATCCCTAGGACCTGTTTCCAACGTCTGCCTCGGGGCCTCTATGGCTCCTGCGCTCTATATCCGCCACCTCCATGAATAGAATGTGCACTTCACGTGTAAATTCCCCCTTTTTGACAGTGGCTTTGCTGCATTCTGGAAATAATTCTCGAAATACCGGGAACACGGCTATTTCTTTCATGCACCCACCCTTGAACAAAATGGAGGTACCTTTCGGATCTTCCAGTAAAGACCTCGGTGTAACAACAGTTCGGGGGATCCTTTCTGGACAACAAACCCGCTTCCACTCTATCTTGGCAAGAGGGGGGCCTGGAAGGATTTTGGAAACGATTGGAAGTAGCCCGTTACAGATTCTTGGGCCAAGCGAAGCGGCTGAAACCTCCATTTAGCGAGCGCAAGCGAGCGGCTTTGGAGCGTTTCAGCGAAGCCAAGCCTTAGAAGCTGTTAGGGCGGATTCCTGTTTCCAGGGCCCTTTCAGGCCCCCTCTTGCCCTTCTCCCCAGGGCCAAATGCACGACACAAAAACCCGGGGAAACCAGCCGCGCGGGCAGACCCAGGGATTGCAAATCTCCTTTTAGGTTATTAGGTTATCTTTAAATCCAAACTCAGCAGGGAGGTTCGTCCATGCACAGATTATCCTCTATGTTTATCGTTTTATTTTCAATTCTGTTTCTAACGGCTTGTGCCTCGCAAAACGGCTGGACCCCCACGGTGGATCCCAGCAGTTCCCCGGGTGCATATGGTTCCCAGTATCCGCAGCAGTATCCGGCACAGGTGCAACCGCCCCCTCCCCCACCGCCAAGGCAGTACACGCCGCCCCCACCTCCCCCTCCACAGACCTCAAGGCCAGCCGTGGTTCCTGCTCCTGCACCAGCAGCACCACCACCGCAGCGCAGTTATACCCAGGACCTTGCTGAATGCCAGATGCTTGCCAAGAGGGTATCGGGCTATACACCCGAAGAAACCATCAAGGGAGGCCTGATCGGAGGCGCAATTGGCGCCGCTGCCGGGGCTGCCATAGGTGCTGCCACAGGACATGCCGGAAAGGGTGCTGCCATTGGAGCTGCAGCCGGAGGTATCGGCGGTGGAGCCTACAAGGGTATAGACGCGGAAAGAAAGTACAAGCAGGCCTACATAAACTGCATGAGAAGCAGGGGCTGGAATGTCATAGATCAATAGCCACAAACCCTGATTACGGTCATAAAAGGGGCATCTCAAAATTATCAGGGTTGCCCCTTTTATTTTTCAAAACTTGTGAATCCATAAAGATATCCGCCACATCAAAAACTGCACACGAGGTCTCGAACAGGATATAGTACCTGAAACATCAGGGCGATATCCCTGCATATCTTCCTAAACATACCCTCTTCTGAACGAAATTTCCGGTTTCCACAGGCCTGCTTTTGGCATTTGCCTGGGATTTTTCCCTCCCGGGCATGCCTGCTGCATGATTGCCCGGTAAATTTTTCTGAATGACAATTCAGAAAAGGTTTGAAAACGATTGCGAAAAAAGGTATAAGTGAACAAGTCCCTATTTTATTCAGGAGAAGGAGGAACAGATTATGTCCAATGCACTGGAAGCACTGA
>CAYZJS010000090.1:0-30914 GCA_964478865.1 uncultured Thermodesulfatator sp.
TCAAAAAACTTTTTTCACAAGCACGGAAATGGCTTGACAAAAAAAAGCACCGGTAGTTTAAAGATTTTTAGCAGGATTATCAGGAGGTTGCTAAAAAATTAACAAAGGAGGGATTATGCAGAAACCGCGTTTGGCTAAAAAGAGTTTTTGGGGTTTTGCTGTGGCCATGGTTTTTCTGTGTGTGGGGTGCCTGTCTGCATATGCAGGCGGTATTTCACCCAACCAGGAGCTCCAGGACCTAAAGGCTCAGGTCAAGATGCTGACGCAGCGGATCAAGCAGCTGGAAGCCAAGAAGGCACCATGCCCCGATACCGCGGCGTTGGAACAGAAGCTCTCTGATCTGGAGAAATGGAAGAAGGATCGTTCCAATTTTTCAGTTCAGTGGAAAAACGGCTTCAGGATCAAGTACAAGGATCCTAAGAGCACCAATGAATACCTCATGAGGATAAGGGCAGGTATCCAGATGAGGTACACCTACGTCTTCACGGATGATGACATCTCCGGTGTGGACGAAAATTTCAGTTCCTTCACCATGCGGCGTCTCCGCCTGTTCTTTGACGGCTATGCGCCCAACAAGGACTGGAAGTACTTCATGCATGTTCAGCTCGAACCCCAGGGCAAGGTTCATACGCACGACGCATTCATCGTGTGGCGCCATTACAAGTATGCCCGTGTACAGTTCGGCCGCATGAAGATACCTTACTCCATTGAGTACTGGCAGAGCGGATTCGGCCAGAACGGCGCAGACCGTACCATCTTCACCGGCGATTCCGAGATGGATAAGGACAAGTTCGGAAACCGCACCTATGACATTCCTGGTTATAATGCCAGGCTCAGGGTAGGTAGCCACCTTGACAAGAGCACCCAGTTCCCAACTGGCGGTATGCTTCTCTACAGGTCCCAGGGTTTCAACATCAACGGAGACCTCGACCTTTTCAACCAGAAGCAGTTCCTGGTTTACTGGGCCGGTATCTATAACGGTAGGGACACCCAGGCTACGGCCAACTTTGACGACCAGATGCTCTATGTCGGAAGGATCGGCATCAACTTCCTGCCAGGCTCTGACCCCAAGGGACCAATGGGCTCCAAGGGCTTCAAGCACTATTTTGCACAGGGCGACTACGCGTATAATACAAAGCCCCTTGCCGCATTCATCTTTGGCGCATTCAACTGGAAGAACAAGGTCAAGAATGTTCTGGACCCTGTTGGCCAGAGTGGAACATACGGAAAGAAAACATCCTTTTCTCATGACATAAACAACTACGGTGGCGACGCTGCCCTGCTGTTCAGGTACATGGGTTTCTCCGCAGACCTGGAAGCTGGCTGGGAAGAATTCCAGCAGGCCCCGGACAAGAACAACCAGTACAGCTACAACTGGGACCGCTGGGGTGCTAGGGCAAATCTCGGTTACTTCCTGGTTCCAAAGAAGTGGGAGGCAACCATCAAGTATGCCTACCTGAAGAGGCTTGACCAGAACAACCTGGAAAACTCCCTGGCAAGCGGCCTTGGCCTCGTGAAGATGTCAGAGGACGGCGGCTATGCTGTTGAAAAAGACATGCATCAGGCCCGTGTTGGTATCAACTACTACCTCCACGGCTTCAACCAGTACATAAGTGCAGAGGTGGGCTGGTATCACAGGAACTTCTACGAAATCAGCCAGTCCGAGGCAGATGCCCTCGGGTTCACCGGAAAGCTGGCCAAGGATCCGGATGACCAGGACGACATCAGGCTCAGGGTCCAGTATCAGCACTTCTTCTAAGAGACAGGCTCCATCAATACCATTTAGCAACCGGACCCGGGGCATGGAGCCCCGGGTTTTTTTGTGCCCGCATCTATTGACAGCCCGGGGTTTCAAAGGTATTTTTCGCACTTGTCAATCAATCAGGATTAGAATAAAAGAGACAATTCCAGCACAAGCTGTTTTGTTTCATGAGATTATGAAACTGGAGGAAGTTTTGCCATGCAGGCTGTAGTCAAGACCGGGGGCAAGCAGTACAAGGTTGCACCGGGTGAAGTTATCAGGGTGGAACGGCTCGATGCCGAGCCAGGAAGTGAGTTCGAGCTTTCCGAAGTTTTGATGGTGATAGACGGTGAAAATGTTTCCATAGGCCAGCCGGTCCTGGAAAACGCATCCGTCAAGGTAAAGCTTCTGGAGCATGGCAAGGCCAAGAAGGTGGTTGTGTTCAAGAAGAAGAGGCGCAAGGGCTACAAGGTCAAAAAGGGCCACCGCCAGCACTATTCCACCATAGAGATCCAGGAAGTCACTGTTTAAGGAGGTTTGTCATGGCTCATAAAAAGGCGGGCGGAAGCTCAAAAAACGGCAGGGACAGTAAAGGACAGAGGCGCGGAGTCAAGCGTTATGGCGGCCAGGTGGTGAAGGCCGGCAATATTCTGGTGCGTCAGCTCGGAACAAGGTTTCATCCCGGGAAAAACGTTGGGCTTGGCCGGGATTACACGCTTTTCGCCAAGGCGGATGGCGTGGTCAGGTTTGAGACAAGAAGAAACAGGCAGCTGGTGAGCGTTTATCCTGCCTGACTAGAAAATAACAGGGAAATTTCAAGGATCCTGCCCGTATCATGGCCACCGGCCATAATGCGGGTTTTTTTGTTTGTGCCATTCCTGCTCCGTGCTTATCTTTTGTTGGAATATCCGAAGGTTTTAAGACTGGAACATGAATTTTATTGATCAGGCTGAAATACAGGTCAAGGCTGGTGATGGCGGGCCTGGCTGCGTCAGCTTCAGACGGGAAAAGTATGTGCCCCGGGGAGGGCCTGACGGAGGTGATGGCGGCCAGGGAGGAAGCATTGTCCTCCGGGTGGATACCGGCCTTAACACCCTTTATCCCTTCAGGCACAAGAGGCGCTTCCACGCAGAAAACGGGAAGGCGGGCAGGAACAAGAAACAGCACGGCAGAAGCGGCAAAGACGTGATAGTGCGCGTGCCTCCGGGAACAGTAATCCGGGACATGGAAACAGGGCTGGTAGTTGCTGATCTGACCAGTCCCGGCCAGACATGGGTGGCTGCAATGGGTGGCAAGGGTGGCAAGGGAAACGCCCGTTTTGCCACAAGCACCAACCAGGCCCCTCATTATGCCCAGCCTGGGCTGCCCGGCCAGGAAAGAACCCTGCTCCTGGAACTGAAGCTTTTGGCGGATGTGGGCCTTGTGGGCGCACCCAATGCGGGAAAATCCACCCTGCTTTCCCGGGTGTCAGGCGCCAGGCCAAAGGTTGCAGACTATCCGTTCACCACCGTGGTGCCACATCTTGGAGTTGTGGAATTGTCTGATGAGCGTTCCTTTGTAATGGCCGACATACCGGGCCTTATTGAGGGGGCTCACCAGGGGGCCGGTATGGGCCTTGATTTTCTCAGGCACGTGGAGAGGACCAGCGTGCTGCTTCACCTTGTTGACGCCTCCCGGGGATTGGAAGAAGCGTTTGCTGCCTACCGCATGATCTCCAGGGAACTCCGGGAGTTCCATCCCTCCATGCTGGAAAAGGACAGGCTCGTTGTCCTCAACAAGATGGATATCGCAGACCCGGATGAACTGCACCGGACGGAAAAGAGGTTCAGGAGCGAGGGCCTGGACGTATTTGTGATCTCGGCATACACTGGTTCCGGAATCGGACCTCTTCTCGAGGAGCTTTACCGAAGGCTGAAACATTCCGGAGAGGCGGACACATCTTCAGCCGGGTTACAGGAAGGTTGACCGTGGATCAGAGACAAGTCCTGGATAATGCAAAAAAGGTTGTAATCAAGATAGGAAGTGCGGTCCTTACGGACAGTTATGGCCTTGACCAGGCCATGGTGCGTGATCTTTGCTCCCAGATGGCTGCCCTTGCCGGCACTGGCAGGCAGGTGATAATAGTTTCTTCCGGAGCGGTGGCCGCAGGTGTTGGCAAGATGCCTGAAAGGTCCTCTCCCAGGACAATCCCGGAAAAGCAGGCCCTTGCCGCAATCGGCCAGGGACTTCTCATGCGCGTCTACGAGGAGGCCTTCGAATCCCATGGCCTCAGGGTGGCTCAGGTGCTTCTCACCAGGGACGGCCTTATCCCAAGGAGACGTTACGTCAATGCCAAGAATACCATTAAGACCCTCATGGAGTGGGGTGTCATTCCGATTATCAACGAGAATGACACCGTGGCAACCGAAGAGCTTCAGTTTACCGATAATGATGCCCTGTCCGGCCTTGTGCTTCACCTTGCCGAGGCGGACCTCCTGGTGTGCCTGAGTGACATAGACGGCCTTTACGACAAAGACCCGAGATTTTACAGGGAGGCCGAGAAGATCCGCCTTGTTAAAAGGGTTGATGAAGAGGTTTTTTCCAGGGCTGGCGATGAGCCGGGCCGTGCCGGAAGGGGAGGAATGAAATCCAAGCTGCAGACCGCCCACATGGTCACGTCCTGCGGACTTCCCATGGTGGTGGCAGGGGGCAGGACACCCGGGGTCTTGGAGAGGCTCTTTGCTGGCGAGGACATAGGTACCTTCTTTATGCCTGCACGGGAAAAGAGGGTCTATGGCAGGAAACCCTGGATCGCCTTTGCCCTTGAAAGGAAGGGAGAGGTCATGATAGACGAAGGGGCAGCGGAGGCCCTTACCCGGGAAGGCAGGAGCCTTCTGCCCGTGGGGGTTACAGGGGTGGCCGGTGCGTTCCGGGAAGGAGACTGCGTTGTCTGCCTGGACCCCGACGGGCGGGAAGTGGCAGTGGGGCTTTCCAATTACTCCCGCGAGGAGCTGGAAAAGATTACGGGCAGAAAGAGTGGTGAGATCAGCGGCATCATAGACAGGGATTCCTTCAAGGAAGAGGTCATACACAGGGACAACATGATCACCCTGAAATAGGAACGGGCTTTGCATGCCGGACATTTTACCTGAATGGTTCTTATGGTTTTTCTGGCACATGGGCACCCAAGACCGGGCCCAAATATCTAGAAAAAAGTCAGTTACACATCTTTAGTCTTTATTAGAAGGCACGGGATAAAAAAAGAGTCAAGGCAAGGCTGCCGACACCTCGATCTACCCGGTACAGGCGAGCGAGCTGTGATTCCGATTCAGGAAAAACCCGCATCATGTTGATACTGCAATATTTTTTGCAGCCCAAGGTAAGGCGGCAGGGGAGGCTTTTCGGAGACAGGAAAGCAGGCCCAAGAGATTCTAAGGGCTTGTGGCTGTGCTGAAACCCTCCAAAGCCCCTCGCTTGCGCTCGCTAAATGGAGGTTTCGGGCGCTTCGCTCAGCCCAAGAATCTCTAGGGCCTATTTCCAACGTCTCACCCAAGGCCATCTCCTGCCTCGGCCCGCCCATGGCTCTTGCGCCTTATATCTGGCACCTCCCAGGCTGAAAGTACAATCTTTACATGTGTTTTCATGGTAAGTTGCCCCTCCGGTTTACCTGGCCGATGGCTGCCTCTGGCGACAAAAGCAGGCAGATATGCGAGCCACCAAAGGCTTTCTATAAAAAAGGGCTGCAGTGCAGCCCCTTTTACTGTTTCTGATCTCAAAAGAATCGGGAATTAGATGTCGTAGTAGAGATAGAACTCGTAGGGATGCGGACGGAGTTTCACAGCGTTTACCTCGTTTTCCGTCTTGTACTCAAGCCACATGTCAATGACATCCTGGGTGAATACGTTACCCTTGAGCAGGAATTCGTGGTCTTCCCTCAGTGCATCCAGGGCCTCTGCCAGGGAGCCTGGAGCTGAAGGAATGTTGGCCAGCTCTTCCGGAGGCAGGTCATAGATGTTCTTGTTGAGGGGTTCGCCCGGATCGATCTTGTTGTCGATGCCATCCAGGACTGCCATGAGCATGGCTGAGAAGGCCAGGTAACCGTTGCAGGACGGGTCAGGCGTACGGAACTCGATCCTCTTGGCCTTGGGGGATGCGGAGTACATGGGCAGCCTGATGGCAGCACTCCTGTTCCTTGTGGAGTAGGCCAGGTTCACAGGTGCTTCGAAGCCGGGCACCAGCCTCTTGTAGGAGTTGGTTGACGGGTTGGTGAAGGCGCACAGTGCGGGGCAATGCTTGAGGATTCCGCCTATGCCGTACATGGCCATCTCGGACATCCCGCCGTGCTTGTCGCCTGCGAACATGGGCTGGTTGTCCTTCCAGATACTGATATGGGTGTGCATGCCTGTTCCGTTGTCGCCATAGAGGGGCTTTGGCATGAAGGTGAGGGTCATGCCGTGCCTTACTGCAATGTTCTTGAGGACGTACTTGAACCACATGAGCTGGTCGCCCATCTGGAGCAGGGGCTTGAAGCGCATGTCGATCTCAGCCTGGCCCGCTGTTGCCACTTCATGGTGCTGGCACTCGGTCTCAATGCCCAGGTTTTCCAGGGTAAGGAGCATCTCGGTGCGGATATCCTGGAGCTTGTCAGTTGGAGGCACGGGGAAGTAGCCTTCCTTGTGGCGGGGCTTGTAGCCGAGGTTGGGGCACTCGTCCCTGCCGGAGTTCCAGATGCCCTCGATGGAGTCCACCTCGTAGAAACAGCCGTTTGATGCGTTGTCAAAGCGGATGTCATCGAAGATGAAGAATTCCGCCTCGGGGCCGAAATAGGCGGTATCGCCATAGCCGGTACTCTGGAGGTATGCCTCTGCCTTCTTGGCGATGTTTCTGGGATCCCTGCTGTATGCCTCCCTGGTTACAGGGTCGACAATGTCGCCGATAAGCACCAGGGTGGGCTCCTCAAAGAAAGGATCCATCTGTGCTGTGGATGCATCCGGAATAACGAGCATGTCACTTGCGTGGATGGGCTGCCAGCCCCTGATGCTCGAGCCGTCAAAACCGAAGCCGTTTTCGAATGCGCCTTCGTCAAGTTCTGTTGAAGGCACGGTAAAGTGCTGCCAGACTCCGGGGAAGTCCAGGAACCTAAGGTCAACAACCTTGATGTCCTTTTCCTTGATCAGGTCTAATACGTCTTTCGGGGTCATGAAAATACTCCTCCTTTTAGAATAAAGTTAAGATAAATCCTTTTATAAATAAAAAGGACAATAAAATACATTTTTACTGAACCAGGCAACTCTTTGCCGAGTAAAGCAGTGCATTTTTTACCTCTTGGGTAAGTTCGCTTTCCTCCAGCCTCTCTCCGAGGCTGTCGAGTACGTAAAATACATCCACCACCTGATCGCCGCTGGTGCCGATCTTGGCCTTGTATATGTTGATGTCGAATTCGGCCAGGGTCCTTGTAACGCTGTAGAGGAGGCACGGGGAGTCCTGGGCGTAGATCTCTATGATGGTGAAGAAATCGGACTGTTCGTTATCGATAACCACCCGCGGTTTCCTGGCCAGGGAGACCTTGTGGGGCTGGGCTGAAAAACGGCTGAACTTCGAGGCCAGCCTGTGGGAAAGGCTCAGTTTGTTCCGAAGGGCCTTTTTCAGGTCGGATTCCAGGTGCTGCCAGTCCACTTCCCGGAATGACATGTCGATGTCGGAACGAACGTCAAGGACATCAACCACCGTCCCGTCCTTGAGGGTGAATATCTGGGCCCGGAGCACTGCCAGGTTATAGAGGGCGAAGACCCCGCATATCTTGGCAAGGAGTCCGGTGCGGTCTGTCGTCATGAGCAGTATGGACCAGTAATTCCTCCGGTCCTCGGGCCGGATGAGCACCTTCTGGCCCGAAAGTTCCTTCCGGAGCTCAAGGTGGCTGACCACTGCCTCCGGAGTGAAGCTCAGGAGATAGTCTTCAGGGAGGATATCCAGTTCGTCCTTCCTTTCCTTGCCGAGAAGGGCGGAAATCTTCTCCCTCATCCATTCCACTGCCGCGATCCTGTCAGGATCTATGAGTTCATGCTGTTCCAGGAGATGTGCGATCTTGTGATATACCTCCAGGAGCAGTGCCTGTTTCCACTCGGTCCAGACATTGGGGCCTGTGGCCAGGGAGTCGGCAATGGTGATGACGTAAAGCATGTTCAGCCTGTCGATGCTCCTGATGTGCCTGGCGAATTTCAGTATCAGGGATTCGTCTTCGAGGTCCCTCCGGGTGGCATTGTCGATGAGAAACAGGTGGTTGGCCACGAGAAATTCCAGGGTCTCGGCCTGCTTGTCATCAAGGGCCATGCGCCTGGCTATGGCGGGGATCAGCTTTGCCCCCTTTTCGGCATGCCTGCCCCCGAGTCCTTTTCCTATGTCGTGCAGAAATGCGGCCAGGAAGAGGACCTGCCTGTCATCGATGCCCTGAAATATGCCGGGGTATTTGTCCCTGAGCTGGTTCAGGCGGACCACCGTTTCAACAAGGTGCCTGTCAACGGTGTTCACGTGATACACGTCGTGGAGTGCCAGGGCCTTGAGGTGTTCGAACTCAGGCAGGTAAAAGCCCAGAAGCCCCGTATCAAGCATCTGGAGGAGGGCCATGGGAGAATCCGAGGCCTCCAGTGTCTCCAGGAAATACCTTGCACACCTCTTGGAGTTTCTGAGCCGCTCCGGCAGCCTTTCCACCAGGGATGATATGAGCTTCCTGGACCTGTAATGAAGGGGGGTCCTTTTCGAGGCGGCAATGGCAAAGGCCTTGAAAAGGAGATACGGCTTTTGCAACAGGAGTCCTTCGTCTCCAAGCAGTATCTTTTTGTTCAGAAGCTCTATGCCCGGGGCCAGGGGCCTGGACTTGATCTTTATGCCCATGGAGCTGATCACGTCTTCCACGTGCTCGAAGAAAAGATCAGATGCCGATGCGATGCACTGGAGGTCCGTGTGGACCTTTTTCATGAAGCGTTCGACTCCAAGGCTCTCCCTGGAATCGTAGAGCCGCAGCTTCCTTGCAATTTCCTCCTGGTATTCGAAAAAGAGGCGGTCATTCTTCCTGCCGCTGGCATAGTGCAGCCTGTTTCTTATGATAACAAGGTCATTGCTGGCATCCGACAGCTCCCGGTACTCCTTCTGGTTGAGCAGCCCGGCCTCCCTGAAGTCCTCCGGGGTGCCCAGGCCGAAAAGGACCTTGCCCGTCCAGAACATGGCCTGGAGATCCCGAAGCCCCCCCCGGGTTTCCTTTATGTTGGGCTCGAGGAGGTAGGTATGGTCTCCGAATCTCCTGTGCCTTTCCAGGCGGTGGGCCATCATGTCCTGTACAAAATTCTTCCTGGTGCCGCGGTCAAAACTGGCCTGGAATTTTTTTAACAATTTTGTAAAAAGATCCTGGTCGCCACAGATGAGTCTGGCATCAAGGAGAGCCACCTGGAAGAAGAAGTCCTTCTGAATATCCTCCATGCAGGCATCAACGGTACGCACCCCGTGTCCTACTTCCAGGCCGGCATCCCACAGGGGATAGAAGACCGCATCCGTCACCTTTTCAATGAGAACAGGGTTTTCAGCTTCGTAAAGCAGGAGGATGTCGATGTCTGAAAACGGGAACAGCTCTTTTCTGCCGTAGCCGCCCAGGGCCACGATGGATATGCCGGAAGGCGGCTCTCCAATGGATTCCAGCAGGCGCTGGGCGATGAATTCATCCATGAGGGATGAGTGACGGCGCAAAAGTTCCTTGCCGGACAGGCCCTGCTCCCAAAGGGTGGCAAGCGCCTGTCTCGGGGACAAAAACCTTACCAGTTCCTTTTCTGCTACTGCGTTTTGCAAGCTACTTGTGTCTTACCGTGCCGTTATATGGCATCCTTTCCGTGTTCACCCGTCCTCACCCTGATGACGTCTTCCACGGGCAGGACAAATATCTTCCCGTCACCGATCTTGCCGGTGTTGGCAGAGTTCCGGATCTTGTCCACCACCTGCTCCACCATGTCGGCATTGACTATGAGTTCTATCTTTATCTTGGGAATGAAATCCACCACGTATTCAGCGCCGCGGTATATCTCCTTGTGGCCCTTCTGCCGCCCGTGGCCCTTGACCTCTGAAATGGTCATCCCAGTAATGCCTATCTCGTTAAGGCCTTCCTTGACGTCATCCAGCTTGAAGGGCTTTATGATTGCCTCTATCTTTTTCATGTTCTTCCTCCCTAAGGTATCTGTATGAAGGTTGGGTACCTGTTTTCAGTATCAGTCATTATACGCGGTCTCGCTGTGCTGGGTAAGGTCAAGACCCTGGACTTCCTCTTCCAGGTTGACCCTGAGTCCGAATATGGCATTGACGATCTTGAACAGCACAAAGCTTACTGCAAATGCGTATGCCAGGACTACCACTACACCGAAAAGCTCTGTTGCGAAAAAGGCGGGATTGCCTGCAAGGAGGCCGTCCGCTCCATCCGGATTGACGAGTTTCGATGCGAATATGCCAAGCATCAGGGTGCCCATGAGGCCTCCAAGGCCGTGAATCCCCACCACGTCCAGGCTGTCATCATAACCGAGTTTGACCTTCATGGATACGGCCAGGTAGCACATGATTCCCGCTACAAGTCCGATTATGATGGCTGAAATGGGGCCGATGAAGCCGGCGGCAGGGGTGACCGTTGCAAGGCCTGCAATGGCGCCTGATGCTGCGCCCAGGGTGGTTGCATTTCCCTGGCGGAACTTTTCCATGAAACACCAGGATGCCATGCCTGCCATGCCTGCAAGGTGGGTGGCCACGAATGCCGTGGCAGCCACTCCGTTTGCGGCAAGGGCGCTTCCCCCGTTAAAGCCGAACCAGCCGAACCATAAGAGCCCCGTGCCCAGAAGTGTCATGGGGAGGTTGTGGGGCAGAAAGCTTTCCTTCCTGAAACCCTTCCTCGGGCCCACGATGAAGGCAGCGGCAAGGGCCGCAGCACCAGAGGTCAGGTGAACCACAAGGCCGCCGGCGAAGTCCAGAACTCCCCTCTGGGCCAGCCAGCCACCGCTGCCCCATATCCAGTGGCACACGGGATTGTAGACCAGTACTGCCCACAGGATGCTGAAGACAACAAAGGGGCCAAACTTCATCCTTTCGGCAAAAGCACCCGTTATGAGGGCTGGGGTGATGATTGCAAACATGCACTGGTAAATCATGAAGACAATGTGGGGTATCGTTGTGGCGTAGGTGGTGCTCGGGGCCGTACCAACTCCCCTGAGGCCGAACCATGAAAGATCTCCGATAAAGCCTCCCACGTCCGGTCCGAATGACATTGAATATCCGATAAAGACCCATTCAAAGCTGATCAGGGCTATCATGATGAGGCTTTGCATGATGGTCCCCAGGACGTTCTTGTTCCTGACCATTCCACCGTAGAAAAGGCCAAGGGCAGGGGTCATCAGCAGGACCAGCCCCGCCGCGGCCAGAATAAATGCGGTGTCACCGGATGAAATTGTCTGCATGAGTCGTACCTCCATAAAAGGTTCGCCCAAGACCTGCAAATAGTTTGCCAAGGGTGAAGAGTGGTTAACTGGCTGAAATGAAAGAGTATATCTCTCTGGAGATTTTCCTGAAAAATTACATAATTGTAAAAAATCGAACTCAGTATTTCAAAAATGTAATAAAAGAGACATTTGTTTTCCGTTATCGGAACCTGGTAAAAATTCAAGTTGAATTTTGACTATGCTCTGCTAAATTGTGCGCATTGGCAGATTTCTTTGGAGAAAGGTTTAAAAGGTAATCTTTAAAAAAGAGGGGAAGACATGAGAGAAGTGATCAGGATTTTTGGTGTCGGCTTGGCCTCCTTGTTTGCGGCGTTCCTGCTGTGCTCCTGTGGAAGCAAAACGGGAACCACTGGAGGAGAGGAAGCCGGTATCCCCCTGGAACAGGTCGAAAAGGGCCAGGCACAGCAGGGCCAGGGGGGCGAAATACAGGAAGGTGTTATCGGAAGCGAGGGCATCCGGGAGCCAGGAAGCGAAAACGCCATAAGCGAGGGTCGGACCAGTGCGCCGTTCCTGCCGGTTTATTTCGATTTTGATCGTTACACCATCAGGCCAGATATGAGGGACCGGATGGAAAAAAATGCACAGGTCATGCTGGATCATCCTGACATCAAGATAGAGATCCAGGGAAACTGTGATGAAAGGGGTACAAATGAATATAACCTGGCCCTGGGAGAAAAGAGGGCCAAGGCTGCAAAGGATTATCTCGTCATGATGGGAGTAAGCCCGGAAAGGATATCCATTGTGAGTCTCGGGGAAGAACGGCCCCTTGATTTGGGGCACAATGAAGCCGCATGGGCAAAAAATCGCAGGGACGATTTTATAATTTTTCGTTAGGAGTCTACTGTCCAATAGGATAAAAGGGATTTCCAGAAAGGCCCTGCAATATCTGTCTGCAGGCTTCCTCTCATGAATCCATGGAAATTAGATCGTGCACAGCCGACGTTCAGGCTGTGCACCTTTTTGTTGGAGGTTTAAATATAATGAATTTGATTACCGAAAAGGTCTTGTCCGCTGCTGTATGCGCTGTCTTTTTGTTTTCCGTCTTTTTTATAGGTTCAGTGGCCTATGCACAGACCAAGCAGATAGCCGTTGTGAACATGCAGAAGGTCCTGAGGAACTCCAAGGCCGGCAAGAAGGCCATGGCCGAGCTCAACAAGAAATTTGACAGGCTCAAGAAACAGCTGCAGGCAAAGCAGAAGGAACTAAAGGCCTTTAAGCAGGACATGGAAAAGAAGGCCCCCCTCATGAACGAGGAAGCAAGGGCCGAAAAAGAGCGGCAGTATAAGAAGATGCTCAGGGAATTCAAGGACAAGAGTGACGATGCACAGTACGAGATGCGCCAGGCCGAATCCAAGAGGATGGAGCCCATTCTGAAGAAACTCGAAAAGGTGGTAAACAGGATCGGGAAGGACAAGGGTTACGTGGTCATCATGGAAAAGAACATGCCTGGCATATACTACACTGCACCTGATGCAGATATTACAGACTATGTGATAAAGACCTTTGACAAGTCACAGTAGCCAGGGAGCCGCAATCTTTCTGGCCGCTATCAAGAGAAATTTAAAAATTTTGCTCGGGATCTAGAAAAATGCTTCGTATTGATATTGAAAAAGAGGAAAGTCTGAGTTCTGAACATCTGAGCACCCTTGCCAGCATGTGGCAGAGGTGCGCAGCCAGGATCATTATATCCACTACTCTTGCCAGGAGCGGGCATCCAGGGGGCTCACTTTCAAGCCTTCATGCCCTGCTAGTCCTGTACGGCGTAATGAACCACAGGCCGGAAGATCCGGACTGGGAAGGCCGCGACCGCATGATCGTAAGCATCGGCCATATATCCCCTGCGGTTTATGCCGTGCTCTGCGAATTCGGCTACTTCCCTGAAGAGGATTTCCTTACGGAATTCAGGAGGGCAGGATCGGCATTTGGAGGCCATATAGAGCAGGGAGTGCCGGGGGTGGAATGGAATACCGGGAACCTGGGCCAGGGGCTTTCTGCAGCAGACGGTTTCAGCCTTTCAGCCAGGCTCAGGGGCCATGACAGTGTCAGGACCTTCTGTCTCATGGGAGACGGGGAACAGCAGAAGGGCCAGGTGGCAGAGGCACGCCGTTTTGCCGTAAAATACGGCCTGGACAAGCTGTTATGTATAGTTGACCGAAATCACCTCCAGATCGGTGGGAATACCGAGGAGGTTATGCCTGTCAGGGTGCGGGAGGAATACCAGGCAGCCGGATGGAACGTGGTTTACGTGCCTGACGGAAATGACTTCCAGCAGTTTTACCAGGGCCTCAGGCGTGCCCTCCTTCACGAAAACCTGGTGCCGGAGCGTCCTGTCGCACTGGTAAACCGTACGGTTATGGGGCGCGGGGTCTCATTCATGGAGAACAAGGAAAAATACCACGGCTCTCCACTTCCCTTTGACATGGCAAGGGATGCCCTTAAAGAGATAGGCCTTGATCCGGGCCTTCTGGACCAGTGGGATGAAAAACGCCAGGCCCGTGCCATTGTTCCTGCTGAACATGCCTACAGGAAGATGCCTTCCCTGGAAATAGATCCTGGAGAACCGATAGTTTATGGGGCAGACCAGGTTACAGACTGCCGTTCGGCCTATGGAAATGCCCTGAAGTCCCTTGCAGAGAAGAACAACGCAGGTGCGGATCATCCCAGGATTGCAGGATTCAGCTGTGACCTCGAAGGCTCGGTTAAGATGAACGGTTTTCACCAGGTGTCTCCGGATGCATTTTTCGAGGTTGGCATACAGGAACATCACGGGGCAGCCTGCGCAGGAGCAATGACCAGGGATGGCCTGGTGGCCTTTTTCAGTACCTTTGGGGTATTTGCCACCTGCGAAACCTATAACCAGCACAGGCTCAGCGACCAGAACCATACCAACCTCAAGGTTGTGGCCACCCACGTTGGCCTGGATGTCGGGGAAGACGGCCCGACCCACCAGTGTATCGATTACATCGGGCTCATGGAAAACATCTTCGGTTTTTCCATCTTTATTCCTGCAGATCCCAACCAGACCGACAGGATTATCAGGCATGTTGCCAGCACCAAGGGAAACGCCTTTGTGGGAATGGGGCGCTCCAAGATGTCAATGGTGCTTGATATGGAGGGGAAACCCTATTTCGGCCCTGATTACAAATTTGTGCCAGGAAAAGCCGACTGGCTCAGGAGGGGCAAGAAGGGTGCATGTACCATCATTGCCTACGGTTCAGTGATCCCGAATGTCATGGCTGCCCATGAAAAACTCGGGCAGCAGGGCTTGGAGGTTTCGGTGCTGAATACGGCCTCCATAAAACCCGTGGACGAAGGTGCAATCTGTGAGGCAGCAGAAAATGGCCCCATTGTCACGGTTGAGGACCATGTTGTTCAGACCGGTATAGCCGCTATTGTCGCAAGAGTCCTGGTGAAGCACGGCATCAGCCAGAAGGTGGTCAATCTCGGGGTAACGGCCTATGGAGCCTCCGGCAAGCCTGCAGATCTTTACAGGATGCAGGGGCTTGACAGTGATTCCATTGTAAAGGCTGTTCTTTCTGTTTGAGTAATTGCCCTTCTTTGGGGCTGCAACGATCCAATGCCCCACAACGCAGTAGTGTAGTGCCCTGTGAGCAGATACTGCCGAACTGAAAAACGGAATATCTTCAAAGGTTTCAAATAAAAAAGGCCCGGGATTTTGTCCCGGGCCTTTTGATTTCAAGCCGTTTTATTAAACAGGGCTCTTTAGAAGAACCAGAGGAATTCAGCTGCGAAACGCATGGAGACGTCGTCGCTGTCCTTGCCCTGTTCGAAGTCTACGCCACGGCCATAGGCGTCGAGTGCCTGTGTGATGTCCTTGGCGCCGCTTCCCGGGAACAGAAATGCTGCTCCGCCCTTGATGGTGACCTGCTTGAAGAGCTGGTAGCGGATTTCATTGTTCCATTCAACACCCATGAAGCTGTCGATGTCCACGTTTCCGGTAACGCCCATGGTCTCGTAGTAGTTCTCAACAGCCTTTTCCTCGTTGAACCACATTGCCATCACGTGGGTGATGTAGGTCCAGTTGCCGTAAGCTGCATTGATGCCGCCACCGATCATGCTGAAACCGGGGTTGTCAAGAGCGGCACCGCCGTTGATACCACCACCCCGTACTTTTCCGTAGTATGTAGGGAACATGGAGTAGAGGATCTGGCCGAATATCGGGTTGCCGTCGTGAGAAATGGACTGCTCGCTTCCGAACCTCGGGGTGAACCTGGTGATGCCCACGCCCGGGGTGAAGCCTTCAAGGTCGTCATCGTCAGGATCATCATCGCCCCTGAGCCAGTATCCACCTACGTGGACCTCGAACTTCTTGATGCCCACCATCTCATGCAGGTCTGCAAGAAGGTCTGCAAAGAAGGCATAAGAGCTGATGTCATAGTCGATTTCACGGTCGTTGTCGAAGGAACCACCCACATAGGCGAATTCAGCAATGGGATGGAAGATGCCGTAATTTCCCTTGTAGTTCAAAACTCCGAAGAAGCGGTCGATATCAATATGGTTGCCCTGCTGGTAGTTCTGATCATAGAAGAATACGCCTTCCAGGTAGGTATTTTTCATGAAGGTGTAACCCAGCTTGCCCATGTAGAAAGTACGGTCTGAATGTGCCTGCTGGCTTGGCGGGCCAATGGCATTGACCTTGCTTTTGACATCATCAATGCCGGCGTAACCTGCTTCCTGCTCATCCTTCTTGATGTACCAGGCTTCCCACTTGAAACCCTGTGCACAACCTGTGATTCCAAGGCCTGGGTCATCATCGCCATAAACGAGACCACCGAATTTCACGTCAGCGCCCTTTACATCCCAGCCGCCGTTGAACCTCGAGTTGATCCAGGGCAGGTTGAAGGATGCATTCAGCCTTTCGATACCGAACTGCTGGGTCTGGAGACCGTAGGCAAAGTCGGTGCGGTCAACAGCAGCCCTGTCCAGGGTGGTGTCGGATTCCAGTGCGAAATACACGTCCCAATCCTGGTCATGGGCGAAATTGAAAAACAACCTGTTTTCGCCGCGGATGTAACTGTCTTTGACAGCGCCGCCTGCCTCAGTGAGGTGGGTCTTCGTGCTGCTACCGAGTGCACCGAGCTTCCTCATGATACCAACTGCCTTCTGTTCCTCTTCCCTGTTCAACTGGCTGGAAAGACCGAAGTCTCTGCTGACTTCAGTGGTAGGTACCAGGCGAACCTGGGCACCCATCCTGACAGTGATATCTCCAAGTGTCTGAACATTCACTGTGCCCGGTCCAGCCATGGCAATTGCAGCTGTAAACAGCGTAGTAACTGCAACAGCAAACACAGCTAAAATCTTTTTCATTTTTTCCCTCCTTAATAAATGATTAGGTTTTACCTAAAACTCCTCACTAATTAAAAAGCTTTTCTTTTCCTTATCACCTCCCTGTCAGTCGTTTCAACTTGGTTTTCCCAAAACCCTCCTTTGTATAAAAAGCCTATTGGCTCATTTCCTTGACCATTTCCTGGGAGTAGGCATTCACCCTTTTTTCAAAGGCCTCCCGTGCTATCTGCACATCCTTGACGAACAGTTCGAGTTCCTTGGGCGTCAGGGACTGATGGCCGTCGCAAAGGGCCTTTTCCGGTTCCGGATGGCACTCTACCAGGATCATGTTGGCCCCTGCTATGACTCCCTGGGCCGCAGCGTTAAAGATGTCCATGAGACCGTTGGGGGCGTGATCCTTGGAACCTATGGAATGGCTCGGGTCCACACAGACCGGAAGCCTGGTGAGCCTTTGTATCACCGGAACGTGAATGAAGTCGGCCATGTTCCGGTGGGGGGAGCTCATGGAGGTCTTTATGCCCCTCAGGCAAAAAACGATGTTCCTGTTGCCCTCGCTTGCTATGTATTCGCATGCGTTAAGGGATTCCTCTATGGTGAGCCCCATGCCCCTCTTGTAGAGGACGGGAAGTTCCGTCTGGGAGCCTACCGCCTTGAGGAGTTCGAAGTTCTGGGCATTTCTCGTCCCGATCTGCAGCATGACCCCTGTAGGATGGCCTGCATCCTCCAGGGCCTTTATGATCTCTTCGATGTGGATTTCTTTGAGGACCTCCATGGCAATGACCTTGATGCCGTACTTGCCGGCAAGTTCAAAGACCCATGGCAGGCATGCAGCCCCGTGGCCCTGGAAATCGTACGGGCTGGTCCTGGGCTTGTATGCACCCATGCGTGCAGTGGCGATTCCGAGGGACTGGAGGTTCTTGAAAACCCTTTCGATATATTCCGGTGTATCCACTGCACAAGGACCTGCAAAGATGTGGAGGCCTTCCTGGTCAAATTTTATTCCGTTGTAGGTGAACCCCACCGGTACGAAATTGACGTCATGGCGGCCGATCTGCCGGTACTTGGTGGAAACCCTTACCACCTTTTCCACCCCTCTCATGGCGCCGAGGACCTCTTCAGGCACGTTGTGGGTCGGACCTATCAGGTGAATTTCCCTGACGGTCCTGGTCTCACCGGTAAGCTCCACCATCCGGATATTGAGGCCTGGAAAATTTTCAAGGAATTCGTATATCCTCTTTAGTTCCTGTCCTTCCTTGTCTACGTCTTTTTTTAGAATCAGTATCATCTTTTGCTCTGCGGAAAAAAGGCAATAAAAAACAACAGGTAAAAAATATTAACCATGTTTATTTAACACCAGGCCGTCAGCAGGTCAACCGCCTGAGTTACTGTTTTTTTAAGCTGTTACAAATCGTTAATATGAGGTTAGCATAAAATTGTGAGTTTTTGAACGACCTTTTTTGTTTCAGGAGCCGTTTTCGGCCATGGCAAGCCATGTAAGGCGCTCAACCCCTTCCACGTTGGTGCAGGCCCGTTTCAGTGCAAACTGCTGGCCGATGAGATAGACCTTTTCCTCGGCCCTGGTTATGGCCGTGTAGAACCACTTGTTGTTCAGCATGATGAAATGGGAATTTGACAATGGAATGACGACAATCCTGTACTGGCTGCCCTGCGCCTTGTGAACGGTGAGGGCGTAGGCAAGTTCTATGATGTCTCCTATGTGGTCGAACTCGTATGCGACTACTATCCGTTCCGGGTAAACCACGAAAAACTGCTCGGCTTCCACGTCTATCTTGCTGACAAGGCCGACGTTTCCGTTAAATACCCGTCTGTATTCCTGCCTGTCGAATTCCTTGCCCTCTTTCACAAAGGCATCCCAGGGCATGACTTCCATGTCCTTGTTCTGGAGGTGAACCACCTTGTCACCTTCCTTGAGGCGAATCCCGGCCCTGGTGACAGTCCTTGATTTTTCCGATGGATTCAGGATGTCCTGGAGCCTGCTGTTCAGGATTTCCGTCCCGAGCTGGCCAATGCGCATGGGAGTAAGGACCTGGAAGTCCCAGGACGGATGCGTGAGCCTCTTTACGTAATAGGCCGCAAGCTCCAGAATCCGATCCAGGATCGCCTGGTTGTTTTCCTCCCTGAATCTTTTCAGCTCCCTTTCGGTCTTTTTCTGCCTCTTCAGAGAAAATATGTTGTGGACCTCCAGTTTTTCAAATAGGAAATCGTTCCAGTGGTCCAGGGCAACTCCCTCCGGGACCCTGCCCTGTCTTATCTCGTTGGCAAAAAGGGCGAGCACGCTGTCTTCCCCCTGCCTGAATATCCTTGTCAGGTGCACGGAAGGTATGAGGCTTGTCTTCAGGGCATCGGAAAAGACATTGCCGGCTCCGATGGGCGGAAGCTGTGCCGGATCCCCCACAAGGATCATCAGTGTGGACGGCCTCACAGCCATGGCCAGCCGGTAGAAGAGCGACAGGTTAACCATGGACGCCTCATCCAGGATTATGACCTTCTGGGGAACGGGGTTTTCAGGCCCGTGTTCGAACTGGTTCTCGCCCTTGTACTTTAGAAGGGAATGGATGGTTACGGCATCGTACCCGGTGGTCTTTCTTATGCGAGAGGCTGCCATCCCCGTGAAGGCGCAGCAGATGATATCGTCCCTTTTTGCATAGTACTGGCTCAGCAGATCCAGGATGGCCCTGCATACCGTGGTCTTGCCGGTCCCGGCATAACCTGCCAGGGCAAAAATCATCCTCGGTTCCGTGGCGATCTTACGGATGATTTCACGCTGTTCAGGGGCAAATTCGACTCCATGCCTGTTTTCATAATCTGCTATAAATTCCCTGGCTTCCCCGGGAGTAATGGTTTTCCTGCGGCCCTCCCCGGAGCGTTCCAGGAAAAACCGTTTCAGCTTGTCTTCCATGTACCGGTAGGATGAAAGGCCGATTTCGCCATTGTTGCCCCGCACCAGGAGGCCTTCCATGACCATCTTGTTCAGGACTCCTTCTATCCTTGAGTCGGAAACGCGGGTTTCATCCGTTGCCAGGAGCTCCTGCACGGTTCCCCGGAGGTCTTCAAGCATGAGGTAACAGTGGCCCTGGGATTCTGCAGCATCCACCAGGACATGGTTTATCCCGGCCTTGATCCTCCAGGGCGAGTCTGCTGCAATGCCGACAGAAAGCGCAATGCGGTCTGCCGTCTTGAAGCCGATTCCCCGCACCTCAGTGAGCTTGTAAGGGTTTTCCTTGATGATGTCCAGGGCCTCGTCCCCGAAATGGTTATAAATTCGTACCAGCAGGTTCGGAGTTATGTGCCCGCGTCCCCCAAGGTAGCTGGCAAGGGATTTCAGGGACCGATGCTTGTGCCAGGATTTCCTGATAATGGCCAGGCGTTTTTCCTTTATGCCTTTTACCTTGAGGAGCCTTTCCGGTTCGTGGTCAAGGATGCGCACCAGTTCTTCCTCACCGAACTGCTTTATCAGGTCCCGGGCCATCTTTTCCCCGAGACCCTTTACCACCTTGCTGAGGAAGAAGTGGAGTTCGCTTCCAAGAAGCTTGTAGGAATTAAAGTCGAACTGGCGGCCATACTTGGTCATCTGCCATGATCCACTGAATTCAAACTCGGCTCCAACCAGCCCTGCATTTGACGCCAGTTCGCAGATGTGTCCCTTTACGGTGAAACAGGCCCCGCGCCTTGGTTTTACCCGGAGGATGGCAAAACCCGATTCCGGATTTGAATAGGTGACCCTCTCAACCGATGCCCTGAGGCTTATTTCCGGCTGAGCGCTCCGGGATTTGTCGGTATTTCCGGCAGTTTTTTTCATCCTTTTTGTTTCCTGGGATCCAGGGCATCCCTTAGGCCTTCACCCAGGAGGTTGTAACCAAGGACCGTGACAAGTATGGCAAGGCCGGGATAAACAGACAGCCACCAGGCTATTTCCAGGTTGTCCTTGCCTTCTGTGAGCATGTTCCCCCAGCTGGGAGTAGGCGGTTGCACGCCTATGCCAAGGAAACTCAACGCGCTTTCCGTAAGTATCGCCCCTCCAACGCCCAGGGTTGCAGATACTATTATGGGTGCAATGGCATTTGGAAGGATCTCGCTGAAGACGATCCTGAGGTTCGAGGCCCCAGAAATCCTTGCAGCAAGGACAAAGTCCCTCTTCCTTAGGCTCAGGAATTCCGCCCTGACAAGCCTCGCAACTCCCATCCATCCGGTGAGGCCTATGACCGCCATGATGTTCCAGATGGAAGGCTCCAGGAAGGCGATTACAGCCATGATGAGAAATATGGAAGGGAAGCAGAGCATTATGTCCACAAAGCGCATTACCACGGTGTCCACCCACCTGCCGTAAAACCCTGCAAGTGCCCCGAGTACCGTGCCCACGGCCGTGGCAATGCCGACTGCCACAAACCCTACCAGCAGGGATATCCGGGAGCCGTATATTAGCCTTGAAAGACAGTCCCTTCCCAGGGAATCCGTCCCCAGCCAGTGATCCGCGGAAGGGGCCTCCAGTATGTGGAATGTGTCAATCGCCTGTGGATCATACGGGGAGATCAGGGGGGCCAGGAGGGCCACTGCAAAGAGAAGGATTACAATGACAGAACCGGATACTGCCAGCGGGTTTGAAAACATGGCGGCAAAAAAGGAAAGAATCGGACTCCTGGCTCCTTTTGGGCTGGCGGTTCCCATGGTGTCACTCGGCCTCCTGGATACCGGTCCTGATTCTCGGGTCCACTGCGGCATACCCCATGTCGGCCAGGAGGTTACCAAGGAGAGTGAGCACGGAAACTATCACCAGGTTCCCCATGAGAACGGGATAGTCCCTGGCCATGACGCTGGACCACATGAGCTGTCCTACTCCCGGTATGGCGAATATGGATTCAAAGATGACACTTCCGCCTATCAGGCCCGGTATCGATAGTCCCAGTATGGTTATCAGGGGAAGCAGGGCATTTCTGAGCGCATGCCTGTAGATCACGGTGCGTTCAGGCAGCCCCTTGGCCCTGGCGGTTGTGATAAAGTCCTGCCTGAGCACTTCCAGCATGGAAGACCTGGTGTACCGGGAAAAACCGGCAAGCCCCCCGATGGCGGATACAAAGACGGGCAGTACCAGGTGCCTGGCCCAGTCAAGGATTTTCTGCCAGGTCCCCATCTGGTCGTATCCCATAAGGGTGTGAAGCCCGGAAACCGGAAGCCAGCCAAGCTCGATGCCGAAATAGAGCATGAGAAGAAGCGCCACCCAGAATGCCGGGGCGGCATAGGCAAGGAATACAAGCACGGTTGTCACCTGGTCGAACAGGCTGTTCTGCCTGACCGCTGCCCGCACGCCGAGGGGTACAGATACAACCAGTATGAATACCATGGAAAGGACATTTATCAGTATGGTCACAGGAAGCCTTTCCCTGATCTTGTCCCAGACCTTTCTCCTGTCGGGAGAGAAGGATCTTCCAAGGTCCAGCTGCACAAGCCCCTTGAACCATTTCGCATACTGGACGTAGAGGGGCTTGTCCAGGCCGTACTGGGCCCTCAGCCGCTGCCTCATCTCCGGCGTCATCTTGGGATTGAAATCTGCCTGAAGGCTCATGGGCTCTCCCGGGGCAAGGTGCATGACGAAGAAGGATATCAGGGTAATGCCTATGAAGGTCGGTACCAGGGCCAGGAGTCTTTTGGCTGTCCAGATGAGAAAGTCCATTTACCTCATTATGTATTTCTGCTCGTTTTTAGGCACCCACCTCCGGATGAAGTTGTAGCTTATGCCTGCCGGTGCGGGTTCTATGCCGCGAAACCTGGCATGGATTATGGGCAGGGCCATTGGCACGTACAGGAAGGTGTAGGGCTGGTCTTCCGCCAGTATCTCCTGGATCCTGAAATAGATCTTTTTCCTCTTTTCCCTGTCGAATATCCTCCTGCCCATAACCAGGAGCCGGTCTACCTCGGGGTTTTTGTACCCGATGAAATTCAGCTGCTTGGCGCCTGTCTTGGACGAGTGCCAGATGTCAAAGATATCAGGGTCCTGGCCCAGGGTCCAGCCCAGTATAACTGCCTCGAACCGTCTCTTGTCTATGAAATCATTGATGAAGGCGGTCCATTCAAGCTGCCTGATGTTCATCTTTATGCCTATCTGGCCCAGCCGGTACTGGATTATCTGTGCAGTCTTGTCCCTGAGGGAGTTACCCTGGTTGGTAAGAACCGTGAATATGAAAGGGGTGCCGTTTTTGTCCAGGAGGCCGTCCCCGTCTGAATCCGTCCATCCGCACTCCTTCAGCAGGGCTTTTGCCCGTTCCGGGTCAAACGGATAGCGCCTGACATCCGGGTTGTAGAACCAGGCGTCCGGCTTGTATGGCCCGGTGGCCGCAACGCCTAGCCCGAGGAGCACGCCGCGGATGATTTCTTCCTTGTCAATGGCATAGGAAATGGCCTGCCTCACCCTCCTGTCCTTGAAGAAAGGGTGTCTCAGGTTGTAGCCCAGGTACGTATAGGAGAATGAAAGGTACTTGTATTTCCGGAAATTTTTCCTGAAAAATTCCGTGTCGGTCTGCCTCCGGTATTGAACGGGTGAAAGACCCATCCAGTCGAGCCCCCCGGCCTTTAGCTCCATGAACATGGTTGCAGGGTCGGGAATGATGCGCATTATGTAGCCGTCCAGGTAGGGCCTTCCATCGAAATAGTCCTTGTTCGCCTCAAGTTCTATGCGTTCCTGGGTCTTCCAGAGCCTGAGCTTGTACGGGCCAAGTCCGACGGGGTTCCTGGAAAGGGGGGTTTTGGTGATGTCCTTTCCCTCCAGGAGGTGTTTCGGCAGCACAACAATATCCCCCCAGGAGCTCAAGGCAGGTGCAAAGGGTTCCTTGTAGGTCACCTTGAAGGTGTAGGGGCCGGGTGCTTCGGCCTTTTCCACCTCCAGAAAGTCTCCCGCATATGCAGTAGGGGTCTTGGGATCAATGATGGTATTGAAGCCGAACAATACGTCAGCCGAGGTGAAAGGTGTTCCGTCCTGCCATCTGACGCCATGCCTTAGGTGGAAGGTGATGGTCTTTCCGTGGTCGGTGATGTCCCATGAACGGGCCAGGTCCCCTGTCAGATTCAGGTCCTTGTCGTATTTGACCAGGCCGTTATAGATGAGTCCTGCGATCTCGTGGGAGGTGGCATCTGATGCCAGCATGGGGATAAGGTTAGATGCATCCCCAATGGAACCCACGATTATGGAATCTCCGTAATCGGGACTGGCCCCCTTTTGTGAGAAACCCGGATAAGCCTGGAACAAGAGGATGTGCAGGCAGATGAAAGTTAGGGCTGTTCTTTTAAAGGGCATCCCTTGCCGCTTTTAACGCCTCTACACAGGAGTAGGGTATCCTCAGATTGCCCTTTCCTGTTCCGAGGTGGATGTAGGGCTTTGCCTTTCCGTGATAGTCGCTGCCCCCTGTTGCCACAAGCCGATTTCGCCTGCAGATATCAAGGCAAAGGGCCGTAAAGTGCTCGTCATGTTCGCTGTACCAGCACTCCATGCCCATTAGCCCCTGGGATTTTAGATCAAGTATGATATCTTCCAGTTCCCTTCCATCCCTGGTCATCAGGGAGAAGGGATGGGCAAGCACCGGTATTCCGCCGGACTTTCTGACGGTATTTATGGCGTCTGCCGGCCCCAGTATCGATTTTGGGGCATAGGCAGGCCCGCCCTTTTTCAGGTACTTGTCAAATGCCTGGCCGACCGACTTTACAAAGCCCTTTTCCACCATGATCCTTGCGATATGGGGCCTTCCGATCTGGCCTCCCTGGGCCATTTCTTCCAGTTCCTCCATGCTGATGGGTAAACCAAGCTCGTTTAGCCTGTCGAGGATCCTCGGGTTTCGCTCGGCCCTGGCTGACTGAACCCGTATCAGGACTTCCTTCAGGGCCGGGGAATTTTCATCGATAAAATATCCCAGAAGGTGCATGTTCCCCTGGGGAAAGGCCACGCTGAGTTCAATTCCAGGGATGAATTCCACCCCCAGTTCTCCTGCCGCTTCGGCACCCCTGGCAAGCCCTGCAGTGGTGTCGTGGTCAGTGATGGAGACGGCAGAAAGCCCGGTTTCCCTGGAGAGCCTTATAAGTTCTTCAGGGCTGTCCGAACCATCGGAGGCCGTGGTATGTGTGTGGAGATCGCAGAGTTTCACGTGGTCAGGAAGCCGGCTTTCATGGTTTTCTGATGATCTCTATCCTTGCCTTTTCCCTCTGGTGTTTCAGCCAGTCGGTAAAGGCGGTCTGGGCCTTCCACTTCCTGACCCGGTTCCTGATCTCGTCCTTTTTGGCGTCAAACGCCTTCATGTCGGCATTTTCCCTTGCGTCCTTGAGGTGGAGGACGAAAAATGATCTTCCGCTGGAAGATACCTTTTCCGGAAAGGGCTTGGCCTTGTAGAGTGAAAGGGCGTCCTTTATCACCGGGGCAGGGAGTTTACCCTTTGCAGAAGAATCGGTCCGTTTAAAAAATCCGGTTTCTTCTATCTTGAGACTGAACAGTTTTGCCGCCTGGGCCAGTCCCTTCTCCCTGGCGGCCTTGAGGACCTCTTCCGCCCTTTTCCTGCAGAGTTCCAGTGACTGGTCGCTGATGTAGCTGTCTTTGACCCGTTCCTTTACTTCCTCGAAGGGCGGGATGTAGGGGGGCTTCTTGTCAGCAAGTTCAGCAATCATGACGCCTCCCGGGACTTCCAGGAGAGAGCTCAGTTCGCCCCTGGACAGGGAAAAGATGGAATCCAGCACCTGCGGATTGAAACCCAGCAGCGGGGCCGGCCTTTTCCTGGAGAAGAAACCGGTCTGTTCTATGGTCTTGTTGGCACTTTCCGCATAGCTTTCAAGGCTTCCGAGTTCTATGATTGTGTCATATGCCTTGTTGGCCTGATCCCACAGCATCTTTTCGATCTTCTTTTCCCTGATCTTTCTTGCAATAATCCCCTTCACTTCATTGAGACTCTTGTCCCTTTCGGGTTTTATCTTCTCAAGCTTGATGATATGGAAACCAAATTTCGTCTTTACAGGCTCGCTGACCTGTCCCTCTTTCATGGAAAAGACCTTTTCATCAAATGGCTTTACCATCTGGCCTTTCCTGAAAAAACCGAGATTTCCGCCATTCTTGGCAGAACCCGGATCCTGGGAGTATATTTTTGCCAGTTCCCCGAACGGTTCACCTGCCTTGATCTTCTTTTCTATCTCTTCTGCCTTCTTCCTCACCGCTTCCACCTGGGTGGCATTGGCATCTTCCGGCACCTTGAGGAGGATGTGGGCGGCCTTTCTCATCTCCGGTACGTGGAATTCCCCGGGATGTTCCTGGAAGTACTCCTTGATCTCCTGTTCAGTGGCATTTACGGATTTTTCCACGTCCTTTCTTGCAAAGAGGATGTACTTGAGCTTAACCTGGGGATCGGTTTTGAACTCCTCCTTGTGTGCCTGGAACCAGTCCTTGAGACGCCTTTCCGTGGCATTTACGGAAGCAACACAGTCAGATGAGTTTATCTTTATGAATTCCACGTTTATCTCTGCGTTGTCGTATTTGTAGTGAAGAACCGCCTCGGAATCCGGCACGAAGATCCCGGCGGTCAAAAGGGCCTGGACCTTTCTGAGATACATCTCCTTCCTGACGTTTTGTTCAAAGTCCACGGGTTTCATGCCTGCATTCCTGAGGGCCGCCTGGTAAAGGCGCGGATCAAAGACACCATTTTGCTTGAATGCCGGTACTCCGAGAATCACCTGTTGGACCTCCTTGTCAGTGACCAGGATGCCCATCTTGTCTGCAGCCTGGTCAATGAGCGCTGTATCAATAAGCTGGTCCAGCACCTGCTGCTTCAGGTTCATCTGCTTCATGACGGCTTCCGGCAGCGAGCCACCGTACATCCTGCGAAGCCGTTCAACGGTGTTGTTGTATGCCTTCTGGTAGTCTTCCACCAGAATTTTCTGGCCGTTTACCTTTGCCATTATGTCGAGGCGCTGGGACCTGAAGGTGCCGACTCCCCAGAAAATAAAGACAACGACTATTGCGCCCAGTATGAACTTCATCAGCCAGGAGGCTGCATTTTTTCTTATGATATCAAGCATGATTTCAGGATTTCTCCTCTCAAGACAGTTAGATTTGTGCAGGAGGCCATAAAAAAATCCGCCGCTGCATGTATAGAGGCCGAAGCGTTCTTAAATGCCCTGTAAAATGCCTTTAAGTTCGGGTAATGTCAAGGAAGTCCTTTAAAAACGCCAGCCATCAAGCTCCAAATCCGTGGCCGGTTTGCCTGTTCGGATTGTCCTTGAAAGGCCGCCTTCGACCCTTCTGGCAGATACGCTAAGGGGAGTGGCGCCGGATGTCTTTGAATATCTTGCAACGATCCTGGCTGCCGTTTCAACAGCCTCTTCAGATCCTGGATATCTTATGATGCAAAAGGGACCGGGGACGTCCAGGGGTTTCAGGGTGATGTCAGAATGCCTTGCAAGCTTTTCAAGCCTCAGGTTTTCCGAATGCTTCCTGCCAACTATTATCCAGGTCTTGTCTTCCAGCATGAAGTGCCTGCCGGTTTGAGCAGTCAGGCAGTCGGTAATGGTAAATTCCGGCCAGGTTGTGAATATGGCCTTGAACCTCCTGGAAAGTATCGGGTCCGCCAGCACGCATCCTCCTGCCGGTGCGGGATAGTTTTCGATGCCGTATCTTTTGGCCAGGGCAATCTGCATCTTTCTTCCCCGGCCGGAGATCCTGGGGAGAAGGTGTCTTTTTACCAGGTGTTTTTGTTCCGCCAGTGTTTCCGGGAGCAGCCCGGCGGAAAGCGGGCGCAGGATAATCCCCTCTGCTCCGCTGTCCCTTTCTATTATCCTCAGGGTGTCCTTCCTCTGGGACATGGGCCGCTGGCCAAGGACCTCTCCCGTGGCCAGGAACGAGGCATCCAGGGCGTCCATCATGGAAAGTGCCCTTTTCACCATGAGAATCTTGCAGTCGATACAGGGGTTGAGGTAGCGGCCATATCCATGGGCAGGCTTTGTGACCATTTGGAGAAAGTCCCGGGATATGTCCTGGATCAGGAGCTCTATGCCGTATTCCCGGCGTACCCTTTGGGTCTCGGCCTCTTCATTTCCCTTTAGGGACCAGCCGAAAAACGGGGTGATAAAACGAAGGGCCAGGGGCCTTACACCCTGCTCCTGGAGCACGCGGCAGGCGAGTATGCTGTCAAGACCGCCTGAGTACAGGACCAAGCAATTCACTGGCATAACTTCTGGCAGTTTCTGTCTCACCGCCAAGCATCCTTACAATTTCACCAAGCCTTTCCTCTCCTGAAAGGCTCCTTACCTCTGTCACCGTCTGCCCCTGTTCCTGGATTTTTTCCACCACAAGATGCCTGTCGCCAAGGGCCGCTATCTGCGGGAAATGGGTAATGGCGATGACCTGGTGTCTTTTCCCCATGTCCTTGAGTTTCCTGCCGACGTTTTCGGCAATTTCCCCGCCAAGGCCGGCGTCGATTTCGTCGAAGACAAGGGTTTCAGTCAGGTCCTTTGCCCTGGATACAGTCTTCAGGGCAAGGAGTATCCTGGAGAGCTCTCCTCCAGATGCGACCTGTGCCAGCGGCCTGGGAGGCTGGCCAGGGTTGGCGGAAAAGAGGAATTCGACGTTGTCTGCCCCTGAAGGGCCTATGTCTTCAGGCCGGATGCGGGAAGGGGTGTTTAGCCGGATCTTGAATTCGGCCCCGGGAAGGTCCAGCTGGGTAAGCTCGGCCTTTATGGCTGCCTCCATCTGGACCGCGCACGAGTGTCTTTTGCTGCTGAGCCTGGCGGCCGCCTGGCTTAGTCTGCTGCTGACCTCCAGGAACTTTCTGGACAGGAGTTCCATTTCTCCCTCAAGGTTCTGAAAATCCCGGAGTTCCCTTTCCAGGCTATCCCTGTAGGAAAGCACATCGGTGATCTCCGGCCCGAATCTCCTTTTGAGGCCCTGGAGCTTGAAAAGCCGTTCCTCCACCTGTTCCAGCCTGGTGATATCCATGGGAAGCCCCTGTATGTAGTCTCTCATGGAGATGGCAAGGTCATCTGCCTGGAAGGTGATGGCTTCAAGGAGTTCCCCGAGGGATTTCAGGGACGGATCGATTTCCGTCATCTTTTCCATGGACCCGCGGCAGATGGCAAGTTCTTCGGTTATGCTTCCCCTGGCGCCATAAAGCCTGCCGTAGATCTCCTCTCCGAGTTCGCGAAGCCGGCTGGAGGCCCTGAGTATCCTGCGCTCCTGTTCGAGTTGTTCTTCCTCATCTTCTCTGGGGTTTACTTCATCTATGATCCTTTGTTCCTTCAGGATGCGTTCGCGTTCTTCCTCGCGGCTTTCATGGCGCCTTCGAAGCCTTTCCAGGGAGGCCTTCATGCTGGAGGTTTCCCTGTAAAGCTCCAGGACTTGTGACCGTTCCTGTTCCAGGCCTCCGAAATCGTCCAGCATTTCCCTGTGGCGTTCGTTCTTGAGAAGGTGTTGAAACTCGTGCTGGCTGGCAATGCTGGCCAGGGCCGGAGACAGTGCCCTGAGCTGTGACAGGGTGGCAAGTATCCCGTTTATGAAGATCCGGCTCTTGCCTACTGCCTGTATCACCCTCCTGATGATAAGTTCACCGTCTGTTTCAATTCCGGATTCCTGCAGGGATTTCACGAGGTCTTCCGGGATTTCAAAAAGGGCCTGGATGGAAGCCTGCTTTGAGCCCGGCCTGATGACGGATACATCGGCCCTGTCTCCCAGCAGAAGCTTCAGGGCCTTTATGAAAAGGGATTTTCCTGCACCGGTGGCCCCGGTAATTACCGTGAGTTCAGGGCCAAAGGAAAAGATCGCCCTTTTCACCAGTACGAAGTCTTCAATTATAAGTTCTGAAAGCATCCCTTCTCTTTGTGGTGTTTCAGGTCCTTAAAGGAAATTTAAATCTGACCAAGATATTAGGACAGATCAGGCCTGCGTGCAAACAGCTATTTAAGTGGAAGGGGAGGGATCAGGCAAAGATTTTCCGGTTTAGAAGGGTCAGGAAAGTATCCTGAGACGAAAAAGATATCCCGGACCCCATGAAGGGCCCGGGATTTGCAAAAAAACCGGTACAGCTTGGCTTGGATTGTTTAATGTTCGCTTATGGAAAAGACCTTCCCGAAGAAACGCTCTCCCAGCAGAAAGCCACCCACGGTCAGGCAGATACAGCCGAACATTACGAAGAATTCTGCAGCCGAAGGCGTATAGGGCATGAAATTCGGGAGATTGTCCCAGCCGGAGAAGACAGGAACTGACTGGCCGACAACTACCAGGTCATAGCGCTGGAAGAAACCGCCTATCAGGGCCAGGAGAGAGGCTGCCGACATGGCGGCAAGGTTTTTGACCTGGGTGCCGACCAGAAGCAGCAGGGGAATAATGATCCCTATGACAGTTTCAAAAACCCAGAAATTGGTGGAAAGCGGGCCCTTGATGAGGTTGGTTGCCGCCTGGCTGGCTGCTTCGCCGCCGGTGTACATGATTATGAGTTTCCACGTTGTGGCGATTGCTATGAGGAAGAGGGTCAGGGCCACTACCTTGGCAACGGTCTGGAGCGCCACGAAGTTTTTCTTGTCCATCTTTTCACCCCGCAGGATGTAGGCGATATGGGTGAAAAGAATGATGCATGCGGCGCCGCTCATTACGGCATTACACAGGAAGAATACGGGCAACTGGGCTCCGTACCAGAAAGGCCGTGCAGCCAGGGTTCCAAAGACGGCTCCAAGGTTGGAGTTTGCTCCTACTTCCGCCAGTGCTCCCAGCACACCGACATACAGGGCAAGGCGCCATTTCTGGCTGATGATTCCGAAAAATTCCACCAGCATGCATCCAACTGCTGCGCCGTAGAGTGTACCCATCCACCAGATATTGGAAGTGAGGTTGGGTGAAATGATATTGTAAATCAGCATCCTGTGCGGGCTTTCCAGTTCCACTCCGATGGAAAGAAAAGCAGAGAATATGGTTATGATTGAAAGATAAACCGCCCTGTTGGCTACCGGTGCCATGGGGTTTCCGCCAAAGGCGTGGCTCATGGCAGCTATGAGGACGAGGCCGGTTGATATGATTGCGAAAGAGGCGTAAGTAGAGATCAGTATGCCCCAAGGTACTTCCCGGGTTACCCCGTAGAGATGTTCATGGCCAAAGATAAAGCCGTAGACGCCAAGGGCCAGGACCCCGGCTACAACCGCCAAGAGGGCGACGCCCAGTAGAACCATGCCAGTGTTTATTCGCGGTTCGATCCAGGCCGTCAGTGCTTCCAGTGCATTGGACATAATCTGTTCCTCCTTCTCCTGAATAAAATAGGGACTTGTTCACTTATACCTTTTTTCGCAATCGTTTTCAAACCTTTTCTGAATTGTCATTCAGAAAAATTTACCGGGCAATCATG
>CAYZJS010000091.1:0-40717 GCA_964478865.1 uncultured Thermodesulfatator sp.
TTCGGGGTCAAGGCCCAGGTTTAGGGCCAGCATGCCGGCAAGTTTTCCGGCAACCAGCCCCTGTGCCATAAAAAAATGTTCTATGTCCCTGGAAGGATTCGGATTCCCGGACAGCGTGGCGACCTTAGACCGCGAGACGGCGCGCACGAGGTTTTCCAGGCCCAATAGAACCACCATGTATCTTATGGAAACCAGATCCTTCCTCTGGATGGAAAAAAAGGCCGAATTCATCAACCTGAAGAGCCGGAAGGTGAGCCCGTAATCCTCCAGGATCACCCTTGAGATCTTGTCAGCGCTCACGTACCGGTCTCCACAAAGGGCCAGGACAGTACGTACGCTGCGGGGCAGCGCAGGAATCCAGGCATCCCTTGCCCGGGACAAAAGCATTTTGGCCTTGATTTTTTGCGTTTCCGGCTTACCCATAAATTTAGACAAGAAATCTTGCAATTAATTGAAAAAAAAGATAATAATCTAAAATAATAATCGGCAATTATAATAGATTAGCCGAATTGTGGATGGATTTTTTTTCGCTTGTCCAAATGCACGTGTTAAATTGTTTCCAAACCTTACAGGCAAGATTGCTGCCAGTAAGCCGGAAAAGGTACATCTAATTATAATTTTTTTCCAACCGTCCGAAGAAGAAATTAGGCAGGAACGCAACCGGGCCCGTAAACTCAGGCAAACGAAATGGTGGCGCAAAAAATGTGCGTCTGGAAAGTGCCATTACTGCGGTGCCTTTGTGGGACCACAAAACCTGACCATGGACCACCTGGTACCCCTTGCGCGGGGTGGAAAAAGCACCAGGGGCAATCTGGTCCCGGCCTGCAAGAAATGCAATACGAAAAAAAGGGCCTCCCTGTTATTCGAGTGGGAAGACTATACAGGCAAGGGGGCCTCAGACAAAACCAGGGGCGAATCATGAAACAAACATTTTTTTTCACATCTGCTTTGCTCGTCTTGCTCGTTCTTTTGTTGCCGGCCTTTGTTTTTTCAGGTCCTGCTCCAGCCAAGCAGGTAGCCATACACAAATCCAAGCCGCAAGAGCGGGAATCGGATTCCACCTATAAAATCGGTGCAGGAGACGTGCTGGCCATCCAGGTATGGCGAGAACCCAGCCTTTCCGGGCAGTTTACCGTCAGACCGGACGGAAAAATAACGTTTCCCCTGCTCAATGATATCAGGGCCGAAGGCCTTACCCCGCTTGAACTTAAATCTGTCCTTGAAAAGGGTCTTTCTAAATTCATATCCTCACCGGTGGTAACAGTTGGGGTTGAAGAGGTAAACAGCAAAAATATTTATGTCCTCGGGAAGGTCAACACGCCCGGAAAATATCCCCTTAAAACCGAGACCACGGTGCTCCAGGCAATTGCAGAGGCAGGAGGCCTGGCAGAATGGGCAGAGGGAGACGATATAGTCATACTGAGAAAGGAAAACGGAAAGCAGGTCAAGATAGAATTCGACTATGACGATGTCTCAAAGGGCAAGCACCTTGAGCAAAATATAACCTTGAAACCGGGTGACACAATTGTCGTGCCTTAACCGTACAGCCATTTGGAGTATTTTCTTTTCGTTGACGTTTCGTTGGACCTGTGGCGCCGTTATCGGTTTTCTTGTTTCCGCGTTTTCGCCTTTCATATCATGCTGCAGGGCAGACTGGATTCCCTATACCAGGGCCTCTCTTGAGCAGATATACGACTCCAACATCTTTCTGGAACCGGAAGGAGAAAGCCGTCATGACAGCAGGTCTGATTTCAGGACAAACATAAGTCCGACACTTGGAATAAGAAATGAGACCGACTCAAGAACATTGAGTTTTGATTACACAATGACTTATTCCCAGTTTTATAAAAACTCGGACCAAAGTTATCTTGGCCACAATGCCGCTCTCGATTACGAACAACATCTTTCAGAGCGTGTTCTGTGGTTCTTGAGGGATACAGTGGCATTAAGCGAAGAGCCAGAATCCGATACCTATGATTACACATCCATCAATTATGGAAGGAGAAGGAATCTAACTAATACTGGCGAAACAGGTTTCGAATACCATTTTGGACAGGAAAACCTCTTTCGCGTATATTACACGGACAGCAGATTGATCTATTTGAACAAGAATGGACATAGGGGCCACATGGGCTCAGGTGACCTCAGCTCGGACGATTCTGTCACCTATGGTCCGGGAATGGAAATAGCCTACTGGATAAACCGGAAAAATGGAATTTCCGTGAATTATACATGGGAAAGGACAGACTATGAAATAGACTACTCTGAAAAAAGAGACCATCTGGATGTTGGATATCAATACAGATGGTCCACTCACACCATCCTTAGAGCTGATTTCATACTAGACTATGTGGATACTTTTGACCCGCTGCTTTTTGATTTTAAAGTTTACCAGATGACCGTGGGTTTCATGAAGGTATTCAATCCTGCCTGGGAGCTTGATGTATATAGCGGATTTTATTACAGGCCTTCGGATGACCAGCCAGATTATATCTCTTCATCTGACAATACCGGATATGCCGGTGGCATAAACGTTACTTACACGCAACAGCACTGGCATGTTACATTTAGTGGAGAGGCTGGGATTCGTCTGGAGTATGGTGATTACAATAACAGAGGCTATACACCTTACAGAAGCTTAGGTATTGATTTCACGTATGATTTTACAGAAAGGCTTCATTATTATGCGGATCTTTCCTATGATTACGAAAAATCCCCAGATACATTGGGTGCAGTACTAGCGGGAGAAAATCGCAGAGAAACCTATACTGCCACCACAGGCATTGAATATATGCTTCTCTCATGGCTTACTGGAACCATGGAATATCAATATAATGATGAGTCTGCCACCCAAATCTCTGATGAACATCCCATGGGTTATAATGATCACCGCTTTATGATCAGGCTCTCTGCAACCTACGACTGGCTTTGAAATTAAACATTAAGAGGATTCATGATCGAGGCACAAACCAGCAAACAACCCCAACTGGATATATATCAGTATATTCAATTGGTCCTAAGGAGAAAATGGATCATCATATTTTCTGCAATTCCTGTACTGATAATTGGATTTCTGTACTGCCTGTTTTCTCCCCTAGTCTATAAAACGAGTTCCCTAATCGTTATTGTTCCCCAAAAGGTACCTGAATCTTATGTACGCACCACGATCACAGGAAGAAATGACGAGAGGATAAGGGGCATTCTTCAGGAGATCACCAGCAGAACTACCCTGGAAAAACTCATAAAAAAATATAATCTCTATCCGGAAATGAGGGAAAAATATCCTCTCGAAACGGTTGTAGAAAAAATGAAAGAAGAAATTTCCATCGAAAATCCCCAAGGAGCGAGACAAAATGCATTTCGCCTAAGCTATGAGGGACAGGATCCAAAACTGATCACAGAGGTAACAAATGCCCTTGCCAATATGTTCGTGGAACAAAATCTCAAACTTCGAACCAGCCAATCCGAAAATACGGCCGAATTTCTTTCCAGTGAATTAAACAAGATTTACCTGGAATTAAAGAAAAGAGAGGAAGCTCTAAAAGAGTACAAGATGGCCCACATGGGCGAACTGCCAGAGCAAAGAGATAGTAATCTTGCCACCCTTACAGCGCTTCAACAGCAGCTTCAAAATATCCAGGAGAGCATACGCCGGGCTGAGGACCGAAGGATTCTGCTAAGACAACAACTTTCAGACCAAAGAAGCTCCCTAAATATGGCAGCACTCGCCGGGCAAAACAGCTCACAAGCCGACAACAGAAGCCAGGGAACAAGTCTTCCTGAATTAAAACAGAGGCTGAAACTCTTGCGTTCTCGTTACACTTCAGAACATCCAGATGTCATTGCTCTTGAAAGGGCTATAAAGGAGCAGGAGGCCTTGCTTAAAACTCAAAAAGCAAGCGCCAGAGGCACATCCGGAAGATCTGCCATTCCTCTTACCGGTGATCCTGCCCTTGATGCGTTGAATCTTCAGCTCAGGAGTACAGATCTTGAAATAAGACAACTCAAGGCCGAGCAGAAAAATATCCAGCAAAAAATCGAACTCTATCAAAAAAGGATTGAAAATACACCTAAAAGAGAACAAGAGTTGATTGATCTGACCAGGGACTACGAAAATCTAAAGCACACTTATGATACCCTGTTGCAGAAAAAGCTCGAAGCGGAGCAGGCTGCTGCACTTGAAAGAAGGCAGCAGGGTGAACAGTTCAGGATTGTCGATACCGCCCGCATTCCGGAAAAACCAATAAAACCCGACTTGAAAAAACTTGTTCCAATCATAATAATATTGGCCTTTGGATCAGGTTTTGGCCTGGCATTCCTGCTCGATTTTTTAAGCAATAATTTCTATGATCCTGATGACTTAAAAAAGGCATTCAATTTGCCGGTTCTGGCATGCATTCCAGCTCTTTTGACGGATGAGGAGTTACGAAATAAACGTATCAAAGAATGGACCTATGCATGTGTTGCAGCATCGGGTTACATGACGGCTACAGTTCTCCTTATCATTTTAATAAAGAAAGGCCCCGGGGCCTTCGCCGGCCTCCTCTAGCGTACAGGATCCCATGTATCAAAAATTCTATAACCTGAGAGAAGAACCATTTTCTCTCTCCCCTGATCCTGATTTTCTTTACCTGAGCGAGGTCCACCAGGAAGGCCTTGCAAATCTTCAGTATGGACTGATACAAAAAAGGGGCTTTATCGTAATCACCGGGGAAGTAGGCACAGGAAAGACCACGCTGATCAACGCGCTACTGTCTGAAATTCCCCAGGAAGTGAAAACGGCCTTTATTTCCAATCCCAAACTTGAACGTGGCGAATTTTTTTACCTCCTTTCCCGGGCATTCAAGATAGAGTACGACGACAATAAGGCAAAATTCCTTATCAATTTCACTGAATTCCTGAAAAAGGCTGATCAAAACGGTGAAAATGTGGTGCTTATTATTGATGAAGCACATTGCCTGCCTGAAGAGCTGCTGGAGGAGATAAGGCTTCTTTCCAACCTTGAAACCCCCCATTCCAAACTTGTAAATATAATTCTGGTAGGGCAGCCTGAATTCGAGAAGATACTGGACAATCCCAAATTCAGGGCACTCAAACAGAGAATCACCCTTCGTCACAGGCTGCTAGCCCTGGACAGGGAAGAAACCCGCAACTACGTTAAGGTCAGACTCTCAAGGGCAGGGGCCAAGGATACGGGGATATTTTCAGACAGGGCACTGGATACCATTCATGAATACTCTGGAGGAGTTCCCAGGGTTATAAATCTTCTGGCTGACCATTCCATGATGACCGGTTTCATCAAGGAAGCCAGGACAATAGGCGATAAAATTATCAGGGAATGTGCTAAAGAACTTGATCTTGACGAGATCAAACACAAAAAAGAGCGGACAGAACCGGTTTCGAGTGGCACGACCAGGCACAAGGGGTTAAATTATACTTTGAAGGTTGGAATCCTGGCACTGGTTTTCATGGCAATACTTCTTGTCTTCTGGTTTTTCGGGTTTACACCAAACGAAAGACGCACCCTGATTTCGAGTCTGACCGACGTGATATTTTCGGGAAAATAATGGGCAAAATACAAGAGCTTCTCAAAAAAGCACAGGCTGAAGACCTGAAAGATGCACTTTTCAATGACCATGAAGAAAAAAACCGGGCAGAAAAACCTGGACCACCCGACTCCGCATCCCAACCAGCCAAACCTGATTCAGCGGTAAAACAGCCCCGGAAACTCCCCTCTGCGAAAAAACTAAAGCAAGGCCCTGTGGATTTCAGGGTGATTGTATTCCATAAACCGGAATCCCTTGCTGCAGAACACTTCAAGGTACTTCGTGGCAATATCATGCATCCTGCAGACGGCAGGAAGATAAAATCCATACTGGTAACCTCTGCCCTTGAACAGGAGGGCAAAAGCATGGTTTCCTGCAATCTGGCCGTCAGTATTGCCCAGAGTCTTGATCCTTACGTGCTACTGATTGATGCAGACGTCAGGAGGCCAAATGTCCATAACATGCTGGGGCTCAGCAAGGTCAAGGGCCTTACGGACTACCTGGGATCTAACGAACCTCTTTCCAAATATCTTGTCAAATGTCCAATAGACAAGATGACAATCCTGCAGGCCGGCTCAATGGTGAGAAATCCCGCTGAGATTATGACTTCTGAAAAGATGAAGCACCTCCTGGAAGAGGCCAGGCAAAGATACGAGGACCGCTTCATCATAATAGATTCTCCTCCAGTCAACCTTACTGCGGAAACACTGGTACTTGCCCAGCAGGTTGATGCCATTGTAATAGTGGTCAGATACGGAATTTCCGACAAAAACGCCATTGAAGAGGCGCTGTCAAAATTAGACCGGGAAAAGATTCTTGGCATGGTATTCAACGGCTTTGAAGTAACTCCCAGGAAACACACCTATTACAAGAAAAAGTATTACGATTCAACCTACTGAAACCCGGACTGAACCTCAAGAATCGACTTGGCAGGGGATATAAAATTTCACTAGATGCTGAGAATCTTCGGAAAGAAATATCCACTTAGAAAGCTGATTCTCTTTTTCGGTGAAGGCATTTTCCTGTTCGGATCACTGACCCTCATAACCATTTTGCGGGAACCCGTGGCCACGTGGGACAGTCCACTAACATGGCTGCGCCTCGTGTTCATCGTTGTCACCTGCCTCCTTTGCCTCTATTATTTCGATCTCTATACCTTCAAAAAGGGTTACAGCTATTTTGAGATGACAACCAGGCTCTTCCAGGCCCTTGGAAGTGCATCCATATTCCTGGGACTTACCTACTTTTTATTCCCGGTTCTCATGCCCGGAAGGGGCGTATTCCTTACTGAACTCGTAACCTTTATCCTGTTCAGCAGCATCTGGCGCTATTTTTATGTCTGGATACTGAAAAGAGACATCGGCTCCAAACCTGCAGTAATTCTGGGGCAGGGAAACGCAGTTGAAAGATTGCTGGAGGAACTTGAGGCAAACAGTGATTGTGGATACAAAATCACCGGCATAATCTACCCGCAGAACCCTGGTGTACCGCTACCCTCGAATCCTGATGCAAAAATCTCTTACGGTTTTGAAAACATCCTGGACCAGGCGAGGGAACTCAAGGCCGAGGAAATAATTGTAGCCATGGATGAAAGGCGCGGCATGCTCCCCATAGATGAACTCCTGAAATGCAAAATGCAGGGGCTGCCAGTAATTGACGGGGAAACATTCATTGAAGAGGTCACGGGCAAGCTTGCAATTGACAGCATAAATCCCAGTTGGCTTATCTTCAAGGAGGGTTTCCAAAAGACTCCTTCCATGCTTCTTGGAAAGCGCATTAGCGGCATACTGTTCAGCCTTGCAGGCCTGATATTTTCCCTGCCCGTAACGCTTATCACAGCTGCTGCAATCAAGCTTGAATCAAGAGGGCCTGTTTTCTTCAGGCAAACCAGGGTGGGCAAGGATGGGATAGAATTTCAGGTCATAAAATTCCGCTCCATGAGAACAGATGCTGAAAAAGACGGCGCCAAATGGGCCAGTGCAGATGACGATCGCGTTACCAGGGTGGGCAGGATTATCAGAAAGCTCAGGATAGATGAAATCCCCCAGATGTGGAACGTGCTTAAGGGGGATATGAACTTTGTTGGCCCCAGGCCGGAAAGGCCCGAATTCGTCAAGGATCTGGCCCAAAAGATTCGATACTATGACCAGAGGCACTGCGTGCATCCAGGGATTACCGGCTGGGCCCAGATAAACTATCCCTATGGGGCATCTATAGAAGATGCCAAAAGAAAACTCGAATACGATCTCTATTATATAAAACATATGTCAGTACTGCTGGATTTTTACATCGTCTTAAAAACGGTTAAAACCATACTTTTCAGGGAAGGCTCAAGGTAGCCGCCAAGGAGGGGCCATGTGTGGAATTGTCGGTTATGTAGGCTACAGGAAAATACTTCCGGTCCTTCTGGACGGGCTCAAAAGGCTTGAATACAGGGGATATGATTCTGCAGGGGTCACCTGGCCCCAGGACGGGGTGCTCATGAGGGTCCGGGCCAAGGGGAAACTCGGTGTGCTGGAAGATGCACTGGAAGAGCACAGGAGCACAAGGAGCAAAGTGGGCCTTGGGCACACGCGCTGGGCCACCCATGGTGAACCTACTGAGGAAAACGCCCACCCGCATTCGGACTGCACCGGCCAGCTTGTGGTAGTGCATAACGGCATTATCGAAAACTACTACTCCCTCAGGGAACAGCTGAAAAAGGAAGGTCACGAGTTCAAGTCAGAGACTGACACGGAAGTACTGGCGCACCTCGTTGAAAAATACCTGGACGGCGATCTTGAAGCCGCAGTGAGAAGGGCGCTGGAAGATGTCACCGGTGCCTATGCCCTGGGCGTGCTCTGGTCCCAGAGACCGGACATGCTGATTGCAGCCAGGAAACAGAGCCCACTGGTTCTTGGCATTGCCGAAAACGAGACCTTCATGGCATCCGACATCCCGGCCCTCCTTCCATACACCAGGGATGTCATCTTTCTGGATGACGATGAAATGGCGGTGCTTTCCGAAGAAGGAATATCAGTCACCTCCATCGAAACCGGAGGAAAGCTTCAAAAGGAGACCCAGACCATTTCATGGGATGCGGCCATGGCAGAAAAGGCGGGCTACAAGCACTTCATGCTGAAGGAGATATACGAACAGCCCCAGGCCATCTTAAACACCTTCAGGGGAAGGATCATTCCTGATACTGGCGAGGTGAATCTTCCTGAAATAGGCATAGACAAAGAGACCATCAACAGGCTCAAAAGGATCGTCCTGCTGGCCTGTGGCACCTCATGGCATGCCGGCCTCATTGGCAAATACTGGATTGAAAAATGGGCAGGGATCCCGGTAGAGGTGGACCTGGCTTCTGAATTTCGCTACCGCGACCTCCTTATTGACCAGGACGTCCTCACCATCCCCATTTCCCAGTCCGGAGAAACAGCAGATACCCTGGCCGGACTCAGGATTGCAAAAAATCTGGGCTCTCCCATTGTCTCCATATGCAACGTGCTTGGAAGCACCATTACCCGGGAATCAGACGGGACGGTTTACACCCATGCAGGGCCTGAAATCGGCGTTGCATCCACCAAGGCATTCACCAGCCAGCTTACAGCCCTCTTCATCCTTGCAATCTTCCTGGCTGAAAACCGCCAGAAAATGCGGCGGGAGGAAGCCGTTACCAATCTCAAGGCACTGATGGAAGTACCCGGCATCATAGAAGACAACTTGCCAAAGTGGCATGACCATTCCCGGAACCTGGCCGATGAATTTTATACCAAGGCCGACTTCCTTTACCTGGGCCGCCACCTCCAGTTTCCAGTGGCCCTGGAAGGTGCACTCAAACTAAAGGAGATTTCATACATCCACGCCGAAGGCTATGCAGCAGGCGAGATGAAGCACGGCCCCATTGCCCTTATAGACCGTGACATGCCGGTTGTGGCCCTGGTCCCCGGGGATCACGTTTATGAAAAGATGATAAGCAACGTGGAAGAAGTAAAATCGAGGCGGGGGATAGTCATTTCCCTGGGGCGGCAAGGAGATACAGGCCTTTCAAGGATATCAAACTTCATGATAGAAGTACCCGATTCAGACCCTGCAGTAAATCCGTTTCTCTACACCGTCCCGCTCCAGCTTATTGCCTACGAAATTGCGCTGGCAAGGGGATGCGACGTGGATCAGCCGAGGAACCTGGCAAAAAGTGTTACTGTAGAATGAAAATCCAACAGACGAGAGGACAAAAGACAATTCATGGCTGAAACAGAATTCAAGAAGATACTTGTGACAGGCGCTGCAGGATTCATAGGTTTCCACCTTTCAAAAAGGCTCCTTGAAGACGGCCTGGAGGTGGTGGGCCTTGATATAGTAAATGACTATTACGATCCTGCCATAAAGGAGTCCCGCCTTGAAATACTCAAGCCTTACGACAGATTCAAATTCGTCAAGAAGGATCTGTCCGACAGAAAGGCCATGGAAGAACTGTTCAGGCACGAGGCCTTTGATGGAGTGGTGAACCTTGCAGCCCAGGCAGGAGTACGCTACTCGTTGATAAATCCCCAGTCATACGTGGATTCCAACCTGGTTGGCTTTGTAAACATCCTTGAAGGCTGCAGGCACAACGGTGTAAAGCACCTGGTATTCGCCTCTTCGAGTTCCGTGTACGGATCAAACACCAGGATGCCCTTCAGCGTGCATGACAACGTGGACCACCCCGTGTCCCTTTATGCGGCAAGCAAGAAGTCAAACGAGCTGATGGCCCATGCGTACAGCCACCTCTTCGGTCTTTCCTGTACAGGCCTGAGGTTCTTTACTGTCTACGGCCCTTGGGGAAGGCCGGACATGGCGCTTTTCCTCTTCACCAAGGCCATCCTGGAAGACAAACCCATCGATGTGTTCAATTACGGAAAGATGCAAAGGGACTTCACTTACATAGACGACATCGTGGAAGGGGTGGTGCGTGTGCTGAACAAACCGGCACGCCCTGATCCGGAGTGGAATGGAGATGATCCAGACCCAAGTTCCAGCTATGCCCCGTACAAGATCTACAATATCGGAAACAACCAGCCCGTGGAACTCCTCCATTTCATAAAGGTGATCGAAGACACCCTGGGGAAGAAGGCCGAAATGAACCTCCTGCCCCTCCAGCCCGGAGACGTTCCGGCCACCTATGCCGACATTGACGATCTTATCAGGGATACAGGTTTCAAGCCATCGACCACCCTGGAAGAGGGGATTCCCAAATTTATACAGTGGTACCGGGAATACTTTGGGGTTTAGCAAATGCTGCCTGAACTTTCTTCAGCAGCACAACTGGCAACTGCTTCTTGACTCCTGACCCAAAAGGTGGTAATCGAAAAGACCTCTTTGAAAGATAACGTTCCGGGACGTGGCGCAGTCTGGAAGCGCACCTGAATGGGGTTCAGGGGGTCGGAGGTTCAAATCCTCTCGTCCCGACCAGAGATCAAGGCACCTCTTGGAGGTGCCTTTTTTATTCCGCAGGGAAACCTGCTGATGCCATGTAAATCACCGTTTCCTCCACACCATCGAGGCCAAGGATGGAATTTACCTCGTCATCGAAAAAGGCGCCTATGGGGCAGGCCCCGAGGCCCAGTGCAGGGGCTGCCAGGAGTAGATTCCCGCAGATGTGCGCAACATCCATGAATATATATCTTATGCCCCTTGAACCGTATTTGGCCATGGTGCGCCTGGGAATGGCAGACCAGACAAAGACCACAGGGGCCTTTTTGCACATGGGCTGCCCAAATGCCGCACTCGTGAGCTCATCGGAAAAATCACCCTGTGCCACCAGTTCAAGGACCGGAGAAGTCGGTTCATAGTGGTAGATCCCGGCCTCAAGCGATATGCACCTGTTGATGCACAGGTATGTCTCAACAGGGTAAAGGGCTCCGGCACTTGGCGCAGTACGAAGCAGGTATCTGCCGGCAGATGCAGTTACACCCTGACTCGCCCAGAGAAGGGACGACAGGATCCCGAGGTCCAAGGGTTTCTGGGAATATCTCCTGACGGATCTTCTTTCCTGAAAACACGTCCATATATCTTCTTCATGAAACGATGGTCTGGGAAGGGGTATCTTTTCCGCGTCCGGATAATCCTTGAAGGGCATACAAGGTGTGATATCCTCGCGTTCCTTGTCAAAAAGGGTTTTACGTTGGTGTTTCGTGCCCTGAAGATATAAAAATCCGGGGGATTTTTGGTAACCTGGCATGATTTATCCTGGCACTGCTCCTCCTGAAAAGTTCAGGATACAAGCTCGGTCCTGGTAAAAATGGCCGCAAGGTCAAACCCATGTTTTTTCAGGGTATCAGCGCCTCCTTCCTCACGGTCTACCAGGGTAAGGACTGCTCCGACTTCAAAACCCTCCTGCCTGGTCCGCTCTATTGCCTTTACCAGGGTGCCTCCGGTGGTCACAACGTCTTCCACAAGGGCCACGAGGCTTCCCGCAGGGATGTTGGACTTGCCCTCTATCCACGAGCCCGTGCCATGTCCCTTGGGCTCCTTCCTGATAATGAAGGCGGGTATCGGTGCCCTTTCCAGGTAACTCACAACGGATATCGCAGTCACCAGGGGGTCGGCACCAAGGGTCATGCCGCCGACTGCAATGATCCCCGGCACCTTTTTTATCTGTTCAAAAAAAAGCCTTCCGCACAAATAGGCCCCTTCGGCAGAAAGTGTGGTCTGCTTGCAGTCTATATAAAAATCACTGGTCCTTCCGGAGGTAAGCGTAAATGTTCCCTCCCTGTATGAACGCTCGAGTATGATGCTTTTTAGCCTTTCCCTTTCAGTCATCAGCCTGCCTCCACTGTACCGAAAACCCGCTTGAAAATGGTATCAACGTGCTTCAGGTGATAACGGACATCGAAAATCCTGTCTATCTCCTTCCTGGTCAGGTATTTCGGCAGGTCCGGATCAGCCAGCAGCCTTTCCTTGAAGCTCCCCTTGCCTTCCCAGACTTCCATGGCGCATTTTTGCACCATGCGGTAGGATTCTTCGCGGCTTACCCCTTTCTGGGTAAGCTCCAGGAGGACCTGCTGGGAAAAGATAAGGCCCTTTAACATGTTGAGATTCTTCTTCATGTTTTCAGGATAGACCACGAGTTTTGCAAGAAGCCCATTCAGGCGTGCCAGCATGAAATCAGCAGTAATGAAGCCGTCCGGGCAAATAAAGCGCTCAACTGACGAATGGCTGATGTCCCTTTCATGCCATAGTGGTACATTTTCAAGGGCAGGCACACAGTAAGAACGGACGGTACGGGCCAGGCCGCACAGGTTTTCCGAAAGTATCGGGTTTCTCTTGTGGGGCATTGCGGAAGAGCCCTTCTGCCCCTTCCTAAAAAACTCCTCCACCTCAAGGACCTCTGTCCTCTGCAGATGCCTTATCTCAGTGGCTATCTTTTCCACCGTGCTGGAAAGTATGGCCAGGCTGGTGAAGACCTCTGCATACCTGTCTCTTTGAACGATCTGGTTGGACACGGGGGCCGGCTTGAGATCCAGTTTTTCACAGACATATTCCTCCACCCGGGGATCCACGTTTGCAAAGGTGCCCACTGCCCCCGAAATCTTGCCCGTGGCGATGGTCTCCCTGGCACTTTCAAGCCTTCTCAGGTTCCGTTTCATCTCGTCGTACCAGATGGCAAGCTTCAGGCCAAAGGTGATGGGTTCTGCATGGATTCCATGTGACCTTCCTATCATCACGGTATCCTTGTGTTCCATGGCCCTCTTCTTTAGGGTTTCGATAACCATCTCAACGTCCCTGATGATGATATTCATGGAATCCCTCATGCGTACCGCCTGTGCGGTATCCAGCATGTCGGACGAGGTTAGGCCCCAGTGGAGGTACCTTGCAGAAGGCCCCACGTATTCTGCCACGTTGGTGAGAAACGCGATCACATCGTGCCTTGTCTCCTCTTCTATCTCCAGGATTCTCTTCTCGTCAAAGGCCGCCCTTCTACGGATTTCCTCTGCGGCTTCCCTGGGAATCACGCCAAGCTCTGCCCATGCCTCTGCAGCCAGGATCTCTACCTCGAGCCATGTCCGGTACTTGTTGTCCTCTGTCCAAATCTCTCTCATTTCAGGCCGGGAATATCTTTCAAGCATGATCTTCTCTCTCCTATAGCTTTTTAAATTTTCTCAATGCATCCTTTAAGGCGTCCACCACTTTCTCCTGTTCTTCCTCCAGCAAAAAGGCATGCATGGGCAGGCTCAAGACCTCCGAGGCCGCCATTTCCGACTCGGGAAAGTCTCCCTGGGCATGATTCAGAAAGGAAAAGGCCTTCTGCAGGTGAAGCGGTCTTGGATAGTGTATTGCCGTTGGAATATTCCTGGAAGCCAGGAATCTTGCCACATCATCCCTTATTCCTCCCCTTATCCTTACAGTGTACTGGGCAAAAACAGACCTACATCCATCAGGAATCCCGGGAACCATGACGTGTTCTGCAAGAGGGGCTAAAAGCCCGGAATAGCGGGCAGCCACTTCCTGCCTGGCCTCGATCTCCCCCGGGAAATGCCTCAATTTTACCCTGAGGACTGCTGCCTGAACCGCATCAAGCCTGCCATTTATCCCTATATACTCGTGCATGTACCTTGCAGTCTGGCCGTGAACCCTGAGGGCACGAAGCCTTTGGGCAAGTTTCTGGTCATCACAAAATACCATCCCCCCGTCCCCGAAACACCCAAGGGGCTTGGACGGAAAAAAGGATGTAACCGCCATGGAGCTCAGGCTGCAGGATGGTTTCCCCTTGTAGAGGGCGCCAAGGGACTGGCATGCATCTTCAACCACGAAAAGGCCGAATTCCCGGGCCAGGGCATTTATTGCATCCATGTCTGCACAAAGCCCATAAAGGCTTACAGGAATAACTGCGGCGACCTCCCCCTTCCCTTTCCGGCTTTCAAGCAATTGGCCAAGCCTTGTAACATCCATGTTAAATGTGCCTGGATCTATGTCGACAAAAACAGGCCTTGCCCCAAGAAGGGCTATCACCTCGGCCGTGGCGATGAATGTAAAAGGTGTTGTTACGACTTCCTTTCCAGGGCCTATACCCCGGGCCATGAGGGCAAGAAGCAGTCCATCGGTTCCGGAGCTTACCCCCACGCCGTGGCCTGTACGGGTAAAGGCTGAAAGCTCCTCTTCAAGCAGGCTTACCTCTTCTCCAAGGATGAATCTTGCAGACTGCAACACCCGGGATAAAGCCTGGTCAATCTCTTGCTTGTAAGCCTGGTACTGTCTCTTGAGATCTATAAATTGCACCTGTCAGTTCCTCTCGCCCTTGAGGCTTCTGGCGGCCTGCAGGATATCCGAAGCTGCAAGCCGGATGTCTTCCCTGGTGGTCATGTAGCCCAGGCTAAGACGTATCATACCCATTGCCGCTTCCTCATTCACCTCCATGGCTGAAAGAACATGTGAGACCTTGACGCTTCTGTCATGACATGCTGCCCCGGTTGATGCCAAGACCCTTCCGGTCCTTTCGAGAATTCCAGGGCCCGAAAGTCCGGGAAAGGATACACAGAGTGTATTTGGAAGACACCTTTCCGGAGGCACAAATCTCAACAGATCGGGCCATTCCTGCCGCAGCAGGGAATAAAATTCCTCTCTGAGTTCTTTCATTTGCCCTGAAAAACCTGCTGTCTTGTCCTGCAGCCAGCTGCATGCAGCTCCAAGGCCACAGGCAAGAGGCACGGGTTCGGTACCCGGCCGCAGCCCGCTTTCCTGGCCGGCACCAAATAGTATATTCTGAAGCCGGATACCCCGCCTCATAAAAAGGGCGCCTATACCCTTGGGTGCATAAAGTTTGTGACCGGCCACGGTCAGGAGATCCACACCCAGGTCTTGTACATCCACAAGCATCTTTCCTACTGCCTGGGCTGCATCTGTATGAAAACGGATGCCTCTTTTCCTGCATGCACAGGCTATTTCCTTGATTGGCTGCAAGGCACCGGTTTCGTTGTTTGCAAGCATGACCGATACGAAAACTGTATCCGGCCGGAAAAGTCTTTCAATGGCCTGAACTGAAACCACGCCCCGGGAGTCAGGCTTGGCAAAATCCACTTCCCAGCCCCTTTCAAGGAGGTGGATAAATGGATTTAAGACCGAGGGATGTTCAATCCTTGTGGTGACAAGGTGCCTGCCCTTTTCCCGTAAGGCCTCGGCAGACCCGATTATGGCCATATTGTTTGACTCCGTGCCGCCACTTGTAAAGATGATTTCACCCGGTGCAGCCCCAATGAGGGCGGCCACCTGTTTTCTGGCAGTTTCAAGGGCATGGGCGGCTTTCCTGCCAAGCCCGTGCCCGGAGCTGGGATTTCCCCATTCCTCCTTCATGGCCCTTGAAACCGCCTCCATTGCCTGTGGCAGGACAGGAGTAGTAGCGTTGTAATCCAGATAGATTTTTTCAGGCATGTTGATTGCTAGAAATTTTCAGAACCAGTAACAATTATTGAAATGCCTGGCTATTATTGACCAGAACACATAAAAATTCTACTGCAAAATTCGATATGCCCAATAAAAAAATTCTCTGTTTTCTGGCAGTGACAATATTTGTCCTTGCATTGTCCAGCTGTGCGCCCAAACATGTACCCAGGGGCAAGGTGCCGTCAGGGACTTACAAGCCTTACAGGGTCGGAGGGAAAACATATTATCCCCTGCCGTCCTCGGAAGGCTTTGAAGAAACCGGTTACGCTTCCTGGTATGGGCCTAACTTTCACGGCAGAAAGACCGCCAGCGGAGAAACCTATAACATGTATTCCCTGACTGCTGCCCACAAGATCCTGCCCATGAACACCTACGTAAGGGTGGAAAACCTCAAAAACGGAAAATCCCTGGTGGTGCGCATCAACGACCGGGGTCCCTTTGTCAGGAACAGGATTATAGATCTGAGCTATACTGCCGCAAAAAAACTCGGCATAGTAGGGCCGGGGACTGCAAAAGTCAGGATCACCGCACTGGGTGAGACACGTACGGCCAAAAGCGGCAGGTTATATTTTGCAAGCCATCCCGATTTCAGGCATGGGGATTTTTACATACAGGTGGGTGCGTTCAAAAATGCATCCAATGCGTACAGGCTCAGAAAACGGCTTGCCCGAAGGTTCCGGGTTGTAAGGGTTGAAAGGGCTTACACCTTCGGGAATCTTTTCTACAAAGTACAGATAGATGCCCCCAACAGCTACGACAGGGCCAAGGAATTTGAAAAAAGTATCGAGAATACCGGTTTCCCGTCGGCCTTTCTCGTGGCGAGGTAGCCTCCCTTTTGTTGGCAGCCGTTCCCATGTTGTGTTAAATTATTTGACTGATTGCAGACCAAAGCAAAATTCCGTTATTGCTGGAGGCAGATTACGTTGAACAATATACTTAAGAAAAACCATCGTGTTGCCACAGGGGCCCAAGGTTTCACCCTCATAGAACTGCTGGTGGTGGTGATTATTATCGGCCTTCTGGCTTCCCTGGTGGCCCCTAAATTCTTCGGAAAGCTTGGAGCAAGCAGGCAGAAAACTGCCAAGGCGCAGATAGAACTCCTGGGAAATGCCCTGGATGAATTCAGGCTGGACAACGGCAGGTATCCAACCACCGACGAGGGACTGGATGCCCTGAGGAAAAAGCCCGCCGGCCTCAACAACTGGGCAGGTCCCTATCTGCCAAAGCCGGTTCCAAAAGACCCCTGGGGGCACGACTACGTTTATCGCTGCCCCGGAGAGCACGGGGACTATGACCTTTTCAGTTACGGCCGGGACGGGCAGGAAGGTGGAGAGGGAGAAGATGCCGATATAGTGAGCTGGGAATAGACCGCAGTCATGACGCTTGAGACCCTCGCCAACAAGGTCCCTTCTTTCCTGAAGGGGCTTATACCAAATGGCCAGGAACCGGAGGGAAAGGATCCGTCCGTTTCCAAGGAGCCCCCGAAAAAGGAAGGGCCAGACCTTGAGGCCCTTGGCATTAAACGAATTGATGCTTCTGATTTCCCGGAAAAGCCGCCCCTGGTTAACGGGCTGACATCCCAGCAGATGCAGCAGTGGAAGGTGGTGCCTGTTGAAGTCAGCCAGGAAGAAGTCAAGGTGGCCATGTCAGACCCCCTTGACATCTATCTCATAGAACTCCTGAAAGAGATATATCAGAAAAACATAAGGCCGGTCTATGCCAGCCAGGAAGACATCCTGGCCGTCCTGTACCGGTGGTACGAGGCTGATTCAGACATGGAGGCCGAAGAAGAAGACGAAGAGACCGCCATTGAAGACGGCCTGTGGGACGACCCGGAACAGCTCAGGGACCTGGCCACAGAGGCGCCTGTGGTAAGGCTCGTAAACCATGTCATAAACCAGGCCCTGGAAGTGAAGGCGTCGGATATCCATTTCGAACCCTTCAGGGACAATCTCAAGATCAGGTTCCGCATAGACGGCGTGCTCCATGATGTTGAAACCGTATCCAAAAAGCTTCAGCCCGCCATCACTTCCAGGCTGAAGCTCATGGCCAAGATGAACATCGCAGAGATGCGTCTTCCCCAGGATGGCAGGATCAAGGTGAAAGACGGCCAGAGGGAAATCGACATAAGGGTCTCATCCCTTCCCACGATTTTCGGCGAGAGCATTGTATTGAGGCTCCTGAACAGGGACGAGGTGAAACTGGAACTCGAGTCCCTTGGCATTGCCCCGGATATCCTGGGCAGGTTTGACAGGCTGATAAGACGGCCCTATGGCATGATCCTTGTCACCGGCCCCACGGGAAGCGGAAAAACCACCACCCTTTACAGCGTAATGAACAGGATCAATTCGCCTGACAAGAAGATAGTCACAGTGGAAGATCCCGTGGAATACCAGCTGGAAGGAATCAACCAGCTTCAGGTAAAATCAGGAATAGGCCTCACGTTCGCCTCTGCCCTGAGAACCATCCTGAGACAGGATCCGGATGTCATACTAATAGGCGAGATCCGCGACATGGAAACCGCGGAAATAGCGGTTCAGTCTGCACTTACCGGCCACCTGGTCTTTTCAACCCTGCACACCAACGACGCCGCAAGCGCCATCACCAGGCTCCAGGAAATGGGAGTGGAATCCTACCTTATCTCTTCATGTCTTCTGGCAATAATGGCCCAGAGGCTGGTGAGAAAGATCTGCCCGAAATGCAGGGAAGAATACGAGCTTCCTTCGGAATTCGTGGCAGAGGCGGCATCCGTCCTGGGGGTTCCTGAAGATGAAGTGCCCAGAAAGACATGGAGGGGTGCCGGGTGCCCGTCCTGTGCCAATACGGGATATTCCGGCCGGACTGGCATATATGAACTCATAGAGATCAACGAGGCCATCGCATCGCTTATCCTGAATGGTGAAAATTCGAGTTCGATTTCCTCCCGCGCCCAGAAGCTAGGCATGCGCACCCTGAGACAGGATGGCCTTGCCCGGGTCCTGGAGGGAGTCACAACCCTTGAAGAGGTCATGAGGGTCACCAATTAAATGCCCGAATTTACCTACGAGGCAATCGACAACCAGGGAAAGAGGATCACCGGTACAGACAGGGCAGGCAGCCAGGATGAAGTTATAGACTCCCTTGTTTCCCGGGGACTTCAGCCGGTTCAGGTCAAGAAGCTCCATTCCTTCGAGGCCGTTTTCGATTTCAAGAGAAAAAGAATCACCCTTGATGACGTGCTGTATTTTACAAGTGAACTGGCCGACCTTCTGGAAGCAGGCGTTCCCCTGGAGCGTTCCCTCACCATACTGAGTGACGCCACTGACAAAACAGATGTAAAAAAGCTGGTTGTCTCCATCAGGGATTCCATCCACGGGGGGAAATCTCTATCGGAGGCCCTGGCCAAGTATCCCGATGTCTTTGACAAGCTCTACGTCAGCATGATCAAGGTGGGAGAGCTGGGAGGCGTGCTTCCAGGCGTGCTGAACCGGCTTGGAGACTTTATCCAGCGTTCCAGGCAGATCCGGAAATTCATTATTTCCTCTTCCATCTATCCTTCCATCCTGGCTTTCGTGGGACTTGTATCGGTATTTATTCTGGTCACCTTCGTGGTGCCAAAATTCGGCCAGATATTCCAGGACCTCAACCAGCCCATGCCCCTCATGACCAGGCTGATTCTGGATGCAAGCCTGTTCATACAAAGATGGTGGTGGCTGATCTTCTCCATCTGTTTCCTGGGTATCATGATCTTCAAGTTACAGATCAAGAGGCCGGAAGGCAGGGTATGGTGGGATACGTTCAAGCTGAGACTTCCCCTGGTGGGAAGGTTCATAAAACAGGTGGAGCTTGGCCGGTTTGCCAGGACCCTGGGCACCCTCCTTGAGAGCGGGGTGCCCATCCTAAAGGGTATAAGCCTGGCAGCCGAGGTCGTAAGCAACACGCTGATAAAAAGTGCGGTACAGGAACTCTACAAGGGCGTCAGGCAGGGCAAAAGCCTCAGCATTCTCATGAGGAAATCCGATATCTTTCCGCCCCTCATGATTCACCTTGTCTCCGTGGGGGAGGAGACCGGAGGTCTTTCAAAGATGCTCCTGAAGATTGCAGACGACTTTGACGACCAGGTCCAGTCCGAGACAAAGATATTCCTGAACATGCTTGAACCCATAACCATAGTGGTCATGGGAGTAGTCATAGGCGGGATAATCATGTCCATGCTAATGGCCATTTTCGGCATAAATGATGTGTCATTCTAACTCATTACAAAATCCGCACACCTGCAGTACCAGGGACATGCCCTTCCTTCCAAGTGCCGGTTTCACACTTTTTGAGCTCATGGTGGTGCTGGTGCTAATAGGCCTTTTCAGTTCCATGGTGTTTGTTTCCGTATCAAGCGGCCTGTTCAAATCCAGGGAAACAAAATTCATCGACCAGTTCGAGGCGAGCCTCAAGAGTGCAAGGACAAGGGCCATAGGCCAGGGCCGGGCTGTAAAATTCATCATAGATGGTGAAAACAGGCGCTACGGGCTCAAAGTCCCGGGCCTGAAGGATATTCCGGGCTCCATACAGGTGGAGGGAGAAAAGATAGAAGAACTGGATGATGGTATTTACGGCATAATCTTCTATCCGGATGGAAGCTCAAGCGGGGGCGTACTGGATCTCAAATGGGACAACGGCCGCACTGACACCTTCAAGATAGCAAGGATCTGGAGCAACATCAGCCATGAATCATCCGGCAGGTAAGGCATTTGGGGCACGGGGAGGGATAAATCCCCCGGGCTTCCTCAGAGTCACAGCGGGATTTACACTCATGGAGGTCCTGGTTGCCACGGCCATTACGGGTATTGCCCTGGGCGTCGTGATGGGCCTGCTGGCACAGGGCCACAGGCAGGCCTACAGGGGGGATATTTCCAAAACGGCGGCTGCAATTGCAACGCGCTTGGTCACCCACTGGAAGTCCCAGGACAAATTTCCGGCAGCCGAACAGGACAGCGTTGAAGGATTTGATGGCTGGTCATACACCGTGGAATCAGAACCGCTTTCCACGCGGATCACCCTTCCTTCCGGTGAAACAAAAGAAGTGGAGCCGGAAGAACTGGTTGCGGTAAATATCGTTATAAATGCCCCGGGAAACGGCGGAAAGTTCAGGTTGACCACCTGGATCCCAGCCAGCCAGGTCCAGCAGTAACATGAAGAATCAAAAAGGATTCACCCTTCTCGAGCTTCTCATTTCCATTACACTTATTGCAATACTGGTAGTTATACTGTCCATGGCCCTTAGATCCGGCATAAATGCCTACACAAGGTCCAAGACATTTAACCGCCACTTTCTGCCCTCAAATGCCATTTACGGCCTGCTGTGGCGTCAACTCGAGGCTGTACCAAGACCCTCGGACAGAAATATTTCCTCATATAGCAAGTTTTTTGGAAAAAAAGATGCCCTGAGCTTTGTAACCATGTACGTGCCCCAGGGTACCGCAGCGGGGGGCCTGTTCCAGGTGGCATACCTCTTTGACTCCAGCAAGGAGCGCATCGTCTACCTTCAAAAGGCTCTCACCTCTTACTTTGACATTGAAAAAGATATTCTAACAAGCTTGTTCCGGCTGGACCTGGATGATATTGCCGAAGAGGGCTGGCTGGCAGACCGGGTGAATGACGTGGAAGATTTCTCACTGTCTTACGAGCCATCCAGAGGCGGGCTGGACACGGGCCCGGATGACTGGGACGAAAAATTTGAGAAAGGCCGGCTGCCAAGAGAAATAGCCTTCAGGATCAGGTTCAAGGGCCAGGATGAGCAACAGGTTTCGTGGCAGGTCATACCGGTGGGGATACAGTGAGGAAGGCAGGAAATTCAATATACTGCACCGATGACGGGAGCATACTTGTCCTCGTGCTCTGGGTTATAGCCTTGCTGACCATGGTTGCCGGCTATTTTTCCGTGGAGGCTAGGCTTCGTGGGAACATGGGACACAACGCATGGAACCTCCTGAAATCCAGGCTTGAGATAGAATCCATCCTGAACCTTACGTCCATTTATCTTGGCCCCCTGGAGCAGAAGGATGATACCGAGGATCCGGACCATTTCATATTTGCGGATGGATCCCAATACAAGGTACGGATAAACGGCAGGGAAGTGAATTTCCGCCTGGAAGACGAGAGGGGAAAACTCGATATAAACACGGTTTCTGAAGACACCCTGGTAAGCGTGCTGGATGCCCTTCTGGAAGACCAGAACCCAGGCCTTGCCTCTCGCCTCACCGATTGCATTCTCGACTGGAAGGACAATGACGAAGACCGGCGCTCCAAGGGTGCGGAAAAGGACTACTATGAGAGGCAGGTTCCACCGTATAAACCGGCAAATTCCAGGTTCCTGCTCCTGGAACAGCTTCTCCTGGTAAGATACATGACTCCAAGGATATTCTGGGGCCCCATTGAATGGAACAAATCCGCCAAAAAAGACCAGCCCCTTTCATGGAAGGGTGGAATTCAGGACATTTTTACTGTATACAATCAGGCAGGCGTGGTGATTAAGGCTGCTGCCCCAGACCCCCTGCTGGACATCCTTGATGAACAGGAGCTTTCGGACAAGGGCGGCAAGGGAACTCTCCGTTTCAGAACCTGTCTTTACCAGGGATGTTACCAGGTCTTCTGGGACGCCCGGAAAAATGGCGAACAGCTTTATACACTGCTTCACTGGCAGCATATTCCAAGGTTTGACTAAGAGGGGCCTTTTCAAGTGTACTGCAAGGAGATCATAGGTATCCACCTGGGCGAAAACAGCCTGGACTACTCCTGTCTCAGGAGGACACTCAAGGGCTGGACACGCAAGAAACCTGCTATTTATACGGAAATCTCCGGCCGAAATGGCCTTGAACGCCTTCAAAGCCTCCTTGCCAATCTGAAACCAAAAAGGGCCAGGCGCATTTGCATCACCCTGCCGCGCACGCGTTACTTCCTGCGGGAGCTCTCGTTCCCGGGCCTGAGCCCCCAGGAGGCTGAAAACAGCGTGAGAATCGCAGTGGGAATACACTGCCACCTGCCCAAGGAAGATATATATTTTGATATATGGCCCCTGGAAAGAAACGGGGTCACAACCATCCTTCTGGCTTATGCAAGGCGCTCTGTCATCGATCCTATCCTGGACATACTGAGGCAGACCAGGCACAGAAAATCCCTTTACTGCATATGCCCTTCCGGCCTGGCAGGTGATTTGTTTCTGAGGTCATCCAGGCAGGTAAAATTTCCGGCCCTCAGCTTCCAGCAGGAAGAAAAAAGCGTGGTCGTCAATCTGCATGGCAAGCGGGAATGGGAGGGTTCCCACCTGGTCCGCCAGCAAGATGAGACCATGGACTACGAGAACACCCTTGCGCTTTTGCCTGAAGATTTCCGTGAAATCAAGCAGGGATTTCAGCTTGGCCCCCTGGAGCAAGACCCTTCCGGGATAGAACTCCGGGACCCTTGCTCATCTTTCGAGGAACTTAAGATTGTTTGCGGAAATGCCGTTTCAGACAAGGGCCTTGTGGCATGTTTTGCAGGCACGGTATCTTATCCCCAGATTTCCTTCCAGGACACCCCGAGAAAGAGGCCTATTCTTCTCAGGATAAATACCTTCCAGTGGGCAACGGCTGCAGTGGTAATCGTGCTGCTTTTGCTGACAGGTTTCAAGGTCTTGAGCCTTTACAGGATCTCGTCCCTTGCTGCCAAAGACCAGGCAATTGTCGCCAAACTCGAGAAGAGATACCAGCCACTGAAAAGGGTAAGTGAAAAGATAGAAAAGGTAAAAAGGCTTGAACAGGACCTGGAAGACTTCGTGCGGGAAGGTCCTCCGGTTCTTGATATACTAAAGGAGCTGGCTGACCATACACCCCTTGATTCGTGGATAAGGAGTTGCACCATAAGGGGCAGCGTTGTAAGAGTTTCTGCAGAAGGGGGCTCTGCAGTTGAAACCATGGAAGCATGGAGAAAAAGCCCCCTGTTTTCAGACGTGAAACTGGTCTCCCCAGTGACCAAGAACAGGCAGCAGCAGGAAAGATATACCGTGGAATTGAAACTTTCAAAAAAGTAAGGCCAGGGGGAAATTCGTTGGAAGGCAGAATAAGACCTTTATTTTTGGCGACCCACAATGATTAAAAGCAAAAACTTTATGTCCCAGAAAAACAGGCCTGCACTTGTCAGGTATGGTGTCGTGGTCATCGTCCTGATACTCTGGTACAGCTTTATCTGGGACCCGGTAAACGCGAGGCTCGAAGAGAAAAGGACGGCCTACGAGGCCCAGCAGCTCAAGATAGTTCACCTGAAAAAGAGGATTAACAGGCTGAAAAATGCGGATAAAATACTGGCATCCGAGCTGAAAAGGCTCGATAGCCTTAAAAAACGCCTGGTGCCGGGTGAAACAACCCAGCAGGTGTCCACCAACATACAGAATTCATTTCTGAAAAAGGCATCTGATGCAGGTGTAGAAGTCGTGGTGTACAGGAGTGGCTCAAGAAGAAAATGGCGTGGGTACCCCCTGGCGGTATCAGTCTTCAACATCAAGGGAACCACTGCCCAGTTCGTAGACCTTCTGGAAAAACTTGGCGCAGAGAAAAAATTGTACAGGTTGAACAATATAAATATTTCAAAACTCCGGGGTAATACATCCCAGTTGAGAATCAACCTGGAGGTGGAGGCCCTATTCCCGGGAGACAAGGCAGAGATATGATAAAAAGCCGCACAGAAATCCTGCTTTCTTTATTGGTACTTTTCGTTTTCAGTTCATCGGTTTTCATCAGCGCTCCTTTTGCACAGGACAAAGGAGGCGGTGAAAAGCGCTCCACCATGCCATCTTTTGTATCCCCCTATGAAGGGGCTGGCCCCAATGAAAAACGAAAGATAGACATATCCCTGGACAACATGGATATCTACCCGGTGCTGGAACAGATCCTTGGCAATACCCTGGGCCTTAATTTCGTGGTGGAACCCAGCATCAAGGGTACCATCTCGGTACACATACGGGGCAATTACACCAAATCCGAACTCCTGAACATAGTCAACTCCGTACTCCAGATGCAGGGACTGGCCATTACTGCCGGAGGACACGGCATGTACAAGGTGGTCCGCAAGGCCAACAGCCCCAAGATGGGAGTGGTAATATCCACCAACCGAACGAAAAAGTCCGGAGATGTCATAAAGGTTATCCAGCTGGAATATCTTTCAGCCGCCCAGGCCGTATCAAACCTGAGAAACCTGGTATCCCCCGGTGCCGTCATCATTCCCGTGGCCAGTTCAAACAGCATTATCCTGTCTGATACGGCAGAAAATGTTTCAAAGGTGGCCAAGATACTCGGCATACTGGATGAAAATATCTTCAAGGACGTACACTGGAGGCTCTTTACCCTGGAGAACACGGATGTCGAAGAGCTGGCAAAGGATCTTTCAAGCATATTCAAGGCCAATGTACTCTACAAGAGACCCGGGATAGACCCGAATGGCCTTCAGATAATCACCCTCAAGACATTAAACGGCCTCCTTGTGGTAACCCGATGGGAGAAGGTGCTGGAACAGGTTACCCGCTGGGTCCATGAACTCGACCAGGGCCAGCTGGACAAGGGAAGCAGGGTCTATGTCTACTTTGTGCAAAACGGCAAGGCCAAGGACCTGGCAGACATACTCAATGAACTTTACGGAGAAAGCGGTTCCGTAAAGGCCAAGAAAAAGATACTGGTAAAAAGGGACAAGCAGCCCCAAAAGGAATTGAGCGTGGCAGCTTCCGGAGAACTTACGGGGGAGGTCAAGATAATAGCGGATGAAACAAACAATTCCCTCATATTCAAGGCCAGGCCCAAGGATTATGCCATAATAAAGGAACTGCTGGACAAGCTGGACATCCTGCCGAGACAGGTTCTCATAGAGGTATTGGTGGCCGAAGTAACCCTCAACAATGAAGTCAAATACGGAGTTGAATGGTTTATTGAGAACAAGGGCATCAACATTAACGGCACTCCGTATAATGCAAACATGATGCTGGATGCCGGACATGCCATTGCCCAGGATGTGGGGCTTGGAAAAAACCTGCCCGGCTTCACATATGCCCTGTACGACGGAGAAGGAACCCTCAAGGCACTTATCAATCTTCTGGATACCAGCACGGACGTGGACATCCTTTCCACTCCAAACATCCTGGCTGCCGACAACCAGGAGGCAAGGATAGAGATAGGTGAAGATGTACCGGTCCTTTCCGAGTCCACCATCTCCTCCGGCGGCGTGAAGACCCAGGGCGTGCAGTACAGGAAGACGGGCATCATTCTCCAGGTCAAACCCTCCATAAACGACAACGGCCTGGTGAGGATGGAAGTGACCCAGGAAGTCAGCAAGGTAAATGACCAACAGACGGCAGGCATAACCTCTCCCAGGATAACCAACAGGAAGGCCACCACGTACGTCATAGCAAAGGACGGGCAGCACATCCTCATGGGCGGCCTCATGAGCACCATGGTAACCGAGGTGACACACGGCATACCGCTCCTAAAGGATATCCCCGTCCTCGGCTACCTGTTTGGCTCAAAGGGCACCAAGACAGAGAAAAAGGAGCTCATCTTCATCCTTACGCCCCATGTAATAAAATCCAAGGGGGAGGCAGACAGGCTCACCAAGGAATTTGCACTGAAGGTGCATTCCCTCAGGACCATGCTGGAGGAATCGAAGATCCTGGAAAAGGAAAGGGAAACCGGCCAGGGACGGGAAGGCCGGTACGAGAAACCTGAAATGAAGGAAAGCCCGCAGCCTGTAGCCCCGGCCCCAGAACCTGAAGATGACGAGGACGACCTGTGATAATCCGTCTGGCTCCGCAGCTTAATGCAAAGCATGCAGGCCTCGTCATTCTTTACGCCATAGTCATGGTTTTTATGGCGCAGCCTGTCTGCGCCGTCTCGTCCAAGTATAAAAGCATAATTGAAAGGGACCCCTTTGATCCCAAAAGGGGCCAGGACAAGACTGCGGTCCAGGGCGGTGCCGTGTCCTCCGAGGCAGGAGAACTCGAAGAAAAATACAGCGTTTATGGCATAATAGTAGCTGGAGGAAACAAGTCTGCATTCATAAAGCCGGCAAAGACGGAAAAACGCGGAAAGCCCCCTGAGCTCAGAAAGGTCACGGTGGGAGACCTTGTTGACGGATGGACCGTGAAGGATATAACAGACCGAGGCCTCCTCCTTGTAAACGGCGGAGACAAGGTTCTCCTGAGGGTATTCGGCCATAAAAAGGAAAGGAAGGTCAATTCACCCGTTGGCATTGCCACACCTAAACCCGTTCCATTCAGGCCTACCGTGGCACCTGCAGACCAGGAAAGACTCAAGGCTGCACTTGAAAGATCAAAACATCCAAGGCCCAAGCCCGGTTTCATAACCCCAAAAAATGGAAACAATCAGGCCGCAGTCAATCCCTTTCTCAAGGCGCTCCAGAGACAGAAGGAAAGAAAAAAGGCCCAACTCAAGGAAGGAAGACCCTGAGGGCTGCAGGCCCTGGTTGCCTCTCCTTGCCCTGACTGCTATCATTGAGCCATGAAAAACGGAGGTGAGACATTCGGATATTTCCCCATTTTTTGCGACCTCAAGGGGAAATCCGTGGTGGTGATCGGAGGAGGCGGTGTCGCCCAGAGAAAAATAGGCAGTCTCCTCGAGGCAGGGGCACGTGTTACATTGATCAGCCCTGAAACCACGTCTCATCTTTCTGAAATAATAAATCAGGGCCTGATGACCCATGTTGCCAGAAACTTTGAGCCCTCTGACCTGGACGGCGCATGGCTTGTTATTGCGGCAACAGATGACGAAAACGTACAGGCCCAGGTGTATGAAGAGACAAGGAAAAGACGGATTTTTTGCAACGTGGTGGATGAACCCGGCATGTGCAGCTTTATTGTGCCTTCAACTGTCAGGAGAAGGGAACTTTGCATTGCAATATCCACGGGAGGACAAAGTCCGGCCCTTGCCAAGGCACTCAGAAAAGACCTTGAAAAAAGATTTGGGGACGAGTGGGGTATCTTTGTAAGCCTTCTTGGAAGGCTCAGGGCCCTGGTTATAAAAAGATATCCGGGGCACACCGCCATGGAAAGATGCACAAGGCTTGCAGAGCTTGAGGTCCCTGAATGGATACGGCAGAACAGGTGGGAAAAGGTCAGAAAGTGGGCAGTGGAAATCTGCGGTGAAGAGGCTGCACCCATCGTACAGGAATTTTCAGAAAATGGATGAACTGTTCTTTCAGCTGACTTTTTTTATCTATATAGCTGCCACAGCCGGCTTCATAGTGCATCTTGTCAGCCTCAGAAAGAATGTTGAAAAAATCGCCCTGTACATACTGGCTGCGGGCTTCTGCCTCCACACCGTTGCCATAATACTCAGGTGGATCTCGGAAAAACATGCGCCCCTCGTAAGCTTTCACGACACCTTTTCCTTCCTGGCCTGGGCCATTACCCTGGCATTTTTGCTGTTCCAGGCGGGCCACAGCGTGAAGGCCCTCGGCGCATTTGTAAGCCCTGTCATCACCATCATGCTTGCAGCCGGCCTTATGCATCCAAGGCAGGTCCTGCCACTGCCCCCTGCACTAAAAAGCCTCTGGCTTCCGGTGCATGCCAGCATTTGCCTTGTATCATATGCGCTTTTGACCCTGGCGTTCTGTATCGCCATCATGTACCTGATCCAGGAAAGGCAGATCAAGAAGAAGAGGCTTGGAGCCATTTTCAGGAGACTGCCCTCCCTGGAAACACTCGATGTCATGTCTGAAAGGTGCCTCAAGATAGGTTTTCCCCTCCTTACCCTGGGAATCATCACCGGCTCCATGTGGGCCGAATCCGCATGGGGCTCGTACTGGAGCTGGGACCCAAAGGAAACCTGGTCGTTGATTACATGGTTCCTTTACGCTGCCCTGCTCCACCAGAGGCTGACAGTGGGATGGCGGGGCAGAAAAAGCGCATACATGACAATAATCGGATACGTGACACTTCTTTTCACCTTTATTGGAGTAACCTACCTGCTTCCAGGTGCCCATTCATATGCCCTCTGATACCGACAAACTGGACATTCTGCTCCTGGGGGTCAACCACAAGACCGCACCAGTAGAGATTAGGGAAAAACTTGCGCTAAGGGACATGGATCCCCCGGCCCTTGAACTGTTTTACAACCTCTCCTCATGCATGGAAGTGGTATTTCTTTCCACGTGTAACCGGGTGGAAGTCATAGTAGGCACGAATGATATCAGTACGGCTAGGGAACAGATCGTCGAAGCCTGGCTGGCCCACTCCGGCATTACTGAAAAGGACTTCGGAAAGAGCACCTATGAATACACGGGCCTTGAGGCCGTGCGTCACATATTCAGGGTGGCTGCAAGCCTTGATTCCATGGTGGTCGGGGAGCCGCAGATCCTGGGGCAGCTCAAGGATGCCTACCGGAATGCCTCGGAGACAGGCTGCTCTGGCCACATACTCAACAAGCTCATGCACAAGGCATTTTCAACGGCCAAGAGGATCCGCACGGAGACCAGGATTGCCAGCCAGGCCGTATCCATCAGTTATGCCGCAGTCGAACTTGCCAAGAAGATATTTGGCGACCTGAGGGGCAAAAGCGCCCTCATGGTAGGCGCAGGAGAGATGGCGGAGCTTGCGGCCCAGCACCTGAAAGCCAACGGCATTGAAAGGCTCGTTGTGGCCAACAGGACGCTTGAACGTGCCATTGAGCTTTCCAATTCCCTGGATGGTGAGGCGGTCTCCCTGGCCGAGCTGGAAGACGTACTGGTTGATGTTGACATCGTCATCAGTTCCACCGGGGCGCCGGGGCTTGTCATAAAAAAGGACCAGGTGAAACGGATCATGCGCCCGAGGCGCCACCGGCTCCTTTTCTTTATCGACATAGCCGTTCCCAGGGACATAGACCCCAAGGTGAACGACATAGACAATGTCTATCTCTTCGATATAGACGAGCTCAAGGAGGTGGTGGAAGAAAACAAGGCAGAACGGCAGAAAGAGGCGCTCAAGGCAGAACGCATTGTGGAATCAGAGGTTATAAAATTCAAATCGTGGATGAAGTCCCTTGATATCATCCCGATTATAAAGCGTCTCCAGGAAAAGGCTGAAGCGGTCAGGCAGAGGGAGCTTAAACGCACGCTCAAAAACCTGAAGGACCTTAACGACCGGGAGATAAAGGCCATAGAAAAACTTTCCCAGTCCCTGGTAAACAAGATCCTTCACGATCCGATAATCTTCCTGAAAAAGGGCTCGGCAGACAAGGACAGGGACGAGGCCCTGGCCATGGTATGCAGGATATTTGCCTTAAATGGCAACGGCGAGACCATTTCCCTGGAAAACTACGTTAATGAAAAAAAGAACGTAAAAAGTCAATGTGGCTCAAAACGGGCTAACTGAAAGCGGATTTGTTATCCAGAAAGGATTTTTCTGAGCTTTTGTTACGCCGAGGTCCTTACTGGAAGGCCCTAAACACGGATTATGCAGCTCACAAGTTTAGCAAGAATTGTGACTTCCGGTGCCTCATGGTTTTATACGCACCTCGTGCTGCGGGAAAGGAATGACAATGCCATGGGCCTTGAAGGCGGAATCAATGGCCTTTAGAAGCTCATGTATTACCCTGCCCTTCAGCCTTGGATCACGAACCCAGCATAACAGCTCGAAATCTATAGAAGAAGGCCCAAACCTCCTGACCCTTGACCTTGGCTCCGGCCTGGAGGTCACGTCCTCGTTATCCAGTGCAATCTTGACCAGGAGTTCCTCCACCTGCTTGAGATCGGAACCGTAGGCCACGCCCACAGGCACCCTTATCCTGAACCTGGGAAGAGGGGCGCTCTCATTTATTATCTTGGCATTGGCCATGATGGAATTCGGAATGGTAATAAGGACATCATCCCTGGTCTTGATCCTGGTGGACCTTATCCCTATATCCACGACCTCTCCCCGCTCGCCGCTGTCCAGTATGATATAGTCTCCTATCTTGTACGGCCTGTCTATAAAGACGCTGATACCGCCAAAAAAGTTTGCCAGGGAATCCTTGGCTGCAATGGCTACGGCAAGACCAGCGATTCCAGCCGAGGCGAAAAGGGGGGCCATGTTCACGTGCCAGATAAGAAGGATCGCCACCACTCCCAGGGCCAGCACGGTAATCCTCACCAGGTTCCTGAAGAGAAAGAGAAGCTCCTTGGCCACGTTGGTCTTTCTGGCTATCAGGGAGTCTTCCCTCAGGTCTGCTCCAGCAAGGAATCTGACAAAGGGAAACCACCAGCTGAAAAAGATGAGGGTCTTCACCAGGTTGGGGGCGATGAAATCCCAGGGAGGTTTCAGCCCTGCCGCCACGGCAACATGAAGAAACCCCAGGAATATTATGGTAAGGATTACGGGCCTGTGGACAAAGGCGATGACTTCATCATCGCAGCTTATATTTGTCAATTCCGCAAGGCGCCTGAGAAGTTTGTCGATAATTATATCAACCACCTTGGCCAGGACCATGTAGCCAACGATGGTGATAATATAATCCACGTATTCCTTGTCCAGAAAATACAGCAGACGGCCGGCCAGCTCGTGTATCTCCTTGTTGACATCAATCATAAGAGCTATTATATAAACTCGCTGCCTGAAGGCAAAGAAAAGATCAAATCCATGTAATTATATCCCCAGGGAGGAACAAATTGGCAAACCATAAATCAGCCCTGAAAAGGGTACGCCAGAACCAGAAACGCAGACTCAGAAACAAGATGCGAAAGACCAGGATAAAGAACCTGACCAAGGCCGTGGAAGCCGCAGTTGCCGAAAAGGCTCCTGAAAAGGCCCAGGCCTGCCTCAGAGAGGCCCAGAAATACATCGAAAAGATAGGCCACAAGAAAGGAACCCTTCACAGGCGTACGGCTTCCCGGAAGATCTCCCGCCTCACCAGGAAGGTGAATGCCCTGCTGAAAAAGGCCGCTTCATCCTGATTCCCGAATTTTGCGGAAAATTGAACACTAGTACTGGCAGAACCTCCAAGCCCCCGGGCGGTCACTCAAGAGGCCGCCAGCCAGTGTAGATTCTTGTCTTCCAGGAAACCACATCTCCGATACCTCCGGTTCATTACGGCGCTGGCCATATTGTTCTGCTGGCCTGCTGGATGTGCGCCAACCCGGAATTTCATATCTCCCCAGGTTGAACTGCTGGGCCTCAACATACGGGATGTGTCCCTGTCCCACATCAACTACCAGGCCCAGATACGGGTCTACAATCCGAACCTGGAACCCCTTGACATAACAGAGGTGGGATATGCCCTTTATTTAAACGGGGTCAACATGGTAAACGGTGAAAGCCAGGTGGAGCAGACGGTGGAACCGCACCAGGAGGTCCAGATACCCCTCCGCCTTTCGGGTTCACTTTTCAGCACCCTCCGCTTCCTGGCCTCCATGCCAAATGCCAGGAGGATCTCATTTGTGATGAAGGGAACCATCAGTGGTTTTTCCCGAAGCGGCCGGTCGTTTTCCCTTCCTTTTGAAGAGGAGGGAGAGCTGGACCTGCAGCAGCTCCAGAATTACTGACAAAGCTTCAAAATCCTGCTGGCTGCATAATCCAGGCCGGTAATCTCCGACTTTCATCCTTCTATCTGCTCAGGCCTGTAGGGTAATGATTCCTTGATATAGTCCGGGATCTCACCGTTTTCCGATTCAAAGGCCTCCAGGTAAGCGCGCCTGCCCCTGAGGAAATCCCGGGCCTTTTTAAGCAGGAGCCCCCTGTCACTGAAGAGTTTTTCCGTCCTCATGACATCCATGTTGGCCCTGTCCGACTTGATGGGATAGTGGTAACCCAGGAAGTCCGGATCGAAGCTGAATTTCAGCTGGATCCTGGCAAGATCGTTGTAGATGGCCAGTGACTGCCTGAGGCTCACATTCACCTCCTCCTGGCCTATGGTTCCTGTATTTGCCAGGTAGCACTTGATCTGGCTCTTCTTGAGGATCTCATAGAAGGTCATTGCATGGTCAAGCTTGTTGCCGCACATGAAAGGGTCCAGAAAGAACACCCTTTTGAACCTTCCGGCCTCCTCCGGGTTCCCTCCTGAGCTTTCTATGGATTCACCGTAGATGAACTGCATGGTCGCCTGTTCGGGGGTAAGCTTGTTTATGGCATTCACCAGCGGGTTCCTGGTAAGTATTATCACGTAATCCAGGCGATTGGCCCGCAGGGACGGACTTGCTATCTCCAGGTTCTCCCTGCTGATAACCGCACGCCCGTTGGCCGTTTTTGAGGTATCCATGAAATCCGGAATGTAGGGATACCTTGAGATGGCCACATTCTCGAGGAATGCCTCCCTGGATTCTGCCGCCCTCAGGATCTCGGGCTGGCTGGAATCAAGCCCCTCAGTCTTGACATAAAGCCCGCCGTATTCAAAGGCGGAATAACTTCCATCGTAGGCAAGGCTTCCCCCGTCATCTCCTATCATTTCGGACTGTTCCCTGGGAAGCTTGGCAAACTTTCTGCAGAGCGTGGTGGTCTTTCCCGTGGCTGTAAGCCCCGAAACCCCCATGACCACCTCCTTAAGCTCCGGACGCTCTGCCTCAAGGTCATAGACCCACAGCCAGTCCCTCCTGGCACCTGCATGGAGGAACAGCCCGGTCCTGTCGATGGTCTTCACCCTCCAGTCCTCGAACTGGAACACGCCCTTCTTGCCTTCTCCGAGATAAATACTGTTCCTGCAGATCTTGACCTGGTCTCCCCGCCTGTCACCCATCCAGAGCCGGATGGTGATGTCCTTGTCAAGCAGCTTTTTCTGCTTGTTCATCTGAAAGGCATCATCGGTGAAAAATATTATGGTGTAAGTGGGATCTTCCACCACCCGCGGAGCCGGCTGGTCGAAGAGCAGCTTGAGGCCGTAGGCCAGCTGGGCATAGATTTCAGGCATTATGAACCTGGCTGTGATCCCGTCCCTGCCGTCTCCAACAATGGTATCCACACAGACGATCTTCTGGGAAGCCAGGTTTTCCACCGTATCTGCGGCAAGCCGCTCCTCCTCTTCTCCAAAGGGGGCGTCTATGTTGTTGCTGGTATGCGGGGCGGAACGTGACATGGGCTCTGAATCGGCTGCAACAGAGCCCATGTGCGTCTGGACCACCCCGTCCTGGGCAAGGGCCAGTGCCTTGTACCCGTCAAGGGTGAGCCCCTCGGTCAGGCGTCCCTGGCCTTTTGCATCCTCATATATCTTGACTGCAGCCTCTTTAAAAAAATTCTTCATTACTACACCTTCCTTCCTAGGGTTATGCCTGAAAACAGGAACTCCTGTTCAATGCCTATTAACCATTGGGCAACATGGCAATTTCTAAAGCCCCTTGTGTCAATTCTGGCCGGCCTGCACCGCTGTTATTGCCACGGTATTTACCACGTCTTCCACCAGGCACCCGCGGCTAAGGTCATTTACAGGCTTTCTGAGGCCCTGGATTACCGGTCCTATGGCAATACCACCAGAAGAACGCTGGACCGCCTTGTAGGTATTGTTGCCGGTATTAAGATCCGGAAATATGAAGACCGTTGCCCTTCCTGCAACCTTGCTTCCGGGAAGCTTCTTTTTGGCCACCTCTGGATCTATTGCAGCATCGTACTGCAGCGGTCCCTCTATCAGGAGATCAGGCCTGAGCCGGCGTGCAATCTCCACGGCCTCTTTTACCTTTTCCACGTCCCTTCCCTTGCCCGAACTCCCGGTGGAATAAGAAAGCATGGCCACCCGCGGCTCTATGTCAAAGGTTGCTGCAGTATCGGCAGAACTGATGGCAATGGCTGCAAGTTCTTCCGCATCCGGGTCCGGATTCACGGCACAGTCGCCAAAGACAAGGACCTTGGTGGGAAGGCACATGAAAAAGACACTGGAGGCGATCTTTACCCCCGGCCTTGTCTTGATGATCTGGAAAGCAGGCCTCAAGACATCTGCCGTAGTGTGAACTGCACCTGAAACCATTCCGTCGGCTAGCCCCTTGTGCACCATCATGACACCGAAATAGTTCTCATCCAGCATCGCATCCCTGGCAGAATCCATGGTTCCGCCCCGGCACTTCCTCAGTTCGTAGAATTCCCGGATGAAGTCTTCCAGCAGGGGCGAGTTGACATGGTCCAGGATCTCGACCCCGTCAAGCTCCACGCCCAGGATGGCCGCCTTTTCCCTTATCCTTTCCTCTTTTCCTATCAGGGTGAGGTTCACAACGTTCCTGGCCCTCAATATCTCCGAGGCCTTCAGAATCCTTTCCTCGTCTCCCTCAGGCAATACGAGGTGCCTGATTTCCTCCCTGGCCCTTTCGAACAGGCTGTACTGGAACATGAGAGGAGTGACTATCTCGGACCTGGGAACCGCAAGGCGGCGCCTGATTTCATTGATGTTCACCGCCGATTCAAAGGTGCCAAGGGCCACGTCCACCTTCTTGGGATTGTCCTTGCTGATGAGGGCAGGCACCTGGCTTGCCTTCATGGCAGAGGTAAACGTGTCATCAACTGCCCCAATGACGGGGATGGAGGCCTGCCTGAGCCCCTCAACAAGACGCGTGACCCTGGGCCCCGGCTTGAGGCCTCCTGTCAGCATGATACCTGCGATATTTGGAAAGTTGCGTGAAAACAGCGTGGTAAGGGTGCCTACAAGTATGTCTTCCCGGTCGCCAGGGGTTATTATAAGGTCCCCGTCCTCCAGGTAGGACAGGTAGTTGTCAAGTGTCATGGCGGCTATCTTGAACTGCCTGATAACCCGGGTCAGTCCGGAGCGGTCTCCGTGTATGAAGCTGCAGCGGAGCCCCTCCATGATCTCGCCCATGGTGGGGGAGGCAAGCTCCGGCACCTCTGGTATCACGTAGACAGGGACATCCCCCTTGACCTCCCGGTTTATCCTCTCCCACACGTCCTTGATGAGTTCCGGAGAAACGCGGTTCACAATGGTTGCCACGTTGAAGCAACCCTCTGACTCTATGGCATCCAGTACAATCTTCAGGGATTCGGTGATCTCGTGCTCCTGCTTGTTCCTGCCAGAGAGGACACCCAGTATGGGTGAGCCCAGGTTCTTTGAAATGTTGATGTTGGCATCCACGTCAAAGCCTGCACTGATGCCGGAGGATTCAAAGCCCTCGCAGAGGATGAATTCGAACTTGCCCCTGATCTCGTTGTATCTTTCGATGATGGCCTGGACGATGTCTTTGAATTTTCCCTGGGCGCCAAGGGCCTGCACCTCGTCAACGGTAAAGACGTGGGCCTCCTCATACGAAATATCGAGGTTGTACCTTTCCAGGATAAGGCTCAAATCGTTGTCCGGCTTTTGCCCGCTCCTGATAACGGGCCTGAAAAACCCTACCCGGCTCACAAGCCTGGTAATGACTTCCATGAGCCCCAGGGTGACCATCAGCTTGCCGCTCTTGGGCTCAAGGGCAGTGACATATATGCTTCCTGTCTTCTTGTTTTGTGGTCTGGACATCGTGCTCTCCGTGAATGAAAAAATTGTTCCTGCCCCAAGGTTCACATTTGGGACATGGTGTATAAACCGTAGGGGATCAGCTCAAGACCTGGCAGTAACAGCGCTTTTACAGGCACCTGAAAACAGAGAGTATCCATCTGCTGCAGGAAGTGCCTACGGGCCGTCTCCATTTATCCGGTAACGGCGTTGCCCCTGAAAAAAATCCCCGGGATACCGGCAACATGGCTCCGGCCTTTTCCCTGAACAGAATTCCTGATTCACCGAAACGGCCCGGGGTGAGTGCCGGCCAAAGGACCGGGGCACCAACTGGGCCCCTAAACAGTGGCCGCCATCTCGTCAATGGCCGAGGCATAGGCCATGGCAAGACCTTCCAGGTTGGATCTTGCCGTTGCGAGATCCTCATCGTTATCGATGAAAAATGGCTCGGAGATCACGGCTGGAGCCTTGGTATAGCGAAGCAGGTAACCTCCTCTGTCTTCGGAGGTTTTCGGTTTTATGCCCCTGTTTGGCAGGTGCAGACAGTCTACCAGCCTTCCAAGGAGTATTTCTGCCATCTGCCTGCCCTTTGAAGACCTGTGATAGAATAACACCTCTGTACCGGATGCCTTCTTATTATAGGCATTACAGTGAAGACTTACCACAAAATCAGGCCCGAGGGAATTTATATCGTCTGGCAGTTCCCTGTAGGTCCTCCTGTAGATCCTCTGGACCCTGGCCTTTTTGACCCGGTCTTCAATCATCACTGAAAGACGGTCATTGAAATCGAATTCCGTCAGGTTGGCCCGTTCGTTTACTGCCCCGGGCGATGACTTCTTGTGGCCTATGACCAGGCCGCACAGCTTTTCAGGGACTGCGGCCTCTTCCCCTTTTGCCTGCAGGTTCTGAAGAAGGTCCTTTTGGGATATCACCCCTTTCTTCAGAAGCGCCTTTATGAGGGCGCCGGACAGAGGTGAGACCTCCTCCAGGATCTTTGCCCCGTAGAGCGTCTTTCTGTAAAGGTCTCCTGTTACCAGGAATAATTTTTGGACCTGGCCCGGTTCCACGGCAAGCGGTCTCTTCCCCAGCTCCCTTGCCTCTTTCCTGGTAAGGGGTGTAAGGAAGATCCGTTCAGAATCCACCAGGATGTTTCCATCCGCTTCCAACAGGCCAAGCAGTATCTTTTTCATTTCACCACCTCCGCCTTCCGACAGGCTGTTAACCGGCACCCCGCCGCTGCCCCTGTAGGGCAAAGTGCCATAAAAAGTGACTTCCTTTAACCGTTTATTCCCGTTATCCTCTGAATATATCTTATGAAACTTCTTATAAATATCAAGAAACGTCTATATATCTTGAACTACCTGGGTGCCCTGCTCTCCATCATGGGTGCCTTCCTGTTTCTGCCGCTTATCCCGCTTTTCATCTATGACATGCCCTCGAGCTCACCGGTTTCGGTATCCACCTTTGTGCTTCCCGGTACGCTTTCCATAATTGCGGGGCTTGCCATGCAGCTGGGCTTTCCGTTCAAGGTGCCTTCCATCCGGGGCGCCATGATAATCACCGCCCTGGGCTGGATACTGGCGGGCATCATCGGGGGAATTCCCTACATCATAGGCCTGGACAAGTCCTTCATAGACGCATTTTTCGAATCAGTGAGCGGCTTTTCCACCACGGGCATAACCGTCTTCGAGGGGCTGGACCACATGCCCAAAAGCATACTTTTCTGGCGTTCATTCACCCAGTGGCTGGGAGGGCTCGGCATCCTGTCGTTTTTCATGGCGGTAAGTTTCAGGGGAGGCAGTACTGCTGCAGCACTTTTCAGCGCCGAAGGGCACAAGATCGACATCTCGAGGCCTGTTCCGGGCATATTTCACACCCTGGTGATACTCTGGACAATCTATGGAGGCTTCACCCTGTGTTCGTACCTGCTCTTCCTGCTTGCAGGCATGAGCGGTTTTGATGCCCTGAACCACTGCTTTACATGCATCTCCACTGGAGGATTTTCCACCCACGATGCCAGCCTTGCATGGTGGCAGCAGCACGGCGTCAGAAGTGCATGGCTCATCGAATTAACCACCGTGCTTTTCATGCTTGCAGGAGGAACCAACTTTCTCATCCACTACAAGGTCTTTACCGGAAGCACCAGGGCACTTTTTCGTGATTTCGAGATGAAATGGTACTGGAAAATCATCGGGGCCGCGGTACTTCTGGTCATGGTGGACCATATCCGGGCATTCAACCTTGAAGAACCCATGGGCATCAAACACCTTTTTGCCATCTTCAGGATTGCAGTCTTTCAGGTCAGCTCGCTCATAACCAGCACCGGATATCTCACAACCGACATCAACAGTCCCTTCTTTCCGGACATGAGCAAACAGATACTCATAATTCTCATGGTCATCGGGGGGTGCGTCGGCTCCACTGCAGGCGGGATAAAGATACTGAGGGCGGGCATTTTGGCCAAGATCCTTTCAGACGAGATAAAAAAGTTCGGCTTGCCGCGCCGGGCCGTTATGCCGGTGGTTGTATCAAAAAGGATCGTTCCCCAGGGAGAGATCCTTAGGATCATGGCCCTGGTCTGGGCCTGGCTCCTCATCATAGCATTCGGCGCCTTTGTAACGGCGTTTTTTTCCGATCTTACCGCGTGGCAGGCCTTTTCAGGCATGGCTTCTGCCATGGGCAACATGGGGCCCTTTTATTTCACTGTCCACAAGATGGCAGGACTCAGCTGGATAATAAAACTTACGTACATAATGGGCATGCTTGCAGGAAGACTCGAGATACTCCCGCTGGCAGTCCTTTTTGCAATCTACAAAAGGAGGATCTGATGTATATCATCGTGGCAGGAGGCGGCACTGCAGGATCCACTATCTCCAGACACCTGCTGGACCGGAAACACGACGTGGTGGTAATTGAAAGTGAACGGGAGAAATGCGAAGAACTCTATGCCCACTCCGGGATCGTTACCGTTCACGGGGATGCAAAAAACATAGAAATCCTTCAGGAAGCCGGAGCAGAACGGGCGGATGCCGCAGTTGCCGCCCTTTACAAGGACGAGGACAATCTGACCTTCGCACTTCTGGCACACAGCCTGAAAATTCCAAGGATCATAGTCAAGATGAGGGACACTGCCTACAGGAAGGCATACCTCCTTGCAGGGGCCAGCAGCGTGTGCGACATGAATTCCATGTTCACCAACAAGGTTCTCACAGAACTGGAAAGCCCCAGGATAAAGGTCATCACGGAAATAGAACATGGAGAGGCCCAGCTCATTATGTTTGAGCTTCCGTCCAACCTTCCAAGCGAGGGCATAAAGGTTCAGGACATGGTCAAGGACCCGGCATTTGCCACGGACTGCGTGTTTGCCGGGGTAATCGATGAAAAGACCGAGCGCATCGTGGTTCCGCGGGGGAGCGACAGGCTTAAACCCGGGAACAAGGTATTCATGGTGGTGGGGAAAAGAGGCATAGGCGCCATTGAGAACTACCTGGAAAAAATGGAACTGACCGCATGATGAATCTTTTCATTTCCATTTTCGGACAGGGATCGCTGAAACAGCATCCGCACACATGTGGCTGGTATTTTTAAGGTCATTTTTCAGGGGCAACGCCGGAAAGAAAATTAAAGGTGGTGTATAGAGACGACCTGCACGATATTTTTCAGTATATCCGGAGGAAGAAGACATGATAAACAGGGGAGCAATCATTCTGCGCTACAAGGAGCCGGCGGTACGCTGGATCAATCAGACTGATCCGTATAGGGGACATCAGAACATCACCCTCGAGGAGGCCAACAATGATAGCACGGTATACCTGATAAGTAACCGGGACGCGGAAGACGACCAGGCAGTATCGCAATGGGTGAAGAAAAATTTTAAAGTGCTTTTCGAGGCCGAACTTGAAGATTGGTATAATGAGCCGACACTTTGGCCTAAAAAACTCACATACAAGCTGTTTCAAGAATGGTTTGACGTTGAAAGCCACTCCGTATTGATCGATACGGTAGGAGGCGAAATATACGACGACGGGATATAAGGCCGGATTATGGACTTCGAATGCCCGGGAAATGCAAGCTGGCCCTTGCCCTTGAAATCAGAACGCCACCTATAAAGAAGGTCCCTGAATATACCAGGCTCATCTGCCAACTTGGCCACAAATGTCCCAGGTTCTTCTGTGACAGCCTTACTGCATTGCCCTTGAAATCTGAGTCGTAAATCCTGCGCCCTTTAACACTCATCTCCTTCCTTATGTCATTGATTTAACGATAACTTAACCGTGTGTCCACTTTTTTCGTGGCAGGAGCGTCCCTTTTCCACTTCCGCATCCATATTATCCCTTTTGACATACATTGCTAAAAGATTGGCGCTCTAAGGCAAGCATCAACCTTGTGAAG
>CAYZJS010000092.1:0-6905 GCA_964478865.1 uncultured Thermodesulfatator sp.
ATTGTTTGATATGCAGGACATGGCGAGCATCGCCCAGGGCCTGGTTGAAAAGATAGGCAGCAGTGCCGGCACACTCCACCACCAGGACAGGTCAACCGGCCAGAAGGTTACCAGGCAGGTTCATGTCCGGGAGCACGGGGAGGGCTTTTCCCTTATGCTGCAGGTCCTTGGTGAAACCGGAAGCGTCAAGGACATCTCCGAGATTTCCGCCATCGGACACAGGGTGGTACATGGCGGCAGAAAATTCAAGAAACCGGTGGTGATAGATAGCCAGGTCACCGAGGCCATCAGGGGACTCATCCCCCTGGCACCTCTTCACAATCCGGCCAATCTCACTGGCATAGAAACGGCCATGGCCCTTGCACCCGACATCCCCCAGGTGGCTGTCTTCGACACGGCCTTTCACCAGGGCATGCCGGAAGAGGCATACCTCTATGCCCTTCCACGACACTTCCATGAAAAATTCCATGTCAGGCGCTACGGATTTCACGGTACCTCCCATTGCTACGTGTCCAGGCTTGCAGCGGATTTCCTCCATATCGGCAGGGATGAAATCAACTGTATCAGCCTGCACCTTGGAAACGGGGCAAGCGCCGCTGCCATCAGGCATGGACGGTCCATTGACACCTCCATGGGCATGACTCCCCTGGAAGGCCTTATAATGGGTACCAGGAGCGGGGATATTGACCCGGCCATAATATTTTACCTTGCCAAGGCCTCGGGTATGGATCTTGATGAAATAGACCACATCCTGAACTTCCAGAGCGGACTCCTTGGGATATGCGGAGAAAACGACATGAGGGCCATTACGGAAAGGGCGGAAATGGGGGATGGGCCGTCAAAACTTGCAATAGGCATGTTCTGCCACCGCCTGAAGAAATACATGGGGGCTTACCTTGCAATCCTTGGCAGGACAGACTGTATCATATTTACAGGGGGCATTGGGGAAAATTCTCCCCTGATCCGCAGGCTTTCCTGCCAGGGCCTGGAGCACCTGGGCATAGTCATGGACCATGAGAAAAACCGTCATACCGCCGGGGGCATCCACGAAATCGGCACAAAAGACTCGCGGACAAGGCTCCTGGTGGTTCCAACAGACGAGGAACTTGAAATAGCAAGACAGACCCTGAAAACGGCATTTGGCAGCCCTTGAAGACCATTTTGATCTGTATCGAGACCCTTTGCGGCAGGATCTCACCTGCCGGATTTGGAAGCAAGGCAGACAGGATGCTCCTGGAGGAGGCAAGGGAGCAGACAGGTGCCACTCTTCTCGGGGCAGGCTCCCTGCGGGCCGGGGACCCGGAATTCAGGACAGGAGGAGGCAAGCTTCCGGCAAAACGCATCAGGGCAGTGATAACGCGCTCTGGCAATATCCCTTCGGAAAGGTCCATTTTCAAAAGGGGGCCCAAGCCTTTGATCTTCTGTCCTGCCGGGCTGGCAAAGGACCTTGAAGCCAGGTTTCGCCAAATCGCCAGGATAATCGGCATTCCGGAAGGTCCGGAAGAAATGCTTCCCTTGAAGGAAGTGCTTGCCCACCTGGGGAAACTGGGTGCAAAAACCTGCCTGGTGGAAGGAGGCGGCAGGCTCAACTACGAGGCCCTGCGGCAGGAAATAGTAGATGAGCTTCTTATCACCATTTCACCGCGCATCATCGGCAAGGACAGCGAGGCCTGCCTGGTGTCCGGCCCAGGGGCACTTGGCAGCCCTTTTCTGGATCTGGATCTTCTTTCTTGCAGGCCGGATGCCCGAACAGGAGAAATATTCTTGCATTACAGGGTTAAGAAAGGGAAATGAATATGGACAGACAGGACCTTGCAATACTTTTTTCAGGCGGCTCCGACAGCCTGGCCATCTATGCCATGGCAATGACCGGTCCGTCTTCAGGGCTCCCGCGACCCCGGACAATCCATCTCCTTCACATGTTGAACGGCATGGCAAGATTCCCTGATTTTCCTGCAAGGCGCCTGGAAATATCCAGGCAGATCCTCGAGGCCCAGATACCGGAAAAAGAACAGATACCAGAGACGAAATTTCTCAGCCTCGACATGGGGCGGCTCTTCCAGGGACTTTGGCTTGACAGGTACGAGGAAATCATGCCCCGCTTCAACGGCAAAAACCTTGTATGCGTTGCATGCAAGCTGGGCATGCATGCAAGGGCAATCATATACTGCATCTCCAGCTACGTGCCGCTGCTCCTGGCAGGCTACACGGCCAAGCAGTCCTTTTTCCCAGAGCAGACCAATGCCTTCATGGACCGGGTTTCCGCACTCTCAAAGAGGTTCGGGGTCACCACTGTCTTCCCGGTTTATGAAGAGTTCGATTCCGAGCAGGTCTCCAGGCACTTCCTGGAGGATCTGGGCCTGCCTTCCACCGGCGGAGGTGAGCAGAAATGCCTGTTCTGCCAGACCCTGTCAACAGCCGGGGAGGAAGACATCGCACAGTACCTGGATGAGATGATCCCGGAGGTTGAAAGATACATGGAATACCGGTTGGCCTCCAGGATAAAGGACGCCGCAGGGGTATTTCCGCCTGGAAGGCCGTGATCCGGGCAAGCTGTATCATCCCCGTCAGGAACCGGAAGGACATGGTGCTTGAGGCCATTGAATCCGTGCTGGCCCAGGCAGCTTCCGGCCTGGAGGTGATAGTAGTGGATGACGGCTCCACCGACGGCTCTGCTAGGCAGGTAAAAAGGCATTTTCCGGAAGTCCGGCTTCTTGAAACGGCCAAAAGAATTGGCCCGGGCCCTGCCAGGAACCTTGGGGCAGAAGCTGCGCGGGGGACCGTCTTGATGTTTCTGGATTCCGACGACACCTGGATCGAGGACCACCCAAGGCTCCTTCTCCAGGCAATGGACAGGACGGGATTTCCGGCAGCTTACGGGATCACTGAAAACGTGGACATGCCTAAAGGGAGCAGGTTCCAAATCCCGGAACAGGGGAAGGGCAAAGAGGGTTTCGTTTTTGACGAGCTTTTAAGGTGGTGTTTTCTCGTCCCTTCTGCCTTTGCCGTTACGAAAAAGGCCTTTCATGATGCAGGAGGCTTTGAAGCATGCGATCTCGGAGAAGACTGGCTCTTTTTCCTGAAGCTTGCCAGGTTTGCCCCCTTTGCATTTGTTCCAGAGGTGGTAACCCTTAGAAGTCTCCACCAAGGAAGCCTTTGCTGCACGGCGTTTTCCTCGGGAAAGGCCGCATCACTGGTAAAAAGGCTCAAGGCCCTGGCACATGGCTGCGCCTGCAGCCGGGAAACCATTAGAAGGATGGAAAAGATCCTCCACGTCACAGAAAAGGATGGTAAAAAATGCCGCAATGTCCAGGAATGGTACATGAGCCTGAAAAGGCACAACCTGGCCTGAAACCCGAGTTTCCACGAAAAATCCATCAAAGGGTGATTGATTCTTGTGAAGACGTCCCTGAGATGAAACCAGCATTGGAAATTCCCCTAAACCAGGCAGGGATCACATCCAAGACGGTCTGGATCGACATCCCCCAGGGGCGGCTGCCCTTTGAGGCCGAGGTCCTTGTAAGCCTACCTGGAGAGTTCAGGGGGATTCACATGTCCAGGATGGAAAGGGCAATTTCCGGGCTCTTTTCCAGAAAGTTCAGGGACATCAGGGATTATTCCCTGGAGCTCTGCCGCGGCGTTCTCTCCTGCCAGAGGGGGGAAACGGCCATTGTGACCCTGAAAGGTGCCATCCCCCAGCTTACCTTGACATCCGTAAGCCACGAGTTATCGGTGGAAGGGCTTGAAATATCTGCCAGGACGGAAGGAAAGAGGGGGCAGGGCCGGATGGAGACCACTTCATTTCTTGGCATCAGCCTCACCCACATGACCGCTTGCCCCTGCACCCAGGTTTATAACCGGGGCCTTTTCCCGAACTCGGACCGGACACTTATGCCTACCCACTCGCAAAGGTGCATGACCACGCTGGAGGTGGAAGACAAAGAGGCGGCACTATCCTTTGAAGACATCTATTTCTGCCTGGCCTCATGCCTCCACGTCAGCCAGGATCTTCTGAAACGGCCCGACGAGGCAGAACTCGTACTGAAGTGCCACCGCCAGCCCCAATTTGCAGAAGACGTGGTCAGAACCGTGGCCGCTTCAACGGCCAGGCGTCTGAAAAAGCTCCTTCCGGGAGATTCCAGGGTCCGGGTGGAATCCGTCAGCTACGAGAGCATTCACCGGCACAACGTAAAGTGCGTACTTGAGTGCCACGTGGAACAGATCACCGCGCCGGGAATCTGACCCCTCAGCCTGAAAGCCTCCTTCCAAGCTCCACCAGGGTCTTTACACCAAACCCCTTGGCGCCTTTTCCCAGAAAGCCCAGGGGCTCCTCCTTTACACACGGCCCTGCAATATCCACATGGGACCACTTGAGCCCGTCGGGAACGAACTTTTTCAGGAAGAGTGCAGCGGTAATGGCCCCGCCCCACCTGCTGCCTATATTCTTCATGTCAGCAATGGTTGCCTTGAGCTGTTCCATGTAAGGCATGTGAAGGGGCATCTCCCACAGGAACTCACCGGCCGATTCCCCTGCCTCGAGGATGGTGCTGTTGAACTGCCTGTCCGGGCCGAACACCCCTGCAATATCCTCTCCCAGGGCAACCACGCATGCACCGGTAAGGGTGGCGGCATCTACTATCCAGTCGGGCTTCTGCTCCGAGGCGATACAGAGGGCATCTGCCAGTATCAGCCTGCCTTCTGCATCCGTGTTGTCCACCTGGACGGTCTTGCCGTTTCTCATGGTTATTATGTCGGTCGTGTGAAATGCAGTTGAGGAGATGTCATTTTCCACAAGGGGAGTGATGACCGTGATCCTAAGGGGCACCTTGAGGCTCGCCATGGCACATGCTGCGGCAAAGGTCATTGCAGCGCCACCCATGTCATACTTCATGCCTATCTGGGACTTTGCCGGCTTCAGGCAGTAGCCCCCGGTATCCATGGTGACCCCCTTGCCCACAAGGCAGAGAAAGCCCTTGGCCTTTCTGGGCTTGAATTCCCCTATGACCAGCCTTGGCCTGGATGAAGCTCCCTTGCCCACTGCCAGGATGCCTCCGCAGCCTTCCTTCTTGAGCCTCTTTTCATCCCATACAGTGACCTTGAGTCCGGCCTTTTTACCGTGGACCCGGAATATCTCGGCCAGGGATTCCGGCTGGACCTCGTTTGGGGGCTCGTTCAGGATGTCCCTGGCAAAGTTCACCCACTGGAAAAGCTCTGCCTGCTCCTTTTCAGCTTTCTTGAGGTCCGGGCCGGGATTGGTATCCATGGAGCAAAGCACCGGGCATGGCTCGGTCTTTTTCTCAAGGTACTTGTCGAACCTGTAACTTCCAAGAAGCGCTGCTTCCTGGCAGGCCTGCAAAAAACGGCCCTGCTTTTTGGAGAGAAAAACCACTACCCGTTTAAGACCCTCGTCTTCCGCTCCCGTCACTGCAGAAGAGACAGCTCTCCTGAGCATCTCTTCCGGGGGCAGGTTGTCATCATCAAGCCTTGAAACCCGGGCTACGAAACGGTTTTCTTTGTGGGTGCCGGCAGCAACAGTCAAGGACTTTCCCTTTTCCTCCGGACACTTGATGCCTGGGAGGAAGCCTGGAACCTGCTCCTTCCTGAAGACGGGGTTTTCTTCATCTAGGTAAAAAAACAGAAGGAGGTCTCCGTCCTCCAGCTTGAAACCCTTTTTCATGATAAATTCAGAAACTGCCATCTCATCCTCCTTGGATATCCGTAAGCAGGTGTTCAACCTGTTGGTGGGCCAGGCGGGTTATCTCCTTTCTGCCCATCCTGGTATCGCCGGAAACCTCTATCGGCCTTCCCACTATAACCTCGACTTCACCGGGCCTTGCAATAAAACTTCCCTTTTTCAATATGTCAAAGCTGCCCCTTATGGCCACTGGCACCACAGGGCAGCCTGATTTTACAGCCAGCATGAACCCGCCTTCCTTGAACTCCTGGAGCCGCCCGTCAAGGGTTCTTGTCCCCTCAGGAAACACCACTATGGATGCCCCTTCCCTTAGCCTGGCGGCAGCCTCCTTCATGCTTTTTACCGCTGCCCTGCCACCCGACCGGTCTATGGGGATGTAGCCTGCAGTCTTCATGGCAAAACCAAGGAGCGGAATCCTGAAAAGCTCCTTCTTGACCAGGAACCTGAATTCCACCGGAAGGGCCTTGTAGAGTATGGGGATATCCATGAGGCTTCCGTGGTTGCACGCAAAGATCACCGGCCTGCCCGCGGGAGGATACTCCAGGATCCTGGTCTTTACCCTTATACCCGCAGCAGCGAGCACTATGGAGGCCCAGACCCTGGCCACCCTGTGGGAGGGCCTGCCTGAACCCGTAACAAGCGAAGCCGCTATGGCAAAGGGACTGCACAACATGAATGAAAGGGGCAGGACCATGGGGAAGGTTAGGGCTGTAATAAATTTTCTCATGTCAAGATATCGGGACCTTATTCCACATCATTTTTCCCCTCAATATTAAGACCTATCACAGGAAAAAAAAGCCCTATTTCAGGTTGCTTGCCGAATACTTTTACCTGGGGAGGCGGCCAGGGCATGAGGGATGGATATATTTTTCCAAAGAAAAACTTTTCTCATTGAGAAAAACTTTTCCACCACGGAACAAAAAGACTCAGCAAAGGCCTGATTATTGGTGTTTTTTCATAAAAAAACGCCCGTCTAAACGGTACGCTTCTTGATGTAAAAAAGATGAGTAAAAAATTTGACCTCAACTCTTTATAAACAGGGAGCATGTATAATGGGTAAAATAAACGCCGGAAAAATATTTGCTTCGTTCATCGGATGTTTTTTCATTGCCTTTATCGGCATGTCAGGCCAGCCCCAGGTCTTGCCTGATGTAGTGCCAAGCCTCCAGGCGCTTAACAGCCTTTTTACCATGAACCTGTCAGAGCCTGC
>CAYZJS010000093.1:0-9050 GCA_964478865.1 uncultured Thermodesulfatator sp.
CCATAATGTGGGCTGGACCCGCACGGACAGTTTGTCGGCCCTGATCGGGGTCGACAAACACCCCAGATCATGCCAAGGCATATAGGGTGTTATTCATGGCATGTCGGGCATGAAATAAAAATATTTGTCCATATAGGTTCATGAGCTTCCATGACTGATTCGAAGTTTTTAAACAAGTCATACAACTCCGAAAGCTGAATAGGTTGGCCTGTAAGAGAAGGGCAAGGCGGGCCTGAAAGGGCCCTGGAAACAGGAATCCGCCCTAACAGCTTCTAGGGCTTGGCTTCGCTGAAACGCTCCAAAGCCGCTCGCGTGCGCTCGCTAAATGGAGGTTTCGGGCGCTCCGCTTCGCCCAAGAATCTGTAACGGGCTACTTCCAACGGTTTCCAAAACCCTTCCAGGCCCCTCCTTGCCTGCCAGCTGGTTGAAAGCGAATTTGTCGTGCAAAAAGGCTTTCTTGAACTGTTGTTACTCAGAGGTCTTTACTTGAGGGTTCCTCCAAGGATTTTGTTTAGGAGAAAGACGCATGAAAAAATAACCGTGTCCCCGATATTTTGAGCATTATCTCCTGAATGCAGCAAAACCGCTGCGTAAAAGGGCATACAAGACGCAGGAGCCTTGGGTACTCATGTACCGGAAGGACCGGAAAAGTATTTGTCCATGTATATCCATGGCTAACTCGAAGTTTTTTAGTAGGCTATACAACTGAGAAAGTTGAACAAGATAGTCTCAAGAATATCAGTCAAAAGGAGAACGGCCTGTGAAGAAAGTAATGCTTGTGGTATTCAACGGGGAAGAAATGTGTTTCGTTCATGTACTTTTAAACGCTCTCGATATGGCGGAAAGGTCCTGGGAAGCAAAAATCATCCTGGAGGGTGCCTCAACAAAACTCATACCGGAGATTGAAAAAGAAGGACATTTCCTCAATGCATTATGGGTGAAGGTCAAGGACAAAGGTCTGGTCGAAGGTGCGTGCAGGGCCTGTTCAAACAAGATGGCTATGTTAAAGGATGCGGAAAAGGCGGGCCTGAGGCTGCTGGACGACATGTCCGGGCATCCCGGTCTTTCCGGTTACATGGAAAATGGATTTGAAATCATCACCTTTTGAATCTTTCCGGAAAGATACATCAGGTGCGGAGCCTTGCTTATTGGCTGGGGTATTTTGTATGCTCACACGGACATCCTGCAAAGCCGGGACAAGCAAAACAAAATATACCTCTATTAGCTACAAATAATACCCTAATTTTTTTAACGGCAATTGACTTTTGCCTGACACTCTGACATAAGTGAAATGAGTGGCCAACAATCCATTCCCGGTACGGCGGCATGGCAAGATATGTTTGAAAAACTTCTGGTAGCTGATGACCTTAAAATACCGCCCCTTTCCCTGGTGAGATGCATTCCCAAGAAAAAACTCGGGGTAAAGGAGATGATCATCTGCCATGCCATCAATCCCCCGGAAAACTTCCAGATAGACCAGGAATACCTTGACGGTATAAAGAGCCGGCTTGAAAGCAGGGCGGATGAAGTCAGGGCCAGGGGCTTCAATTGCAAGGTGGAGATCGTACGCGGTGCTCCAGGCAGGGCCGTCCTTGAACTGGCGGAACAGTTCAACGCAAACATGATTATCATCGGCTCTCACCACAGAGGCGGTGTCCGTGGAGCCCTAATAGGGAGCGTAAGTTACGGAATATTGCACGAGGCAACTAGGCCGACCTTCCTGGTCCGTTTCAGCCCGGAAAGCAGAAACCACGATGAACAACCCTCCCCCGATAGCTGCAACAGCCACATCCTTTTCCCAACTGATTTTTCAGAGACTGCCGAGGAAGCATTCATGCTCCTCGAACGCATAGCCACGGTAACACACGCAAAGGTTACACTCTTTCATGTACACGACAAGGCAAGAATCGACCCTTACCTGAGACACATGCTGCCTGAATTTGATCGGGAAGACAAGGCAAGGATGCAGCTCATGAAGGAACACCTTGAGGCAAACGGCGCCGGAAAGGTTTCAGTTCAGGTTTCGTATGGCGTACCTGCCCAGCGCATTCTTGCCATGGCCAACAGCGGTGAGTTCAGCCTCATAGTCATGGGGACCCAGGGAAGGGGCTACATCCCTGAAATCTTTCTGGGAAGCACCGCGAATGCAATAGCGAGGCAAGCAGACCTTCCCGTGCTGTTCGTCCCTCACAAACGGCCCGGAAAGGGTTGGTGATAATTCCCTGCCAGGAAGAATATCCTCGTACCCGAAAAATACCTTCATCCTCTCTTTTTTCTGAGTCTCATCAATCCCATCGCCGCCATTCCAAACCCCATCAACAAAACTGTAGATGGTTCTGGTACAGGGGCTACGCCTCCGCCTCCACCGGAACCACCGCTTCCTGAACCACCGCCTCCACCGGAACCAGAACCGCCGCCAACGCCTCCGCCGGAACCACCGCTTCCTGAACCACCGCCTCCGCCGGAACCGGAACCGCCGCCAAAGCCTCCGCCTGATCCACTGCCGGAACCGCCTCCAGACCCACCGCTGGAGCCACCATGATAAGACGTTCCGTTGCAGCTACATCTGTAGCCCAAAAGACAGGTCCTGCCCAAGCTGTACCTGAAATCATCCATGGTGAAATGGTCAAGCAGATTATCACCCGAAGCACGTATGACAAGCTCATCAACACTCCAGTTTACCTTGAGGTCATAAGGACAAGATTCATTTAATAGAAGGGTAGTGGAAAATGAAAGAATGCCGTTTATGTACCCCTCGATGGTGATCTGTCCTGATTGAGAATCAAGGGCAGAAAAGGTGGCACCAAGCCAGCTAAAGGTTTCATCTCTTGATATATCCATTGCTGTTCCGGCATCATTCTCCAGGCTCACATCTGCATAGCTTGCTCCAAAGCCTGAAAAGCTACACCGGCTAAATGACTTGCTTGAATGCAGGACGTTTGCGTGCTGCCAGCTGAAACCACTGTAATGGTCGAGGTCCTGTTGCGTCGAACTCGCCAGATCATCAAATGTAAGGGTGAGACCGTAGGCATTATGTCCGGGCATCATGAAGAACCATAACAGACCGCAGAGTACCAGCATAATCAGCTTGTTATTTTTGTCGATTTTATTCATGTTGCCTCCTTGGCACGCTGGCGTGAAGTACCCGTTTTCTCAAAAAAAACCAGATTCGGATTTAAAATTATGCCATGCATATAGCATACCAATTTTAACAGGTCGAGCTCCTTGAAAAATAATGGAATTAATAACAAAATAAAAAGAACCTAACAGCAGAGGAAACTTTTTTCCCATCATTATGGAAATATACTTCCACACAGGAAAGATTTTTCCAATAATTTTGACTAATATTATCTTTTTATAAGATGGAGTCAATATGAGCAACCAGCAAATAGCGCAAATTTTTTACCAGGTGGCGGATTTCCTTGAAATAAAAGGCGAAAATCCATTCCGCGTCAGGGCATACAGGAATGCAGCGAGGACAATCGAAAGCCTTGGTAAAAATCTCCACGAAATGATGGAACAAGGAGAAGACCTGACGCGACTCCCAGGGATAGGAAAGGATCTTGCCGAAAAAATAAGGGAAATCATTGAAACCGGCAGCCTTTCCAAGCTCAGTGAACTCCAGAGCCAGGTGCCTCCCGGGCTGGTTGAGCTCCTGAAGGTGGAAGGCCTGGGCCCGAAGCGCGTGAAAATTCTCCATGAAAACCTCGGAATCACTTCCCTGGAAGAACTCAAGGATGCGGCGACCCGTGGCGAGATCTCCAGGCTTCCCGGCTTTGGCAAAAAGCTGGAGGAGCTTATCCTAAAGGGAGTGGTGCTTGCAAAAAAGGAAGGCAGGAGATTCAGGTGGGCACTGGCCGAGTCCTACGTCATGGAACTCAAAGGCCATCTTGAAAAGGCCACTGGGCTTGAAGAGGTGGAAATCGCCGGCAGCTTCAGGAGAAAGAAGGAGACCGTGGGAGACCTGGACATCCTTGTAACTGCAAAAGAGCCTTCAAGGGTCATTGATCACTTTGTCAACTTCCCGGGAATCAAGAATGTAATTTCCAAGGGCCCGACAAGGTCAACCATAATCCTGCAGTCCGACCTCCAGGTTGACCTCAGGGCAGTAGAGGCTGAAAGCTACGGGTCTGCCCTTCACTATTTCACCGGCTCAAAGGCCCATAACATTGCGGTCAGGACACTGGCCCAGAAGGCAGGCCTTAAAATAAACGAGTACGGGGTATTCAGGGGCGAAGAAAAGATTGCCGGAAGGGAGGAAAACGACATTTTCAGGGCAGTTGGCCTCCCCTATATAGAGCCGGAACTCAGGGAGAACCGCGGAGAAATCGAAGCGGCCATGAAAGGCTCTCTTCCCCATCTCATCACTCTCAAGGACATCAGGGGGGACCTGCACATGCACACCACATGGAGTGACGGGAAGTATTCCGTGGAGGAGATGGCCCGAAAAGCCGCGACATTGGGCTATTCGTACATAGCAATAACGGACCATTCCCAAAGGATGACCATCACCAGGGGGCTTGATGAAAAAAGGCTACTGGAACAGGGAAGGGAAATCGACAAGGCCAGGAAAAGATTCAAAGACATAGCCATATTAAAGGGCATAGAGGTGGACATTCTTGAAGACGGCGGCCTGGATCTTTCGGACGAGGCCCTCCGGAGCCTTGATATAGTCATTGCTGCAGTACACAGCAAGTTCAAGCTGTCCAAGGAGGCACAAACCAGGCGTATTCTGCGGGCCATGGACAAGCCCTTTGTGAGCGGAATCGCCCATCCCACAGGGCGCCTCATCGGGGAGAGGGAAGGCTATCATGTTGACATGGAAAAAATCATGCAGAAGGCCGCAGAGACCGGCTGCTTCCTGGAGCTGAATGCACAGCCTGCACGCCTGGACCTTAACGATGTGAACCTGAAACTTGCCAAGGAAATGGGAGTGAAGATCGCCATTTCCACGGATTCCCACAATACCGACAGCCTTCTGTTCATGCGATACGGGATAAACCAGGCAAGAAGGGGCTGGATAGAACCTCTGGACGTTCTAAATACCCAGCCCCTGAACAGGTTACTTAAGCAACTTCGTCACTGATTCATAAAGATGCTGCCTCAGCCTTTACAGATGGTGCCTCTTTGTCAGGCCAGGCTTTTCAGGCGCTTTACTGCAGCAAGGATGACATCCCTCCTGGTGGGTGCCATGACATTTTCCCACTTTCTTTCATGGGGAGCATATGTCTTGACAAGCAGGTGGGTGTCTTTTTTCAGGCCTGTATAATACACATTCGGGCCTATACTGACCTCCTTGGAGGTAAGCCTGACGGCTTTTCCCGAGGCGACTATCTTGTGCACCTCTGACGATTTATCCGAAAGGTCACCAAAGATTCTCGCCCTGGTTATACAGGTCTTGACACATGCAGGCTGCTCTCCGGCCTCAAGCCTTTCCACGCAGAAGGTGCACTTGTCCGCCTTGGGATCATCCAGTTCCTCGTTCAGATACCGCGCACCATAAGGACAGGCCTCCACGCACGACCCGCAGCCGATGCACCTGGTCTTGTCTATGAGGACCGCCCCGGTAAAGGGGTGTTTGAAAGTGGCATGGATTGCTATGGTCTTTTTCTTCCCGGTCTTGGGATCCTTGAAGGTCCTCTCTTCAGGGTCTACCGGACACACGGATACGCATTTTGGATCGTCGCAGTGATTGCAGAGCCCGGGATAAAATGTATACGAAAGGCCGTGCGGGGTCTTTTCGGGCCCGAGCCTGTAAACCCAGTTCCTGTGGTAGTCTACCGGAATTGACCATTCGGCCCTGCAGGCAAGGGCACAGGCATGGCATCCCACGCACCTTTTAAGATCGATTACCATGGCCAGCTGACTCATTTTCCGCCTCCTGTCTTGACTGTGTCACCTTTTTTCATCTGAAACCTTGGAAGCTGCGGGGGCAGCGGACGAAGATCAGGGATATTCATGGCCTTGCCTCCCTTGATGATGCGCACAAAATTGGTCCTGTGGCTCGATGCTCCCATGAACGGATCATTTTCATACATGGTTATGACGAACTGGTCACTTGCGCCCTTCTCAAATGCCTTGGTCAGCATCTTCGACCTGCTGCCGTAGCCATGAGCCATGTAAACCACGTCCGGCCTGATACCCGGGGTGACCTTCAGCTTTATTGGCAGTGACCTCTTTCCGTCCTGGTTCTCCAGGACCACCTCGTCACCGTTCTTGAGGCCCATTTTCGAGGCCGCCTCGTCATTCAGCCAGAGGTGGTTCTCGGGCCATTCATTATGGAGCCAGCTGTTGTTCATGGTTCTTGTAAAGGTATGGACGGGCACCCTGCCATAGATCAGACGTGCAAAGCCCTCTGGGGGCGCAGGGGTGGGAATAAACCTTGGAACGGGATCAAGGTCTTCGTCCGCGTAATCCTCTACACTCAAGGCGATCTTTCCGGAGTCGGTATTGAACTTGAGATCCTTTCGCTCCCGATAGGGATTTGCCTTTACCGGGACGAGGCCGCCCTTATTGTCAAGGGCCTCAAGGGTCAGGCCGGCACCTTTAAGTTCCTCCTCTACAATCTCCCTGGTATCCTTGCAGTGAAAACAGTCGATTCCAAGGCGTTTTGCAAGCTGCCTGGCTATCCAGTACGGGGTCCTGGTTTCGAACATGGGCTCCACCATGGGCTGCCTGACCGTTATGTAGGGAGTAAGCAGGTCATAGGTATAGACTGCATCGAATCTTTCCAGATAGGTGGCTCCAGGCAGCACGATATCCGACCACATGGCCGTCTCCGTGGGCATTATCTCCTCGCAGAAGATGAAGTCCAGCTTGTTTATAGCCTCCATGGTGTGATAGGGGTTCGGTATGGTCTGGAGGATGTTCACCCCGTTTATTCCCCAGAGCTTCACGGGATATGGATCCCCCGTAAGGCTGGCCTCTATTATCTTGCTTGTGGGAGAGCCGAACATGGAGGCAAACGGGTAATAATCGTCCTGGATGGATTCAGCCGGGGTCTCCGGCTCCTCTCCGCACTCGGCACATTCGGAATGGGCCTTTTTCACCGGCGTCGGGAAATAGAGGCCGCCCGGGACTCCTACTGCCCCGAAAAGCGCAGCCAGGATACCCAGGGCCTGATGCCTGCTGGTATCTCCCCTTCCGTACCACGTGGCATGGCGGCCTGGGTGAATGGCGACATGCGGCCTTGCCTCCGCCAGCATTATAATCGCCTTTTTCATGTCTTCCGCGTTCAGATCGCAGATGGGAGCGGCCCATTCTATGGTACATTTCTTTACCGCAGCCTTTACATCATCAAAGCCGGTACAGTGGCTTTTCACGAACTCCTTGTCATAAAGCCCTTTTTCAATGATAAAGTTCATCCAGGCAAGAAGGAGGGCCGTATCCGTACCGGGGCGGATGGGCAGGTATATGTCCGCCTTCCCCGCAGGTGCGGAAAATCTGGGATCCACGACCACCAGCTTGGCGCCATTGTCCAGCCCCTCCATGTACTCCGCAACATGGGAAACGTGCACATTCTCTCCGATATGACTTCCCACCAGGAGGATGGCTTTGGCGTTCTTCATGTCGATGTACTGCCTGGTTCCCGAAGTCACATATCCCATGCTCTTTATAAAGGCCAGGGCCGCCGGGCCCACGCACTGATAGAATGCCGGCTCGTTGGTGTAGTTTTCTGTCCCGAGGGCCTTGAAAATGCCCCTCATGAATTCCGCCGAGGCCCCATGATCAAAATATGCAAGGGCGTGGGGGCCATGCTTGTCCTTGACCTTCTTCATATTGTGGGCAACCTCATCAAGGGCCTCTTCCCAGGATATTCTGGCCCATTTGCCTTCCCCTCTGCTTCCTGTCCGCTTCAAGGGATATTTCAGGCGGTCCGGGTCATAGAGAAGCTGGATGCCGGAATTTCCCCTGGCACAGACCCTGGTATCGTTTGCAGGGCTCTTTGGATTACCCTCTATCTTGACAAGCTTTCCGTCTTTCACCTTCCCGACAATGGGACAGCGCCAGAAACACATTTCGCATACGCTCGGGATGTCCTTAGCCCCAAGACTTCCGGGCAGGCCTTTTGCGTCGCCGCTTGAGGCAACCGCCGGCCTGAACATTCCCGCACCCTTTAGTTCCAAGGCTGCCATGGCGGCACAGGCTGAAGCAGAAAGCTTCAGAAATCTACGTCGCTTCATCAAAAACCTCCTCTTTCAATTTTTTTAGATAAAACCGGCCCAGCCTTACCATGAGGCTGTAAAAGGGATGGGGTCTTGAAGCCTCCACCCTCTTTTCAAACACCTGGAACCACCTCCACAGATGCTTTTCCAGAAACTGCGATAGCAATTCAAGATCTCCCCTTTCCAGGAGAATTGCTGCAAACGAAAACTCCAGGGGTAAAAAGTCGGCGGGCTCTCCATTTGCCAGCGGCTCAAGACCGGCCTTCTGGTAAAACTCCCGTGCCTGGTCGTGGCCCTCCTGCATCAGAAGGCCCTGGCCGGCGATGTAAACGGAAGCATACGGAGGAGCGATGATACCACCCGGGGCGTTGATAAAGAGGCGGGTATAGGCCTCCTGAAGCTCCTGGAGGCCATAGGCAATATGGCCTGTTTCAAATCCACAGGCCCCTGCCAGTTCTTTCACCGCATGGAAAAATGCGGGAGAAAACCTTTCTCCATCCGGGAATGAAAAACCACTGGCCAGCAGTTGAAATACAGCGGAAAGGTCAGAGGTCAAATTACTAGGTCCCGTATCCGGATGTTGTTTCCATGGAGAACTTGCAATACGAATTTTGATGGTAACCTTTTGATTGCCATTAATTATAGCATTACTAAAAAGGCATCTGGTTTTCAAGAGATATTCTTAACAGGCCCTGCCTGCCCCTAATTCATTATTAAAATACAAGGACCCTGTCGCTCGATTTTACCAGCTGGTAAAGGTCTTTCTGGGTCGCCCTTTTATGGAAACCGTCCTCCACTCCGTGAAGGTCTAGACACTTGCCTCAGGCCAGGAGCGTGCCTTCCGAAAGGGTGAATATCTTTGCCAGATCGAGAAGGGGAAATTTC
>CAYZJS010000094.1:0-18731 GCA_964478865.1 uncultured Thermodesulfatator sp.
GGCACCGTTGAGCCTTGTGGTAAGGGCAGGAGTTCCACAGGAGATGGCCTCCAGGACCGAGTTGGCAAAGGGATCATAAAGGGTTGGAAGGCAAAATAGGTCTGCTGCCTGGTACAGCCGTTCCATGTCCAGGCGGAAACCAAGCCAAAAGACCCGGGCGGCGATTCCCTCTTTCTGGCAGAGGGAGGCGGCCCCGGGGTCTTTCTCTGCACCGGCTATGAAAATCTTTACAGGTTGATCCAGCCTTCCTGCTGCCCTTAGAAGATGGGAAAGCCCCTTTCTTTTCAGGTCTGAACCGGCGAACAGGATCGCTGTCTCACCTGCGCCAATGCCAAGCATTTCCCTCGTGGATTGTCTCTCTTTTTTGGATAACGGGGAAAACCTTTCGTGGTCAACGCCGTTATAAACCGTAAAGACATATTCCGGCCTTACCCGGTAATAGGAGGCGAGCTGTTCCTTTACAAGATTCGAATTGGTAACAAGATAACCACAGGAACGTATTGACTCTCTTTCCTGCCAGAGAAGGAGACTGTGGCGAAGACTGATGCGTCTCAGGAATGAAAACGGAAGGGAGGGATCGTAGCCGAGATCCAGCCAGGCTGAGTGAAGGGGATCGGATATGCGGAGGAAATTTGCTTCCCTGATACGAGAAAGTCCGTAAATGAGGTGGGAATCAAGCCTTTCCAACACGTTCCGGCTTTCCATGAAAAAACCCAGATTTTTTAATATACTGCCCCTTCCTGCGACCCTGGCCCTCTCAAACCGGATGCCATCAAGCGTGGATTCATCCGCAACGATTGCGACCTGGTGCCCCCTCTCCACGAGCTTTGTGGCCACGTTGGCACAGTAACCCTCTGCCCCTCCCATGGAAAATCCGCATTTTTTCCTGACAATGGCGATCTTCAAGTTTTGTATCCGTCCTTACCGTTTTTCTGTAGTGGCCGAGGCCACCTTCCCTGCCCTGCCTGGCAACGCTTTCTCATGAAATTTAAGAACCGGGATTTTCCCTGGATCTTCCAGTAGTTTCGAGGCAATTTCTTCCAGGGTCAGGAAGCCGTCAAACTCCCTGGTCAACTTTGCCATGAACCTCCTGAAAAAGGGCCTGAAAAGTCCGCCTTCGACCTCTGCATGTACAGCCAGGACAGGATGATCCGCCTCCTGGAGGGCCATAAGAAGATGGGAAGAAATGTCTTCCTCGTCCCGGATTCCCACGGTGAGGAGCTCTTCGATACACGGCCCGGTTGTTGGTATCTGGAGTGTTGAAAAGCTTCTATCATCAGCCTTCAGGAAACAGGGGAAAGTTCCCCTGAGATCGCTGGCATAGAGAAGATCAAGCTCTTCTTCCACCGAAAGGCTTTCAGGGGTTGCCTGCCATCCTGGTGCTGCAACTGCAAGCGGCCTCCTGGAAAATACGGATTCAAAGGCTGAAAATCCCTTTTTGAATTCCTGCCTGATCTCCTGCCTGTCCATGTTTCCCAGGTGATCCTGCCATTTTCTGTGATCCCATGCATGAAAGATTGCTTCGTGGCCCTGGCTTACGACCTGCCTGCATATTTCAGGAAAGGCGGTGGCAATGGGCCTTGCCGGAAGAAGAGTGCCGGAAAGCACTGTCCGGAGGCCATAAAGCCTGGGCGCACCGGTGTAAAGCATCTTCTTCAGAAAAGACGGATGTGTAAAAAGGCGGAATATGGCCCTACCGGCATTGTCCGGACCGAAGGACAGGCAAAATGTGGCCTTGGCCTTGAAATATTCCAGGTCTTCAAGGAGTGCCGGCACCCCGTCTCTCATGCCGTCGTGCGTATCAACGTCTATCTTGAGACAGAGTTTTTTCAAGGCTGGCCTCCAGCATATTTGCAGGATGAAATTACCTTTTTCAGGGCCTTTGCCACATACTCCTGGTCCTCCTCTTTCAAGAGAGGATACAGGGGCAGGGAGAAAAGCCTGTCGCTGTTCCATTCTGCATTTGGGAACATGCCCCTTCTGAAGGCATATCTTTCCCTGTAATATTTCTGGAGATGTACTGCAGGAAAATGGAGCCCTGTGCCAACGTTTTCCTCCTGCAGTTTCATGATGAATTCGTCCCTTCCGGTTCCTATGGCTTCGATGTCAACACGTACTATGAAAACGTGCCATGCATGCGTGTGCTCGTATCCTGGCGGCCTTAATGGCATTATCTCGGGGATATCCTCGAGGAGTCTGAAATAATTTTCTGACAGGATTTTCCTTCGCCGGTTGAACGAGTCGAGTTTTTTAAACTGGTGAAGGCCTATGGCTGCCTGTATATCAAGCATGTTGTACTTGTAGCCGGGCTCTATCACCTCGTATTGGGGTATTCCTCCCTTGGAGTACCTTTTCCAGGCATCCCTTGAAATGCCGTGAAATCTGAGCCTTCTCATGCGCTCGGCCCTTTCGGTGTCACGGCAAAGGATCATCCCTCCCTCACCGGTGGTAATGTTTTTTATGGGGTGGAAGCTGAAAACCGCAACCTCGCTGTCAGAACCGATGAGTCTTTCCCCGTACCTGGTACCCACGGCATGGGCCGCATCCTCGATGAGGTGCAGTCCGTGCTTGCTGCAGATTTCCCTCAAGGGATCAAGGTCAGCAGGGGCACCGGCAAAATGGACCGGAATCACGGCCCGGGTATTTCGGGTTACGGCTGCCTCCACCGCATCTGGAAGTATCTGCAAGCTTTCCCTGTCCACGTCTGCAAAGACCGTTTTGGCCCCGCATATTTCTATGTTGTTCACAGTGGAGGGCCAGGTTATGGGCGTGGTTATTACTTCGTCACCTTTTTTCAGGTCCAGGGTGAGAAGTGCCAGGTGAAGACCGGCTGTTGCAGAGTTTACGGCAATGGCTTCCTGGCCACCGCTCCAGATACGGAACTCTTCTTCAAGGCGGGCAGTCTTTGGGCCTGTGGTGATCCAGCCGCTTTCAAGGCTGTCCACGACTTCATCAATTTCGTCCCCTCCGATTGTAGGGCGGCAAAAGGGAAGAAAATCCTTCCTTCTTTTGAAGTCTTTCACTGCTCAGACACTCCTGGTGATTAGAAATACACCGATGCAGATTATTATTATCCCTGCCCAGCGCACAAGCCCCAAGGGCTCGTGAAAGAAATATTTCCCTGCCAGGGCAGCCACGATATAGCCTACGCTAAGAAGGGGATATGCATAGCTGACGTCCACCCGGGAAAGCACCATGAGCCATACGGCAAGGCTCACTACATAAAAGACCACGCCCAGAATTACAAAGGGATTCATTGCCACCTTCAGACCTATTGGCAGGAGGTTTTCCAATGTAAAGGAAAAATGCCCTATGTCCGTCATGCCCTTCTTGAGTACCAGCTGTGCTGCTGCATTAAGCAACACGCCAAGAAGGATCAAGGGGATATACCTGTTCACCAGTTTATCACCTCGCAGAAATATTGAGGATAGAGATGCAATTTCTCTAACAGAATCCTGTTAGATTTACCTAACTATGGACCAATTTGAAAGAAAAATCCCTGTTGAGTCCTGCCGGTCATTATCCCGGATTATGGCTCTTATCTTGCTTTTTTAAGAAATAACCGATTAGGAAAGAAAACACGGGAGCCCTGAAATGGCCGTAAGATCTGCTTTCATGATATTTTTCTTGATATTTGTCCTTGTTTCAGCATCCGCCTTTGCGGAAGGAATTTCCCTGGGAAACCGGGCAGAATCGTCCTACCTCGACATGACCGGATTGTGGGATTACCGTACGTCCGACTACACGGTCACCGGTACCTGTCCGGCAGGAAATCCCGCATCCGGAACGCTTTCCATATTTCATGACGGCAACGGAACCGGCGCTACCGTACTGCAGTTCCTGGAAGGCATAACCTGCAATCCGTCGGAGACCTGCCTTTACCGAGGCACCACGCAGGACGCCATAAGCATAGTCGTTTCCAATTCCATCAGTGATGGTGTCCAGGGCTATGCAACAAATACACTTGCAATCAGGTGGTCTTCCAACTCCACGGCATCCGGTACCGGGGCCTCGGTATACAACTTCTCAAACGGTGTATCCTGCACATGGAACTACAAGATTACTCTGAACCGGAGGAAAGGAAGCTCCAAAAACGGCTGGTGGTACAATCACGAAGCCATAGGATCGGGCCTTTCCATTGAGATCCAGAACAGCAAGCTTTTTCTCGGCTGGTATGCTTACGACGACCGCGGCAATCCTGTCTGGCTCACCTCTTACGGTGCACTTTCCGACACCGGAAATTACAGTGGAACCCTCTACGAATGGAAGGGATGGAACCTTTATGGAGACTACTGTCCGCCCACACCATCCGAGGCGGGAACCATAGTACTTGATTTCACCAGTGATAACGCCAGTACCATGTCCTGGAATTACAAGGGAACAGGCGGAAACTGTACCCTTTCAAAATTCATGGATGAGCTGTCTCCGGGAGAGAAAGACCCGAGGAACCTCAACGGATGGTGGTATGATCCGGATTATGACGGCATGGGCCTTTTCATGGAAGCAGAAGGAGAAAAGATGTTCATCGCCTGGTACAACTACGATCCATTTGGATATCCACGCTGGTGGTCTGCTTCGGAATCATTCCTGATGACAGACGAGTCATTCTATTCAAAACTTCTCGAATGGCACGATGGGCAGTGCTTCGGTTGCAGCTACCGCCCGCCTACAGCCCTGGAAGTGGGAGACCTGCTGATCCAGTTCAAGTCGGACACCACGGCCGTCATGTTTTGGAATGGCAGGATATTCCACATAAAGAGGTTTATCTTCTGAAAAAATTAAAAGGCGGGTTCATTTGCCGTTTCCGCCAAGTTTAACCCTGAGCCTTTTCAGCCTCTTTCCGCGGTAAAAGGATACCAGGACTTCCTTGCCAGGGCCCTTCCGGTTCAAAATGTCTACGAAGCTGGAATCAGAGGTTACAGGTGTCCGGTCCACGGCCACTATGAAATCGCCGTCCAGGGGATATACCCTGTTTCCGAGCCTGAGTGTTCGATCACAACCGTGAAAACCCGCTCTTTCCGCCGGGCTTCCCTTCTCCACCCGCACAAGGAGGACGCCCTTTTCCGCCGGAAGGTCCAGCAGGCCGGAAAGGCTTGAATCCACGCTTATAAAACTTGCCCCGAACCAGGCCCTTTTTACTTCTCCGTTTTCTATAATTTGATTGATAATCCATTGGAGCTGTCCTGCAGGGATTGCAAACCCTACGTTGGGTGGAAGATGTACGGTGGTCATGATGCCCATGCCCACGAGGCGGCCGGACTTGTCAAAAAATGGTGCCCCGTTCAGACCTTCATTTACAAAAATGTCTGTTTGTACAAGATCATACAGGACCTTTTGACCAAACCGGAGGGATCGCCTGGGAACCGAACATATACCCTTGAAAACGGTGATTCTGCCATCCGGGCTTATGCCCCCTGCAACTATCTCCTGGCCCAGGGAAAGCCTGGATGGTTTGCTGAATTTTACAGGCCGGAGCCTCTTTAACACCTTTTCAGGCGCCTTGATCCTGAGCACGCCTATTCCGGTTTCACTGTCCTGTCCCAATAGGACGGCAGGCCAGTAGCCCAGCCCTGTCACGGAACATTCGATAGAGTGGATGTCCGAGATGACGGAAACCTGAACTGCAATGTGCCCCTGCCTGTCAATGACAAAGCCGGGTCCTATTCCCTTGAAGGCCACTGGAGACAATGCCTCCTGGTGGTTCACCTTCTTGCTGGTCAGAAATACTACGGACGCTAGCGGATTAGAGCCTTTCCTGGTTTTTCCGGCCAGGACACCGTTGCTGAAAAACGCTGTAAGTAAGGCGCAGACTGCCCCAAAGGACAAAATTCTAAGAAAACTTTTCACCTTCACTCTCCCCGATCTTGGCCAGGTCAAAAGGACATAGCCCTGAAAAAGCTCCCCTGCCCGGTACAAAAAAGACAGGCCATTTAGGCAAACTCCCCGGCCCGAAACGCCTGCCGCTGAATACATATCCGCAAAACCTGGATTTATAAAATCTGCCGTATGAAAAGGCAGAATTCTATACTATTGCATTACTGTCCCTTACTCAACAAGACAAAAAATTCGAATCAAAAGTGGCTTAATGAATAACTTATTGTCCCGGAGTTGATGGAAACCAAGCTGCCATCCGTCTTTTGCACCACGAGACCGCCCTTTGGATTAAGGCCTTTTACCACGCCGGTTTCCTGTTCCTTCTCCGCTTTGAAGACAACCTGTCTTCCAATGGAGCTGGATGCCCTCTCCCACTGCCTGAATATAGTTTTCAGGCTGCCTGTCTCCCTTGCTGCCAGCAATAACCGGTCAAGCCCTTGGGAGATACGCTGGACCAGTTCCTGCCTTGATACCTTTAAGCCCTGTTCCTGAAGTGTTGTTGCCTTTGCCCTTAGCTCTCCTGGAAACTGCGATGAGCTGCCGGAAACATTTATTCCCACCCCTGCTACTACTGCCATCAAATCACGGCTGATCCTTGACTCGCAAAGGATGCCGCTCACCTTCCTGTTTCCTATCAGGATGTCATTGGGCCATTTTATGGAAAGGTTCAAGGCCCCGAGAGATTCAAGGGCATTAAACACTGAAAGGCCGGTTAACAGGGTCATGGCAGGAATAAGAGCCTTGTCGAGGTCGGGATGGATTACAAAGGAGGCAAAGAGATTCTTGCCCGACCCTGCTTCCCAGATTCTTCCCCTGCTTCCCCTGCCCCTGGTCTGCCTGTCTGCCATGACCACCAGGCCGGCGGTTTTCAGTACAGAAGTGTTTTCCAGGCAGAAGGAATTTGTGGATTCCACCGTGTCCAGACGCAAAAGGAACCGGCCTGCATAGGTCCGGTTCCTGTCCAGTTCAGTTATCCTTCTGTCAGACACGTTAAAAAAAGGCCTTCCGGTCAGCTGCCGGTTGCCACATGGAAGGCCCTCGATCTAGAGTTTCTTCAGTACGAAAAGCAGCTGGTTTTCCTGCACCTGGTCGTTCAACTTGACCGCAATCTCCTCCACCTGGGCATCAAAGGGGGCAATGATGGCATTTTCCATCTTCATGGCCTCAAGGTTTGCTATCTCCTCGCCCTGGTGAACTATGTCACCCACCTTGATGGTACCCCGGTCCGGGTTTCCGATACGCCATACGTTTCCATTTATGGGAGCGCCGATCTCTTCCTCGCCGCTTGCCATCCTGATTTCCGCCTTTTGGGCCCTTGGGGTCTCCACCTTGTAGACATTGGTCTTGTTGTTGACCTTCATGACAACGTGGATGAGGCCCTCGTGTTCCGCGCCAACGGAAAGGAGTTCTATGCAGTAGGGTTTGCCCCAGAGCTCGAATTCCACCTTGTCTCCGGGATTTTTCAGCCCCTCCCTCCAGACGTCTGTGGGAAGAACCAGCGGGCTTTCCCCGTACTTCTCCCTGAAGTCGATATAGTTGATGGTGTCCTTGGGGTGCATGAGGTAGAGGGTGAATTCTTCCTCCGTGGGCTTTCTTCCAAGGGTGACACCAAGGTCGTTGTTTATCCGATCAAGGTCGTCGTGTTTCAGGGATTCCAGGGGTGAGGAGTCGTCCCTTTCCTTTATCTTCTCCTGCCACTCATCCCCGAAGGTGCTCTCGTAGACCCAGTCAGCGGGCCAGCCCATGGGAAGCCTGCCGTAACCGCCGAGGATGAGGTTCTTGAAATCTCCAGGGGCATTTCTGAAAAGCTGGAGGATCTCCTTCTGCTCTTCAGGCTCCATGGCATTTATATCCTGGTCCTTTTCCTGTACGAACCTGGTCATGAGGTCGATGATATGCTGGACACCTGCTGCTCCCAGTTCTTTTTCATACTTGTTGATGATGCCGCTGCATGTCACCCAGGTGATCTGGGAGCCCGGTGTGACGTCGAAGTACTTGACGATCCGGTTGTAGAGAGACATGAGCTGCAAAATGGAAGGCATGAGGTGTAAAAACCCTCCCTTCTGGGCCTGTTCAAAGGAACTTGGGAAGGCCCCTCCCGGCATCCTGTGAAAGGTTACCTGGTGGTCGAAACCCTTGAAGGGGGATTCGGCCCACTCGTACTGGCCTATCCAGTCCCTGACGCGCTGCACCGCCTTAACCGCCATGTCCCTGTTGAGCACCACCTTTATGCCGGACTCCTCCAGATAGCTCTGGACCGCAAGGATTGGAGCCTGTCCGTAAAACCTGGTGAGGGAATCCTCCTCGGCGTCCAGGACCTTGGCTCCTGCCTGGGCTGCAGCAAGGAGAGCAGGCATGGCAAGGCCGTCAGTGGCATGCCTGTGGTACTGGATTACGAGATCAGGATATTTCTGCTTTATGGCATCCACCAGGCTCCTGATCCTTTCCGGGCTGCCGACCCCTGCCATGTCCTTGATGCACAGCACGATCTCGTCTGTTCCTGAACAAAGATCCACAATGTCATCCACCACGCCGAGGTAATATTCATTGGTGGTCCAGTCCGCCTGGGTAAATGAGATGGCGGGCTGGAACAGCCTTCCCCGCTGCATGACTATCTCCGCAACGGTCCTCATGTTACGGACGTCGTTCAGGAAGGAAAAACAGCGCCATACATCTATGTCCACCCTTTCCACGACGTACTCGATGACATTTTTGGGATAGGGCCTGTAACCCCACAGGTTGGTCTCCCTTATGAGGGTCTGGAGCAGGACGCTGGGCATGTGCTTTCTGAGGAGTTCAATTTCCTCAAAGGGGCTCTCTTTCCTGTTCATGATGCCCACGTGCCACCTTGCGCCGCCGTGGCATTCCGAGCTGAAAAGAAGCATGTCTTCGTAATAGGGGCACAGTGTTGTCAGGTCGTAGATCCTGTGGCGGTTCTTGAAATCCGACTGTCCTGCATCCCTCATACCCGTGCAGGTGAGGGCCACCCCGTCCAGCTCTCTAAGTATCTTGACCATTTCCGCCGGAGTCATTCCCGGCCTGATCCAGTTTTCCTTTCTTATTCTGGCTGCATCCATGATTACATCCACTCCTGCGGGCCAAGGGCCGTTATTTCTGCAACGTATTTCGCTATCTTCAGGACCTCGTCCTGGCTGTCTGTCTCCCTGAAGGTGGAGACCAGTTCATCCAGGTGGTTTTCAATGAACCTGGTTGAGAATTCGCCCCTCTTGAAGGCCTCGTGCCGAATGATGCTTAGAAGGAGCGGTGCCAGGGTCTTTACCCCTTCCGCCCTGAAATTCCGGCTAAGTGTCCTGTCCATGACCTTGATGGCGCCATCCCTGGTGCGCCCGCTCGTCATCAGGAGCATGAGGAGAGAGTCGTAGTATGGCGGGATGTCCGCACCCTCGTAGACCCCGGTGGCAACCCTGACTCCAGGGCCGGTTGGAACCTGTAGCCTTGTTATGGTGCCGAAGGAAGGGCTGAAGGTCTTCGGGTCTTCGGCGTTTACGCGGACTTCCAGGGCCCACCTGTTCATGTGTATCTTTTCCTGCTTGAGGGAAAGCTCCCGGCCTTCCACCACGTCGAACATGAGGCCAACGATATCGAGGCCCGTGATGAGTTCCGTGACTCCATGCTCCACCTGTAGCCTGGTGTTGACTTCCAGGAAGTAGAATTTCTTGGTGGAACTGTCAAAGATGAATTCCACAGTGCCTGCGGTGTTGTAGGCAATCTCCCTCATGAGGCGGACGGCAGTAAAGCAGATCTCGTGGCGGATGTTCTCGTCGATTGAAGGAGATGGTGCCTCCTCGATGATTTTCTGGTTCCGCCGCTGAAGGGTGCACTCCCTTTCAAAGAGGTGGAATACGTTTCCGAAATTGTCTGCCACGATCTGCACCTCGATGTGGCGGCCCCGCTCTATGTATTTTTCTGCCAGGAGCACGTCACTGCCAAAGCTCTTTTTGGCTTCCGACTTGGCCTGGGCAAGCGCCATGGGAAGTTCGGAATCGTCAGATACCTTCACCATCCCCTTGCCGCCTCCTCCAGCAGCTGCCTTGATGATAATCGGAAACTCGACTCCCTCTGACTCCATCCACCGGGTGATCTGATCCACATCCTGCACGTCGCTGATGCCAGGGATGGTGGGGACATTGGCCTTCTGTGCCAGCCTTTTTGCCTCTATCTTGTCACCCATGATGCGGATGACCTTGGGATTCGGCCCGACCCACTTAAGGCCGCTGTCCAGTACCATCTGAGCAAAATCCGCGTTTTCGGCAAGAAAACCCCAGCCCGGGTTCACGGCATCGGATTTGGTTTCCAGGGCCGCATCTATTATCCTTTCCATGTTGAGATAGGATTCCACTGGCGGGGCCTCTCCAATGTGGACCGCCTTGTCCGCCATCATGACATGATGGGCAAGTCTGTCAGGGGTACTGTATATGGCTACTGTCGGTATGCCTCGGTCCCTGCACGTATGGATTATCCGAACTGCCGGGACACCCCGGTTGGCGATGAGCATTCGCTTGATCTTGTCTGCCATGGTTTATAACTCCTTTTTGCCTGGGCATCTCGCATCTCAATTCAGTACGCAGTTATGTAATGCAGTCAATCCGCAATTTAAGCGTTATTTTGTACTGAATTTTTTTAAAGGATGGGCTTTCAGGCTTAATCAAAAATCAGGAAAAACAACTGCAAACCAAATTATTGAAACCGGTGCAAAAATTTCCTGTTCAGGGAAATGAACCTCTTTATTGAGAGGTTTCCCAAAAAGACACCTCACTAGGTGAAAATCCAATAACCTTTAAATAAAAGGGATGAATTTTTCTGGAGAGACAGGTTACTCTAATAAGGTATGTTTTTCAAGCTCAGGGCGAACTTTTGAAAGGCGGCCAGGAAAAAATGGTGGGCGGTACTGGGTTTGAACCAGTGACTTCCACCGTGTGAAGGTGGCACTCTCCCGCTGAGTTAACCGCCCGGGCATGTACGAATACTCTTGATAGATTAGCCCAGAAAAAGATTAATTTCAACAGGAATGCCCCGGTGAAACCCGAAGAAATCACAGAACAGCTTGAACGTGCAAAAGATACAGTCTTCCTTGATTCCATACGGGCAGAAGGAGAAGACAACAGGTCATTTCTCTTCCAGGAACCTGTAGATGTGCTGGTGGTCAACTCGCCTGGCCAGGTGGCCGGCTTCTTTAACGGTATCGAACATGCCCTCTCCCGGGGAATGCATGTGGCAGGCTGGCTTTCCTACGAACTCGGCTACCTGTTCCACAGGCCCCTGGTGCATCTCCTGGAAAAAAGGATGCCAGACATTCCCCTTGCCTGGATGGGGGTCTATAAAAACCGCATCGAGATTCCTCCGGCCTCTTCTGCCCACGAAATGAACACAGACCAAAAAGGTCCTTTCCCGTCAGGCGTAAAGGTCAGGCTCGAGGTTTCAAGGGAAAAATTCCAGGCAGATATTGCCAGAATCCATGAACATATCCGAAGGGGCGAGACGTATCAGGTCAACTATACGGTAAGAGGTCATTTTGACTGCCCCGGACCTGCACATCAGCTGTATCTGGCCCTTAGAAAAAGGCAGGCTGTAAACTACGGAGGATTCATCAGGACTGGAGACCTTGAGATTCTCTGCCTTTCTCCGGAGCTTTTTTTCAGAAAGCGCGGGAGGCGAATCTGGTCCCGGCCCATGAAGGGAACTGTCAAGAGAGGGAAAGGGCAGGATGAGGATGCAAGGCTTGCTGCCTTTCTTGAAAGGGATGAAAAAAACCGGGCTGAAAACGTGATGATAGTGGACCTTATAAGAAACGACCTTGGAATGATCTGTGAGACAGGCACTGTCACAGTGCCTGAACTTTTCAGGGTTGAGCGTTACCAGACCCTCTTTCAGATGATTTCCAGGGTGGAGGGTCGCACCAGAAACACTTTTTCATGGCAGGAATGCTTCAGTGCCCTTTTCCCGTGCGGTTCTGTCACAGGGGCTCCGAAGATCAAGACCATGGAGATAATTGCCGAACTGGAACAGTCTCCACGGGGTGTCTACACGGGTTCCATAGGCTTTATCTCTCCATCCGGTGAAGCATGCTTCAATGTTGCAATAAGGACCATGCTGCTGAGATCCGGCAGGGGGGAACTTGGAATCGGCTCCGGGGTTACTATATACTCGGATCCTGAAAGTGAATTTTCAGAGACCCTTTTAAAGGCGAGATTCCTTTCGAAAGACATCAGTTACAAGTGACAGGCATGGATAAGAAGATAACGCGCGGAAAAACTTTCTATCTCATAGAGACCATGCTGTGGCATGGGCAGGCTGGCTTTCCCTATCTGGAGTTGCACGTTGAAAGGCTTGAAAGATCGGCCCGTTTCTTTGATTTTTCCTTCTCCCGCGCCACGGTTTCAGGGATGCTCCGGGATCTTTCCGCCAGGCTCTTTGCCAGGGCTGAACAGGCGGAAAAGAAATTCAAGGTAAGGTGCATTCTTGAGCCATCCGGCAGGTTTGAAATTACGGATGTAGAACGGCTTGAAAGGTTAAATACGCCGGTGACAGTGGATGTTTCAGGCCAAAGGGTGGATCCTGGAGACATCTTCCTTTACCACAAGACCAGCAACAGGGAGTTTTTCAACAGGGAAAGAAGGCGCCTTGAGAAGGAAGGCCTTTTCGACACGCTTTTTTTGAACAACCGGGGGGAGATAACCCAGGGAACCATAACAAACCTGTTTGTTGATTCGGGAGAGGGGCAGTTGCTAACCCCTGCCCTCCGGTGCGGGCTTCTGCCCGGGGTATTGAGGCAGAAAATGCTGAAAGAAGGCCGGGCCAGGGAAGAGATACTGGGCCTTGACGATATCTCGGGTGCCAAGGCCCTCTTTGTCGGCAATTCCGTCAGGGGGCTTTTGAGGGCAAGGCTTAGAGTTCTATAGTCTGCCCCGGTTCCATGGCTTCCAGCGTGGCATCTATGTGGTGAGCCTTCAGCTGCCTCTTGAATTCACCAACGGTGCCTGTAAGGGCGGGAAATGTGCCGTAATGCATGGGAATTATGATCTTGGGATCAATAAGCTTGCATGCGTAGGCGGCCTCCCTGGGGCCCATGACATAGTGATCACCAATGGGAATCATGGCTACTGACGGGTGGTAAAGGGTGCTTAATATGGCCATGTCTCCGAAAAGTGCAGTGTCACCTGCGTGATAGAGCTTGAGGCCGTCTTCCAGGGTAATTATGAAACCGGCAGCCTCCCCTGCATAGATGATTTCCTGTCCGTCCTGGAGGGAAGAGCTGTGAACGGCCGTCACCATGGTGATGTTTATGCCCTTCGTGTGGTAGCTGCCGCCTATGTTCATGCCCGTGACATTTGGGAAGCCTTTTGCCAGGAGATACTGCTGGATCTCGTGGATTGCGACGATTTCAGTAGCGGAGGAATTCACCATTTCCATGCAGTTTCCCACGTGGTCACTGTGGCCGTGGGTGACAAGGATCAGGTCTGCGGCCATGTCGTCCCGGGCGTTTTCAGGGGCCAGCGGGTTGTCAAGCCATGGGTCGATCCAGATCTTCAGTCCTTCCTTTGTTGTTATCCTGAATGCGGCATGTCCGAAAAAGGTCAATTCGTTCCGCTTTGACATGTTATTCCCTCCTCACTCCGGTATGAATTTTTCCCGCCTTTTAACTTTTAAGGCTGTATTTTCTCAGGGTCCATTTCAATCCTGGAAAAGATCATCTCCTCCATCAGCTTTGTTTGCTCATGCAGAAGCTTTATTCTTTCCACAGCCTTGGCATTTCTTCCATATCTTACCATGAGATCGGCAAACCTTTCGTCAAGGCTGACTATCCTGGTATGCATCACCCTCTTGTCTGCATAATTTACCACAAGTTCTTCAGACAAACCCGTTTCTTTTTCAAGGTTACCTTTCAGGAACACGTGCTGCCGTATTATTTCGGCAATCCTCGGATGCCCCATTGATTCAAGGAGCCTGGCGCCAAGCTCTGCATGGTCTTCACCCCTTTCCATGGCCTTCATCTTGGCTACATCGTGAAGGAGCCCCCCTGCCCTTACAAGGTCTGCATCAATTTCATAACCTTTCAATAGGAGGTTACGGGCGATGTTTAAACCGACCATGGAGACCTTGGCACAGTGCCGTATAATGTGCAGCGGCACCTTTTCCTGGTGCAATATCTTCAAACATTGCTTATTATTCAACTGATCCATGACTTTGGAATATGCCAAAACAGGAAGATCTTTACAAGAAACGAAACCAGGGTTTTCCCGGAAGGAGATCCAGGAATGAAAAGGCTGAGAAACTACCTCGATAAACCGCTCAACGCGGAAAGGGTCAAGGACAGGGAAAAACTTGCCGGCTGGGGCATTACGGTAAGATATGCTCCTGATCCCCCGGAGGATTTCGATGAATTTGAATTCGGCCTGGACTACCAGGGCGAGCAGGATGTGGCCTTTGTTACCACCATAGAAAAGGGCGAGATCAAACGGATGATGTTCGGGAGGCCGGACAAGGACAACCCCGATATCCTGAGGCCAATGGACGACGAAACCATTGCAGACCTGATGGGCAAGAAGGGAAAGGATATCCTAGCCTTTTTCGATTTCATCACGTCGAAATAGATAATACCCTAGGGGACACGGATTTGAGAACCCATTTTGATTGCTTTCCATGTTTTTTAAAGCAGGCCTCCCGCACCGGAAAGATCCTCGGTTTGGATGATAATGCGGTCTGGGACCTGATGAAACGGGCTGGCATTATCCTTTCGGAAATGAAGGAGGCCCATTCTCCGCCCAGGAATGCAGTGGCCATTTATGACATGATCTCTGAAAGGGCCGGCACCGGGGATCCTTTCAGGGAAATCAAGAGACAAAGCACCCTCCATGCCCTTTCCCTTTATGATGAACTAAAAAAGAAGGTTCTTGCCCATCCGGACCCCCTGGAAGCGGCAGTCAAGTATGCTGCCTGCGGGAATGTGATAGATTACGGCGTCAGCTCTTCCTTTGACATTATGGCTGAAATTCAAAACGTTTTGGATAATGAATTCCATGTGTGGGATCATGGAACCTTCCTCTCCAGGCTGCAAGATGCCTCCATGGTGCTCTATCTGGGTGATAATTGCGGTGAGACGGTTTTTGACAGGCTTTTGATTGAAACCATGGGAAAACCTGTAACCTACGTGGTTCGGGATGGGCCCATTATAAACGACGTCACCATGGATGACGCCCTCGAAGCAGGACTGGATAAAGTGGCCACACTCATGTCTTCGGGCTGCCGCGCCCCGGGAGTTGTACTGGAGCAGGCATCTGGGGAATTCCGGCATGTTTTTGAAACAGCTCCACTTGTAATCAGCAAGGGGCAGGGAAATTTTGAGACACTTTGTGATGAGCCTAAAGAGATTTTCTTCCTATTCAAGATAAAATGCCGGGTGGTGGCAGAATACCTCCATGCCCCCATGGGCTCCCTTTACTGGGGACCCGCCAGACCAGGATCCTCCGGTTACTGATCCTGGGGTTTATGCCCGGGTCTTGAAGGCCTTTGCCTTAGAGTCCAAAAAAACCATGGAATGGCCAGGCTACGGATCCACGCAGGAGACTATAGCTACAGGAACTAGCTGGAAAAGATGATCTTTACCCAAGTGGATGAAGAAAGGGCCGTTTATGAAAAGGGCCTTTGAAGGCGTACAAGAGCCTTGGAGGACGCATTCAACAGATGAATACGAGACTCCGGCGGTTTTTGAGGAGAAACGGATGAAAGAGAAACTTGTGGCTTAACTCCAAAGCCACTAAATCGGGCAGGATCACTCGTGATATGCATGATACAGATTATCAAGACATACCGGAGGCTATCCCCTCTTAAAGAAAGTGCATTATCTTGACTTTGTGAAAAAATGATGCTTTTATTTACTGAAATATTTAGGTTGTTTGTGGTTTTGTAAAAATACTGTTGGATTTTGAACCCAACCGGCCTGAACATTGAAAAAAGGGGAGATAGAGGCAGCGAATCGGGGCTGTTCCGGGAAGGAAATGAATCATTGTTTATCCAGTTGTAACTAACTTTTTTTCCTGTGGCAACATGTCCCGTAAGTAATTTGGACGGGTCGAAAATTGAATCGATCCTAATCTCAATGGGAAGAGGGAGGAATCATGAGGAAAACCGCTTTCATAACCGCAATTCTGTTAGCTGTATTTCTTGGTTTTTGTGCCGGAAACGGTCTATGTGGTGACGACAATTCACAGGCTCAATTGCAGAACAGTGACTGTGTCAAGTGCCATCCCCAGATAGTCCATGAAAACGAAGAAGCAGGCGGAAAACACAAGACGGCCGTGGGATGTCTCGATTGTCACGAAGGAGGCCATCCGCCTCTTGTTTCTGCAGAACAGATAATACCAGAGTGCTCCAACTGCCATGAGGGAGAGGCCCACTTTGAACTAAAGGGTTGCATGAAATGTCACCAGAACCCTCACCAGCCACTGAATATCGTTTTCAGCGAAAAAAACAATATACCAGCCTGTAATACATGCCACCCGGAACAGGTTGAAGAGGTTAAAAGCAATCCCAGCGCCCACAGCAAGATTGATTGCACGTACTGCCACACCAAACATGGTTATGTCCCTGATTGTCTCAAATGCCATGAACCCCACAGGGAAGGCCAGCAGTTCAAGGATTGTGTTTCCTGCCACAAGGTTCACCAGCCTCTAAACGTGACATATGGTGACGAGATCTCCAACGCGGACTGTGGTGCCTGCCACGGCGACCTGGTGGATGAGCTGGAATCCGGAGACACAAAACATTCCAAGCTAAAATGCGTATACTGCCACAAGGCCAAACACGGTGTAAGGCCAGCCTGTCAGGATTGCCATGGTGTGCCTCATCCTGCACCTATGATGCAGAAATTCAAGAACTGTAAAGACTGTCACATGGATCCGCATGCCTTGATCAGATAGGTTTAAGGAGGGACTATGAATAAAAAGATTTGGGCCGGGTGTTTTCTGGTTTTTACCGCCCTGATAGTAGTGTTTCTCTGTGCGGCATGTGCCAAGCAGGTCCAGGAACCTTTGAGTCCAGAAAAACATGTCCAGTCAACTGACAGTGAACAGGTGCAAAAAGAGCGGAAAGTTCCAGCTGCAACGCAAAAATCCGGGGAGAATGAGGCGGCCAAACAGACCGGGGTTGACCTTTATCAAAGTGAACCCAGGTCAATGAAGCCTGTTGAATGCGGTGTATGTCACAGGTCAGAATACTCCAGGCTGAAAGAAAGCAACAGCCGTCACCGGTTTGATTGCCTGAAATGCCACACTCAGCTTCACGCTTACATTCCTCCTAAAAATAATTATGCGGAAATAATGCCAAAATGTGCCAGGTGCCATGGTTCACCACATGGCCAGGCCTTTACCAAGTGTCTCCAGTGCCATGAAGATCCCCATTCTCCCAAGGACATTCCCTTCTCGGCCGTGTCCCAAAAAATCCGGACAGAGGGAGGAAAGCCAATTGTTGCCTGTGAGGCGTGCCATTACGAGCCCGAAGGCAAGGAAATGGAAACGTATCCTTGCAAGCATAATAAGGAGATGGGATGTACAGGCTGTCATGCCGATAAGCATGGCGTCAAACCGTCCTGTCTTGATTGCCATGAACCGCATGTAACCGGGCAGACATATGCCGACTGCCTAGTCTGTCATCGGCCCCACAGTGCCAAGCACATCCTGAAATATCCTTCGGATATGAATAACCAGGTCTGTAGTGCTTGTCACTCCACCATCTATGAAAATCTGCAGAATAACCATACCAAGCACACTGAGCTTCATTGTGCAGAATGTCATGAAACTCACGGACAGATTCCCCGGTGTCAGGATTGTCACGATCAGCCTCATGATGAGGTACTACACAAGAAATATCCAAATTGTTTGCAGTGTCACTTTGATCCGCACAATCTGCCTGTCCTGAAAAGATAAAGGCAGGAGGTTCCTACTGAAGAAAGGCCCGGCTGCCTGGCAAGGCAGCAGGGCCTTTTCATATCCCCTATCCTGATACACCCTGAAACAGGCAATATCCCACTGTCATTTACTTGTCAGGGTGAAAGACCAGCCTGGCATGCAGTTCACTGGCCGGAAACCTTGACCCCCTGTCAATGCGGAAACCAAGTTTATAATGGAGATTCAGCGACGGGCGGTTCTCCCTTTCAACATATGAGACAAGTCTTGCCGCCTGAACTTTCCTGATAAAATTGATCCCCTGGCCAAGAAGTACAGTGCCTATCCCAAGGCCCCTGTATCGGCTTGCCACCCCTATGCCGCTGACCCGCCACACCCCTTTTGCCACGCTCATTCTTACAAGTAGAAATCCACATATCTTCAGGTTATGAAAGGCAAGAAACAATGCATCCCTGTCCCGGGATGAGACAGTGCTGAGAATCTCTGATCTTCTGCCCTGTCTTGTGCATCCAAAGACGGATTCCTGCAGGGTTAAAAGCTCTTTCAAAAGCCTGTCGCCGGCCTTTTGGGCCCTGGCAATAGTAATTTTCTGCTCGAAGCGACCCTCTAACCCTAAGCTTTTCGTCTCCGGAGGGCCAATTTTGATGCAAGCCAGGGGCTTTCCTTCAAATCCTGGCACCTTGGCAAAAAAGTTCATCTAGTTATCCAGGATTATTCGTAGCTTATCCATGGCCTGGTGCTGCCTGGACAGAGGCTTACAATTCGAGGCAACCAGTCTCCCCAGGGCAAGCTTTACTGCAAAGGCCATGCAGGAGCTCTCCCCGCATTCGCCGCAATTGGTTCGGGGAAGAAGCTTGTAGATCTCCATGGCATTGGGCCTCCTCCTGGGCTTGAAATTGGGGGTTATTTCTGCACGGCGTGACCATACCACATCCA
>CAYZJS010000095.1:0-4606 GCA_964478865.1 uncultured Thermodesulfatator sp.
GCAAAGGGGGCGGCGGAAGTAACAAGACAGTACGTCAGAAAAATTGTGAAAGATGCAAGGAGTTTTTTCATCTGGATACCCGGGGCCTGAGTTTACAAAACTTACCCGCCTTAATTCAACCGGAAATGTGAAATTTGAACAAAAAGACTGCTTTTTTTATCAAATCCTTATCCCTTTGGCCTTGTTACTGGCAATAATCTTTATTAAATTAAAAACAGCAAATGGAATTGTTCGGTATTTGCCAGTTCAAGACAAATCCTTTATATTCTGCGCGGGCAACATCATGGTGTTCTTTTTATCTTGTGGTGTGCTGACAAAAATATCTCATGTCAGGTATTCTTTGGCTGAAAATCAAGGAGGCTATAACATCAACAGTTTCAACATGACCGGGGTGGCAATACCTGCCTTTTGCCCCCTGGTTTTTTAAAGAACTGATATTTGTTCGTTAGATTTAAGTTAGGGGTAGTGGAGTTCCCGGCTCAACAGGGTCCATGATCGCGGATGCAGCTTTTCTTGAATTCGGATTTGTATCAAGACCATATATCCGTAGCTCAACACGAACAAAAAAGAGGGAGTTGTCCTTTAGTGAAAGGTATTTTTTAAAAATATGGAATCATCACATGCAGTAATTTCATTCCCCGTTGACAGGGAAGCAGATACACAAGACACCCACGAGCTGGTCAAAACGCCCAGCAAAAACAGTATCCCGGTAAGGCATGGTGATTTTGAGACCCTGGCCGATGCCCTGGATTACGCGGCAAAGGGCCGGACGGGTTACAATTTTTATTCCAGAAGGGGTAAGCTGTATTCGGTTATCTCTTATTCGCGCCTTCGTCACGACGCCCGGGTCCTTGCCAGGAAACTGCTGTACCTCCGGGTCCCCAGGGGGTCCAGGGTGGCCATAGTGGCCAACACCCACCCGGAGTTTGTAAGATTTTTCTTTGCGTGCCAGTATGCAGGGCTGGTTCCAGTACCCCTGCCCATAGTCATGCACCTTAACGGCGCACAGGCCTATATCCGCCAGATTGCAAGGCTCCTTGATATCTCCAAGGCAAGAATTGCCGTGGCCACCCATGAATTTTTTGGCTATCTGGAAAAGGCCTCGCAGGAGTGCAGCCACGACATAGAATTTCTCGGCAAACCCGAGGATTTTTACGGTCTTCCCGAATCCAGCGTACAGCTGAGCCCCCTTCAAAAGGACGAGCTGGCATATCTCCAGTTTACATCAGGCAGCACCCGTTTCCCCAAGGGAGTTATGATCACCCAGGAGGCGGTGCTGAGCAATCTCCAGGCCATAACCAGGCATGGAATAGAATGCCGCAACGGGGACAGGGCCGTGTCCTGGCTGCCTTTTTACCACGACATGGGTCTTGTGGGTCTTGTTCTTTCAACCATGGCGTCCCAGCTGTCGGTGGATTACTTCGGCACCAGTGATTTTGCCATGAGGCCGGGCCTGTGGCTGAAGCTCATGGCAGAAAACCGGGCTACCATCTCTTTCAGTCCGCCTTTCGGATACGAGCTGGCAGCCCTCCGCCTCAGAAGCAGTGATATTGAAAGTCTTGATCTCAGCGCCTGGAGGGTGGCCGGTGTGGGCGCCGAGATGATAAGGCCAGAACTCCTTGAACGTTTTGCATCCAGGCTGGAACCCTGCGGTTTTGATTCGGGCGCCTTTCTTCCCTGCTACGGAATGGCCGAGTGCTCCCTTGCCGTAACCTTTGCAGTACGGGGCAAGGGTATACAGGTGGACAGCGTTGATGCGGAAAGACTGGCAAGCCACGGAGAAATAGTTCCTGTGGAAAATGGAAGCAGTCTTTCAAACGGCAGGGTCAAGACCTTTGTCAAATGCGGAAGGCCGCTTCCGGGCTTTCAGGTCGAGATCCGGGATTCCTTCGGAAACAGGGTGCCAGCCGGGAAGTGTGGTATTTTGTACCTCAAGGGTCCAAGCGTCATGTCCGGTTACCTTGGGGATAAAGACGCAACAAGTGAAGTGCTTTCAGAAGACGGCTGGCTGAATACCGGGGACACGGCCTATATGTCCGGCTCCGATATCGTCATAACGGGCCGCTCAAAGGATCTTATCATCATAAACGGGCGCAACATCTGGCCGCAGGACCTGGAATACCTGGCTGAAACCCTGGAAGAAGTCAGGATCGGGGATGCATGTGCATTCTCCATAACTGGTGAAGACGGGAAGGAAAGGGCAGTCCTGGTCATTCAGTACAAAAACGGCGACAGGGAGGCCAAGGAGGCCCTGACCGGAACCATGAGGGGACTCGTATTGAAGGAGCTTGGAATCGACTGCATGGTAAAGGTGGTACCGCGAAACACCCTGGTGCGGACCACTTCCGGAAAGCCTTCAAGAAGTGCAACAAAAAAGGCCTGTATCGAAATGGGTCTCCTCTAGGAGAACGCCCTTTCACTTTTTCGGAAATTATCTGCTTCAGAATCCGGCCCGACAGGCTTCCTGCCATCTCATCAGCCTGTGGCATAATCCGGGTTTGAGGATAATTCCATGGCACTGACTGCAGCTGTCACAGGCGCCACAGGCTTTATCGGCACCATCCTGGTTAAAAGACTTCTCAAGGGCGGTCTGAGGGTAAAGGCCCTTGTAAGACCATGTTCTCTCCAGAGGTGCTGGCAGCATCCTGCGCTTGAATGGATTACCGGCGATATCGAGGACTCGGGCTCCCTGGAGCTGCTGGTGAAAGGATCCGACCTGGTAGTGCACAGCGCAGGCCTGGTAAAGGGGCTTGGCGCTGATGATTTCCACAGGATAAATACCCTTGGCGTGGAAAGTCTTTCAGGCATCTGCATGCGCCAGCCGGTTCCCCCCCGCTTCCTGCTGATTTCATCCCTTGCCGCACGGCATCCGGAGCTTTCCCACTACGCCCTGAGTAAAAAAGGGGGCGAGGAGAAATTGCGTGCTTTTGGGCCTCTCCAGCTTTCCTGGACGATCTTCCGGCCTCCGGCAGTCTATGGCCCCGGAGACCGGGAAATGCGTTTCCTGTTCAAATGCATGGAACACGGCATGGTTCCATGCCTCGTAAGAGAAACAAACCGTTTTTCCCTGCTTCATGTCCATGACCTGGCTGAGGCTGTAATGTGTTGGGTGGGGAGCCCCCCTCGGGTGCATGGAAGGACCTATGAACTCCACGACGGCTTTTCCAAAGGATACTGCTGGGATGACGTGAGCAGGATAGTCCAGAGGGCCCTTGACAAGAGGCCGGTCAAGATCAGGATCCCGGAAGGCCTTCTCCTGGCAGTTGCCTCCTTCAACGCAAGGCTTGCCCGCCTCATGGGCAAGGCGTGCATGCTCAGCCCGGGCAAGGCCAGGGAACTTGCACATCCGGACTGGGTTTGCGATAATACCGAAATTTTTCGGGACACGGGCTGGAGGCCGGCAATTCTTCTGGAGGATGCACTGAAGCAGGGGCTTATTTGAAAAATGCCCTTTTAAACATCCGGATTTTCCTCTAATATAGATACCTTAAATGGAGCTTCGGCCCTCTTTTTTGATTGGTATTTCCAGTCCCGGCTGAAGGCTGAGGGAGGATTCATTAGTTATGAAGGCGGACCAAGAGGTACTGGGAAAGATAGTGGAGATACTGCAGCCCTTTGTTTCCGGAGGCGTTGAGATCACTCCCGGTATGGATATAGAGAGTGACCTTGCCATAGATTCCCTCAAGTCCATGGAAATCCTGGCCAATCTGGAAGATGTCTTTGATATTTCCATCCCCATCAACGTCCTTTCCGAGGTACGTACCGTGGAGGATTTGGCAGTTCAGATCCAAAAGCTTGTAGAGGCCGAAAAATAATGGGGCTTTTTGACAAGTTTGACCATATCTCCGCCTCCATAGCCGAGATGCAGGAGCAGTGCAGCGCCTTTTTCAACATAGTGATCGAGGAAATCCTTTCGGCCACAGAGGCGGTGATCAATGGCCGGAAGGTAATACTGGCCGGCACCAATAACTACCTTGGCCTTCCCCTGAGGCAGGAATGTATAGAGGCAGCCTGCAGTGCCATAAAGAAGGAGGGAACCGGGACAACGGGCTCCCGCATGGCAAATGGCACCTACCGCATTCATCTGAAGATGGAGCAGGAGCTGTCGAAATTTCTAGACAAGCAGCACACCATCGTGTTTACCACCGGATATGCAGCCAACCTTGCAGTGCTTTCCACCCTGGTGGGCCCCAAGGACATAGTGATACTCGACGCAGACTGCCATGCAAGCATATATGACGGCTGCCGGCTGGGAGGGGTTCAGGTTTACCGGTTCAGGCACAACGATCTTTCAGACCTGGAAAAGAAACTAAAGCGCCTGTCTGGCCGGGACACCAACGTCCTGTTGGCCGTGGAGGGGCTTTACAGCATGCTGGGAGACCGGGCGCCCCTTGCCGGCATAGTGGAACTGAAAAACATGTACGGTGCATGGCTCCTGGTGGACGAGGCCCATTCCCTTGGTGTGCTCGGGGACAGGGGCCGGGGGCTTGCAGAAGAGGTGGGCGTCGAAGACGATGTAGACTTTGTAATCGGCACCTTCAGCAAGAGCCTTGGCTCAGTGGGTGGGTACTGTTCCAGTAACCATGAAAAGCTCGAACTGCTCCGC
>CAYZJS010000096.1:0-7819 GCA_964478865.1 uncultured Thermodesulfatator sp.
GGCCTTGGAAACAGGAATCCGCCCTAACTGCTTCTAAGGCTTGGCTTCGCTGAAACGCTCCAAAGCCGCTCGCTAGCGCTCGCTAAATGGAGGTTTCAGCCGCTTCGCTTCGCCTAAGAATCTGTAACGGGCTACTTCCAAACGGTTTCCAAAACCCTTCCAGGCCCCCCTTGCTTGTAGATGGTTGGAAGCGGGTTTGTCGTCCAGAAAGGATTTCCTGAGCTGTTGTTACACCGAGGTGTTTACTGGAAGGCCCCAATAGTACCTCTAAAGATTTGGTTCAAGGGTGAGGAGCGTGAAAGAAATAACCGTGTTCCTGGTATTTCAAGGATTATTCAACAAAGCCGCTGTCAATAGGGGGTTACTGTAAAATTTCTTGTTCGGAGGTGGCAGATATAAGGCGCGGGAGCCATTAGTGCCCCGAGGCAGGGGATGGCTTTGAGTGAGACGTTGGAAATAGGCCCTAGAGATTCTTGGGCTAAGCGGAGCCAAGAGAAATCCAGTCCAGCCGAGCGAAGCGAGGGAATTTATGGATTTCGGCGGAGCAAGCCCTTAGAAGCTCTTGGGCCTGCTTTCCTGTCTCCGAAAAGCCTTCCCTGCCGTCTACCTTTGGGGTGCCTAATAAGGTGTAACTAATCTTACTTTTTAGGTGCTCATGTGCCGAAAGAACCAAAAAAGACATGAAAGCACCTTTTGAACTGGTATATTTCAGTCTTTTCCATTGAAAAGGAAAAGCCGCTGCCATATTATAACGTCCTATACCGGTTCAAGGTCATGGGTCTGTCTGATTTATCAACGCCAAGGGGAGGAATTCAAAAGCCGTGAAGGTCAAAAACTGGATGAACAAAAACATCATCACCATTTCTCCGGATGCAGGGCTGAAGGATGCCATAGAAATAATGCATCATCATTCCATTCGGCATCTGCCCGTCCTGGACAACGACGAAATGCTCGGTTTTGTTACTGAAAGCAATCTGCGCCAGTATCTCCTTACCGATATGATCAACGACCTTACCATGGCCGATGTAATGATAATCAACCCCATTACCATTGATCCAAATGCCAGCGTGGATTCCGCTGCCCGCCTGATCTACCAGTACAAGATCGGAGGCCTTCCTGTTCTGGAGAAGAGAAGGCTCGTGGGTATCATTACCATCACGGACATACTCGGTGCATTCATCGAGCTCCTTGGCCTCCTTGAGGAAAGCACCAGGCTGGACATCGTGCTGGACGAAAAACACGGAAGCATAGATGACGTCTTGAAGGTAATCAGGAACCTTGGTGGCAAGACCATCAGTGTTGGCGTGGATACGCAGTCCTCCAGGAAAAAGGTCTATTATATCAGGCTCGAAAAGGCGGACATGGATCCCATCATAAATGCGATTGAGAACATGGGCCACAAGGTGCTTTCCCTCATAGAATAACGGCTTTTTAGAGACGAGATGGCAAACTTTCAGGTAAAAAAGACCTTCCAGGAAATAAACGAAAAGATCCGGCAGGGCAGGGCGGTTGTTGTCACTGCTGAAGAGATGGTGGGTATTGTCAGGAAAAAGGGCAGGGTAAGGGCTGCAAGAGACGTGGACGTGGTAACCACCGGCACCTTTTCCCCCATGTGTTCTTCCGGTGCCTTTTTGAACATAGGTCACACCAAGCCGGGTATAAAGACCGCCAGGGTATGGCTGAACGGGGTCCCGACCTATGCCGGCCTGGCAGCGGTAGACTGTTATATCGGTGCAACAGAACCCAGGGAAGACGACCCATTGAACAAGATTTATCCGGGAGAATTCCTTTACGGAGGAGGGCATGTAATCCATGACCTTGTATCCGGGAAATCCATTCAACTCCGGGCCGAGGCCTACGGGACCCACTGTTACCCAAAAAAATTCGTGGAAAAGCGCATCACCCTGAAGGACATGCCATTTGCCCAGCTCTGTAATCCTAGGAATGCCTACCAGAACTACAACTGTGCGGTAAACCTGACTGATAAGACAGTTTTTACCTACATGGGCACCCTCAAACCCAGGATGGCAAATGCCAATTACTGCACGTCCGGGCAGCTGAGTCCCCTGTTCAACGACCCGGAATACAAGACCATGGGTATAGGGACCAGGATCTTCCTTGGAGGCGGAACGGGTTACATAGTAGGACCTGGCACTCAACACAACCCACAGGTGGAAAGGACTGAAAAGGGCATGCCCCGCACTCCTGCCGGTACTTTAATGGTGACGGGGGACCTCAAGCAGATGTCGCCCCGATGGCTGGTGGGCGTCAGCATACTTGGTTACGGGTGTTCCCTTGCAGTGGGCCTTGGCGTACCCATTCCGGTCTTGAACGAGGACATAGCCGGACAGGCTGGTACGGGTGATGATGAAATTATCACTCAGGTTGTTGACTATGGAGCAGCCTACCCCAAGGGGAAGGCAGAATCCATAAAGGAAGTCACATATGCTGAACTCAAGACGGGAGAAATCGAGATAGGCGGCAAGAGGGTCAAGACTGCCCCCCTGTCGAGCTATGTAAGGGCCAGAGAAATAGCTGAAATCCTGAAAAAATGGATAGATGACGGCAGGTTCCTCCTGGGACAGCCTCAGGAGCTCCTTCCTTCCTGAAAAAACTCTTTGTGGACCAGCATCCCGACCTTGAACTAAAGCTGAAAGGACTCAAAGAATGGATAAAAGGGCTGTGGTCACCTGTGGGAACAGGTTTTTCAGGCGGGCTGGACAGTTCATTTCTGCTTGCCGCCCTTTTGAGATGGTCTGATGTCCCAGTCAGTGCCTTTACGGTCATTTCACCACTTATCTCCTCATTTCAGCGGGATATCATCGAGGAAACATCGGACGAACTAGGTATCAAACCCCATTATATTGAATGGAATGCCTTGAACGACGAGACTGTTTGTTCCAACAATGAACTTCGATGTTATTTTTGCAAGAAAAAGATGTATTCCCTAATGCTGGAGGCTGCAGGGGAAAAAGGAGCAGGAAACCTGCTTGATGGTACCCAGGCCGACGACCTGTACTCGGACCGTCCGGGCCTCAGGGCGCTAAGGGAACTTGGAATAAAAACCCCTCTGGCTGAAATTGGAATTAACAAGGATGAAATAAGATCCGCGCTAAGACAGTGGGGCTACAGTTTCTGGGGCAGGGATGCAGAGTCTTGCATGGCAACGCGTGTATCAAGAAATAACGAAATTTCCAAAGAAAATTTGATTATAATCGAAAAATTAGAAGATTTTTTCAGACTAAAAAGGATTAACCTAAAAAAAATCAGGATAATAAAGAAATCGGTTTACATTTTTCTTGAAAGTCGCGAAAATGAATGCTTAAAAATGGATTTTGGAGAGATAGAAAGGATAGATGAGAGATTCACATTTTTTTTGAAAAATTAAATAAAAGTCTTTACTTTTCTTTGGTTTTCCCTAATATAAAAGCAAATATGTCCGGTTTTCTTGTGGGCAAAATCTGTAAGATGATGGGAGGGCCTTTATGAATAAAGGACAATTGGTGGAACAGATGGCAACAGGAGCTGGGATTTCCAAGGCGGCTGCCGAGAGGGCATTAAATGCCTTCATGGACGCCGTAATGGATGCCATGGGGTCTGGCGACAAGGTCACTCTGGTTGGATTTGGCACCTTTTATGTGACAAAGAGAAAGGCCAGAACGGGCAGAAACCCCCAGACAGGGAAAAAGATGAAGATTCCCGCAAAAAAAGTGGTGAAGTTTCGTCCGGGCTCAAGGTTGCAAGACGCGGCCAAATAAACTTACAAGAAACACACTTTTTTACAGCCGGTTACCAGCCGGCTTTTTTTATGTATTTTTGCCCCCGGATTCAACATGGGATAGGGGTACATTATTTAAGTCGCCTTAAGAAAATGACGAAAAACATAACAAGATACGGGAAAAAAAATTGATAAAACTAATTAAAAGGCGCATCACCCGTTATGAATGTGAGCAATTTTCACATACAGCATATTATAAAGGCCTACGGCCAGAGAATTGGCAGAAGGAGTCTTCTCGGCCTTAAATCCTCCAGCCAGGCCAAGCCAAGCCCGGATATTATATCCATCTCCACCGAGGCAAAACGCAGGCAGGTGCTGGACCAGATCACGTCTGACATCGTATCCCGCGCCAAAAGACAAGAAACAAACACGGATATTGATGAACACCTGTTTGAAAAGGTAGGTGAAAAGCTTGCAGATCCCCTGGAACTTATTACAGGCCAGGAAAAGACCCCGGATTTCAGGTTCAGGCTATTGAGTGACAAGGAAGGAAACGGCGAAGGCATCAAAGAACTTTCCATCAATGATTTGAAAAAAATGGTGGAGAATTTATATTCAGGTGAAACCAACAACGGAGAATGAAAAGATGAAAATAGGAGATCAGAGTCAAAATCTTCAGATCGAAAAATATCTCAACACACAGGGTGTTAACAACCAGCAAAACAGGCAGGCGGAAAATGCTCAGCAGCAAAATGCATCTCAGGTGAAAACAGACACCGTCCATTTGTCGAGCAGGTCCAGGCTGCTTAACAAGGTACAAAACACCTCCAGCTCCCAGGAGCCCCAGAGGGCGGAACGGCTTCAGATGATAAAAGAGCAGGTTCAAAACGGCACATACAAGGTTGATGCTGAAAAGGTTGCAAATGCCATGCTTAAGGACCTGATCAAGGACCTAGGTTAAGTTTCTTCTCCTCCTCCTCTCCCCACGGGAAAAGGGGTGAATCATCACCCCTTTTTCTTTTTTCCAAAATCCATCATTGAAAAACAAGGTAGCCGCAGGAAAGAAGGGTTTTGGGCCTACTTTCTTAATGTCGCATAAGATACATTATGTAAAATAAAAACAAATTCTGTAAAATCGGACGGTTGTCGGATATATGGGCAAAATTTCTAGACCTTGGTGAGACGGTTGATCTTCTGGTTTATGTCTGCAGACAAAAGGACGTGCTTCCTGATCTCGGCCAGAACATTTTTTAGTTCTGCTGGCTCAAGATGGCCACTATCCAGATCCAGCAACATGAGCTCCATTTTCCCGAGTATTATCTGCAACGGCTGGTTGAGCTGGTGAGTGGCTGCACTTATGGCAGTTAGCGTATCTATGTATTTCCTGGCCTGTTTGCTAGTCTTTTCTGGCTGTTCTTGGGAAAAAGCCCTCAAAACCGCATAACAAAGGAATCCCGGGTCATATTCCCTTGGGACGACAAGGTCATATTTATCTGGATTTGCCGAGTCCCCCAGCAATATTTTAAATATGTATTTTAACCTATGATTTTTTTGTATATTTTTTAGAATATCGAGTGAACTTTTACCTTCTTCCAAGATAATCACGCATTTTTCAATCCCGTCGTCAAAGGAAAGGCCACCAATGTTCTCATTAAAATAAACAATCCTACAGACAGGCTCCAGGTTCTTCCTTATTATCTTGATTTCCTTCAGGTTTTCCGAAACAAAAAGAACTCGGGTTTCTCGTGTTAAGGATGCGCCCCCTGCCCTGGACAGAAACATTTGACACTGCCTGTCCCTTTCCAGGTCTTTTTCAAGGGCCGACAATATGGATTTTAGGCTCGAAACCTGCTCTGGTCCCGTACTCACCAGGCCTATATTCAAGCTTATATCTTCTCCTTTATCCTTGGCAATCCGGACTATTTCCCGCTTTAATCTCAGGGCAGCATATTCCCCCCCACCTTCATGGGTATCTGGCAGAATTGCGGAAAACAGTTTCTCTCCCATAAAATACAACCTGTCACAAGTCCTGAGTTCTTTCCTGATCTCATCAAATAAAATCTTTTCATAATCACCGGTTATTCCGTTATAATTATTTATTTCTATTAATAAAAAAGTGGCCCTGTGTCCGTATCTCCATATACGGTTTAATTCGCCTTCAACATCTAGCAAAAAGGCGTCTCGGTTGTGACATGGCACAGATTTACTGTTGGTATTTCCTTCTATTTTAGACATAAAAACCCCTGGGGATTTTTTTTACTACTTATCGGAAGAAATCCTGGACAGAAACAATTTTATTGAAAATGTAGGGCGGGATTTAATGGTTGGTCTTGGCAGGCATATCCACGAATTTTGGAATGGAAAAGGAAAATATGGCACCCTTTTCAGGAGGTTTCTTGTTCCTGACCCAGACCTTGCCGCCATGTGCCTCCACTATGGTCTTAACAATGGCAAGCCCTATTCCGCAGCCCTCCACGTCTCCTGAGTAGTTGGCCCTGTAGAACGGATCAAAGATGTAGGGCAGGTCCTCTTCCTGGATGCCGGGACCACTGTCTTCTACTGCTATGAGTACATTCTTTTCACTTTCCGCGCATTTTATCCTTACCACGGAATTTTCAGGTGAATATTTTATGGCATTGTCCAGCAGGTTCTGGATAACCCGTTGGAACTGGGTCCTGTCTACATATACAGGAGAAATGTCTTCAGGAATTTCCACCTCAATTTTTATGTTTTTCTGCGAGGCCTTTATCTCCACTGAACCGAGAATGTCTGAAAAAAGTCCTTTCAGGTCGCACATTTTCCTGGCCAGGGTTATTTGGCCTGCTTCCATGCGCACAATATCCAGGAAGGAACGAATGTACTTTTCGACCCTGCCCACCTCTTTCAAAATGGCATCTATGTATTGAAGCTGCTTCTGGTTGAGATTGCCCACCTTTTCCTGCTTGAGCCTCATGAGAAGTCCACCGGCAACGGCCAGCGGCCCCTTGAGATCGTGGGCAAACATGGAGATGAGGACCCTTCTGTGCTGCTCAAGTTGTTTTTCCTTTGTAACATCCCGGAATACTGCTATGGCACCCTTAAGTTCCTTGTCTTTGACCAATGGTGCTGCAGTATAGCGCACAGGAATTTCGTGACCGTCCTTGTGCCTGATGGTCCCCTCGGAGTGCACCAGAACCTTGTCAGCAGAGGCAGATTCCTTGAGCTCGGAAAGGTGACAAGGGATTCCCAGCAGCACTGCATGGCACTTTTTCCCGTATATCTCCTGTTTCTTGAAACCTGTTATTTCTTCTGCTGCAGGATTGAATTCCAGGATCTTCTCATCACGGTCCAGGATTATGAGACCCACAGGAAAATTTTTTACTATGAGATCAAAAAGCTCATCCTTCCTGACGGAATCCAATCTCAAAGGTTTATATCGATTTCCTGGGGTATTGAAAGACATATTTAGAGTTATTTATCACCCTTTTTCCCGGTAAGCTCCACTACCCTGTCGGCAAGCTTGGAGAAGACCTCCGTGACTTCCCCTCGGTCGTCCAGCACTACTGGGCGCCCCTCATCTCCCCCCTTTCTTATTTCAGGATCAATGGGCACCTTTGCCAGCACTGGCAGCCTGAATGCCTTTGCTATCTTGTCCCCCCCTCCAGAGCCGAATATTTCAACGGTTTCCTCTCCTCCTGGAATCCTGAAATATGACATATTTTCCACTATTCCAAGAACAGGGATATCGTGACTGTTAAAGAGCGCAATGGAACGTCTTACGTCCGAAAGGGCAACCTTCTGAGGTGTAGTGACAATGATAACACCGGCAAGGGGTATGGCCTGGGCCAAGGTCAGGGGCGCATCTCCCGTTCCAGGCGGGAGATCAACAACAAGATAATCAAGGTCCCCCCAGTCCACGTGCCCCAGAAATTCCTTTATGGCCTTATTGACCAGGGGTCCCCTCCATACTATAGGAGTCCCCTCTCCCGCCAGGGTTCCGGTGGACATCATCTTGATTCCATATTTCTCAAGGGGCATGAGCATGCCGCCCCGCCCTACCGGCCTTTCCTTTATGCCTAGCATTATCGGTATATCAGGCCCGTGCATATCGGCATCCAGGAT
>CAYZJS010000097.1:0-3853 GCA_964478865.1 uncultured Thermodesulfatator sp.
CCTTTCAGGAAGAATGCTGCAGGCAGAAACGAACTGTCTGACATCCTTACAGAATCACACGGTACTTACAAATTCAGGATAAGCATAGATGGCAGCGCTTTCTTCGAAGTGGATCTTAAAGATGCATTTCCTCACGGAGCGGCTGAAGCAACGCTGCTAAGTAATATCAAGAATGCCGTGAACAATGCCCTCCCGGCAGCGCTCAAGAATACGGTGGAAGTAAAATTTGAACAATTTGCTTCCGGTCCGCCCGTCCTTCAGGTCCTCCGATTTGAATCGGCCACTGCAGAAAAAAAATCAATTTCAATCCAGCCGGGGCCTGACAATGGTGCAGCTGGAATATTGATGCTGGGCACGGATCAAGGCGGAATAGAAAAAACCCGTTATTCCGTGCTCCGGCCTGCGCCCAGCGGAACATTTCTGGATTTCGAAAATTTAAACACCCTGGCCAATCAACCCCAAGATTATTTTAACACCATCAATCTCGACGGAAACACCATCGATCTCGGTACGTCCCTCCAGACCACTGCTCCCACGGATAAATGGTATGAAGGATACGTGGACGAACACACAAAAAATTTCGACGGTTTGCGGGAAAAACTGGCCATTATGGCCTCAGCCATAAATGATGAAGGCATTGGCTGGGTAGCAAGTGTTTCAGGCTCAAGACTGTTTCTGAAAAAGAACTCCGGACTCAACAATTTCAGTGCCGGCATTACAACAAGCCCTAACGATATTGGATCTTACTTCAAAACCAATACCAGATTCTATTCACTCGGCAGCGGTTCGGGCACCTTTCATGGAGCAGTGGTGGCAGGGGTAGAGGGAGAATCTCCAGATGCCGCAAGTTACAAGGGAAGCGAATTGGATCACACGGGCTTTCATGCCCTTGACCTGGTTGATCTTTTTAATCTGATGGTCATACCCGGGGATTCCACTTTAACCGAAGACCAGCAAAGGAGTCTTTGGGGGCCTGCCAGCGCCTACTGCCAGAGAAACAGAGCCTTTCTGTTGATCGACCCTCCGGGCAGCTGGTCTGATTCATATTCAAAGGCAACAGACCCCTCGGTAGGCATTCGAAAGCTCAGGATCGGTGTAGTAAAGGATCATGCAGCGGTTTTCTATCCCAGGGTGGTGGTCCGGGAAAACGGGCTTCTAAAAAAGGTGGGGCCTTCAGGAGCAGTCGCCGGTCTCATTTCCAGGACCGATTCCGACAGGGGGGTCTGGAAGGCCCCGGCAGGCACGGATGCGGATATCATCGCCATATCCGATCTGGAGATCAGCCTGACAGACATGGAAAACGGGGTGCTGAACCGGGAAGGGATCAACTGCCTACGCCTGTTTCCTTCAGGAATAGTGAGCTGGGGAGCACGAACAATGGATGGAGCAGACGATTTCGGCTCCGAGTGGAAATACATCCCCATACGCCGCCTGGCCCTTTTCATTGAAGAAAGCCTTTTCAGGGGCACAAAGTGGGTTGTCTTTGAGCCGAACGACGAACCCCTCTGGGCCAAGATAAGGATGAACGTGGGGGCCTTCATGATGAGGCTTTTCAGGCAGGGCGCCTTCCAGGGCAGCACGCCGGACAAGGCCTTTTTCGTAAAATGTGATGGAGAAACCACTACGCAGGCAGACCGGGATCTCGGCATCGTGAATATCGAGGTCGGTTTTGCCCCTCTCAAGCCTGCAGAGTTCGTGATCATAAAGATCCAGCAGATTGCAGGTGAACTGTAGAAAAGGAGGAAAGTAAATGGGTACAGGGTTTGTCAAAAATGCTCACAGGATTGATCCCTATAAAAACTACAAGTTCAGGGTGGTCATGGATGGGAAACCCGTACTTGGAGTCAGCAAGGTCGGGGCGCTGAAAAGGACCACTGAGGTGGTCAAGCACAGGGAAGGTGGAGAAAACAGCACTGACCACAAGTCTCCCGGACGCACCACTTATGATGCCATAACCATGGAACGGGGCATTACACATGACCGGGAATTCGAGAAATGGGCCAACACGGTCCATCCATATTCCGGTGATACAGGCATGGACCTGGCCAAGTACAAGAAGGACCTGACCCTGGAGGTCATGAACGAAAAGGGACACGTAGCCTTTCGTTATTTCCTCTACGACTGCTGGGTCAGCGAATACACGGCCATTCCAGACCTCGATGCCAATGCCAATGCAGTAGCCATAGAGAGCATAAAGATAGAGCTCGAGGGCTGGGAACGGGACATGGACACGAAAGAACCCGATGAAGCAAGCGACGTTCCTGCCGCAGGCTGATACTTTCAGGAGGTGAATCGCACAAGTGGCCTTGCCTGCAGATAACACCGGAGGGAAAATGCCGTTTCCTTACGTCTCCTCGGACACCCTGGCTGAATACGGCAAAGGGCCTGCGTTTCTGAGGCCTTTCGGGCTGCTGAAGGACGATCTGGAAATAGACTTCCATGCCAGGCCAAGGATCCACCTGATAACCGAAATACTGAAAAGTTGCACCAGTGATAAAAACGGGAGGCGCCTGCATGAAGGATTTTTTGAAGAGCTCTCCGTTGGCAAGAGGATAGAGGGCCTTGCCACCATTGTCACGGCAGGGGGCATGAAGGGGCTGAGTGTATGCTTGCGCTGTTCAAACCAGGACTGTCTTGAATCCATGGAGGTTGAGTTTTCCCTGGATGAGCTTAGGGGCCTGCAAAGAAGGAGTGATGAGGCAAATCCTTTTACCATACAGATTGAAGACAAGATCCTGGTTCTTCGAAGGCCCACTTGCAGGGACCAGCTTTCCTGGCTGGAACGGTCTTTTCCCCATGAGCACGTGGCCACAATGACAATGATACAGGATCTGCAGGCTCCGGATGAGAAAGGGAACAAACCCCTGATACCGGATGAATGGATCGCCATCATTGACGAGGCCATGACTGAAACCGATCCGCTGGTAAATTTCCGAGTTACTGCTAGCTGTCCGCACTGCGGGCAGGATGACACGTACTGGGTGGATCTTGAAGAACTTCTTGTCCAGGAGCTTCAAAAGGAACAGACCGAACTAATCCATACGGTTCACCGTCTGGCCTTTGGCTACCACTGGAGTGAAGAAGAGGTCTTTTCCATACCGCCCTGGCGGCGCAAACTCTACCTGTCTCTGCTGGATAAAGAAGAGGGCCTGTTATGAAAAATGGTTACTTTTCCGCGCTGATGCGCCAGACAGGGATCAAGGTCGAACCAGGGACAGAGGCACAGCACACCTTCCCTGCCTGCAAGGCCTCAGCCGAAAAGATGGAGGATGGCATGACGCCCATTCACATGGAAGAGGTGAAAGAGGTTATTTCCCCATCTGAGCCAGGGCTGGAGGCATCTGACCTGAAACGCAAACCCTCCCGTGGAAATAAAAAGGCGGACATGCCGCCTATGCAAAATGAAGGCCCACGAAGGGATTTTTTCCAGCACGGGAAGCCGGAAAAGCCGTGCCAGGACAACAAAAAAACTAAAGCCGAGCAGAGACAGGCTCCCCTGGAAGCAAACAGGAAACAACCTGGTCATGCCCTAAAATTCCCGGCAGAAAGCATCCTTTCTCCCAAGATTCAAAGAAAGAGCGCTGATAATTCTTCCCTTAAAAAACAGGAATACTCCAAAAGACCCTCCAGGGAAACCATGCCTGAAAATGAGGATATTCAGGCAGATTTCCGGAAAAGGTCCGTGGAGAATCATGTCCCCGGAAGCTTGGGAAAACGGGATGAGACAGGAAGGCCTTCAAAAGAGCCGCCGCCACGGCTTGATGAGGTCTTGAGATGGATTTCTGCCCCACTGGTAGCCCCGGGACAGGTTGAGCCTGGAGAACCCGGAACAAAAGGGGGACAGGTTGAAAAG
>CAYZJS010000098.1:0-11514 GCA_964478865.1 uncultured Thermodesulfatator sp.
GGTTCCACCATCGGGGCCCAGATTGGTACCAAGCTTGGAAAGAAACTCCACGGCGATCAGCTCAAGATCCTGCTGGCCATAATCGTCCTTGGTGTAACAGTGAAGATGATCCTCGGCCTGGTACTCGAACCATCTCTGTTACTGGCACACGGAGGAGGGCACTGATCATGACAAACCTTAGAAGAATGATACTCAAATATTTGTTTGCGCTGTCGTTTGTCCTTGCGCTTGGCATGTATGCAAGTGGCCAGGCCCTGGCCTTTACATGCAAGGTGACCCCGGGCACCATACCCATAAGCCTGGGATACCATGGCACAAAGGTCAAGATCACTGGAGAGGGCCTACAGGCCCCGGACCTGGTTATCCAGATACATTCGCCCCCGGGAGAGGAACACCTCAAGTACAAGGGCAAGGCCGGGGGAATATTCTGGATGAAGCTCGGTACCATGACCTTTGAAAATGTCCCTGGCGTGTACCTTGTTTATTCAACCAGGGACACCCACGAGCTTCTGTCCCCTGAAAAGTGCGCCGAGCTTTCCATCGGATTCGATTCCTTGAAAAAGAAGGCGCGGATAAAGAGCAACCTCAAGAACCTGGACAGGGAAAAGTGGCTTGCAGAGTTCATGAAGTTCAAAAAGGAAGAACACCTCTATCTGGAGCAGTCCGGTGTGATCAGGGTGGATACTGCCAGCCAGACCTATGAACTTGATATAGACTGGCCATTTGAAGCCCCTCCGGGAGAATACGACGTGGAGGCCATAGCCATAAGGGACGGACAGGTAGTGGACAAGGCCAAGGCCATGATCAAGGACCAGAGAGTAGGGATCGAGGAGCTTCTTTCCCACATGGCCTTCGAAAGGCCGGCCCTTTATGGTATCATTGCCATAGTAGTTGCCATTATAGCCGGATTTGGTGTTGGCATGATATTTAAAGGGGGTGGAGCACACTAAAAGGAGAATACTTAAGGCGAAGAAGTATCTTTGGTCTTCATTCAGAGCCCCTGCCTTGCTTCATCCTGTGATAAGGCCGGGGCTTTTGTATCTGCTCACAGGGCACTACATTTACCGCGTTGTCGGGCACTTGAAGTACAGTGTATCTGTGGAATCCTGTAAGCAGATACATTTCAGACAGTTGTGCGATAATACCCCAAAGAACCCTGTGAGGAGTTAGGGGCTTTTTGTGTTTAGTCCGGGATAAATTTTGATACGGCGCTATAATCAACCCTGTTTTCCGTGGAGTAAAAAAGAGTGGTGTTTTTTCAAGAGCTATTTGACAAGATAAGGGGGAGCCTGGGTGCCAGTCAGGGGCACAGGGAAGAATCCGTAAGGATTAAATTCGAGCAGTTCAAGAAGGTTCTTCGATCCAACCAGGCAGCCCTTGAAATAATAGCTGACATGGGTGAAAAGCTCAGTGGCGACTACATATTCGACAGGCGCTATATCGATGAATCCTATGAAAAGCTGTCAGAGGCGGTTTTAAAGAGCGTGAATGCCCTGAATACCCTGTGTGACAACAAGTACAAGGACCTTTACGAGGTCTATGACAGGGTGACAAGGCATCTTGTGGAAATCCTCAAGCAGAGGGAGGACAGAAACGGTCCTCCCGTGATACTTCTAAAGGAGATTACCAGGTCTCACAACGCCATAGTGGGAGGCAAGGCAAGGCACCTTGCCAGGATCATAAGGGACCTGGAGCTTCCCGTGCCGGACGGCTTTGTAATTACAACCAGGGCCTACCATGACGTGATAGCCTATAGCGGGCTTGCCTCAAAGATAGACAGGCTCGAAGGCCTAATTGCTTCACCTGTTGTCAACCAGGAAGAGATAGAAGGCCTGCGCCAAGAGGTTCAAAAGGAAATAAACAGGCTTGAGCCCCCGCCGCGGCTCCTGGATTCAATTGCCGAGGCCCTGGCCCGCATGGATCATGGTGGCGTGGACAGGCCGTATCTTGCAGTCAGGAGCAGTGCCCAGGAAGAGGATATGGACTTTTCCTTTGCAGGTCAATTTGACACCGTACTGAACATAAGGGCCAGGCCCCTGGACGTGTTCCTGGCCTACAGGAAGGTCATGGCAAGCCTTTTTGGCAAGCATGTAATTGAATACAGGCGTACCATATTCGAAGGGGAAGGGCAGATGTCCATTGCCGCCCTTTGTCAGCTCATGGTGGATGCCAGGAGCAGCGGGGTCCTTTTTACCATAGATCCCCTGGACTCACATTCAGAGGACATGGTCATTGTGGGCAACTGGGGACAGGGAGAGGCCGTTGTGGACGGGAAGATGCCGACTGACACCTTTCGGGTATCCAGAAGGGACGGGCTCAAGATCGTGAGCAGACAGGTGAACAGGAAAAAAGAGGCACTTTACCTGAGCCTTGCCGGTGGCCTGGAAAAGCGTACGGTCCCTGCTGAACTGCAGGAGAAACCTTGTCTTACCGACGAAGAAATCCTTCGGCTTGCAGACATGGGGCTCAGGCTGGAAAACTATTTCAAGAGGCCCCAGGACGTGGAATGGGTAGTGGATAGCGATGACCGGATGCTCATTCTCCAGTCCAGGGAACTTCTGGTAAAGGAAGAGGAGCACATAGAAAGGGCCCTTCTGGACCTTGAGGAGAAATACGAGGTGATCTCAAAGGGCGAGGGGCTTACCGCCCAGCAGGGCATAGGCTACGGGCCCGTCAAGATAGTCAGGACACTTAAGGACCTGGACGATATACCGGAGGGTGCAGTACTGGTGAGCCCCAGGGACATGTCCAACTTTGTCCAGGTCATGAAAAAGGTCTCCGCCATAGTTACAGAGGTCGGCACACCTGTCAGTCACATGGCGACCATATGCAGGGAGCTTGGAGTGCCATGTCTTGTGAATGTTTCCGGCATCTTGTCAAAGGTTCAAGATGGCATGGTAGTCACGGTTGATGCCGAAGACCAGAAGATCTACAAGGGAAAGGTCAGGGAGCTCTTGAGATACAGGAACTCGCGCTCCATGAATGTCTTTGAGTCCAGGGATTTCAGGCTTCTCAGGAGACTTCTGGACGCAGTCGCCCCCCTGAACCTGGTAGATCCATTGATAGAAGAATTCAGGATGGAAAACTGCGAAACCTACCACGACATCCTGAGGTTCATTCACGAAAAGGCGGTCCAGGAGCTGATAGAGATTGGAAAGGATGAAAAGAGGCTGCTCAAGGGAAACATCACAAAGCGCCTGGATCTTCCTATCCCGGCTGGAATCCTTTGTGTCGACCTGGGTGGAGGAATCTCCAAGGATGCCCCGGAAGACCACTGCAAACTTGAACACATCACCTCCATACCTTTCAGGGCACTCCTCAAGGGCATGACCGCACCCGGTGTGTGGCATACAACCGTTATGGATATCAGCCTGAGGGACATGGTGTCGAGCATGATAAAGGCCCCCACGGACGCCCTGGATGGCCAGTATTCCGGGCATAACATAGCAATCATTACCAGGGAGTATGTCAACCTCAGTCTCAGATTCGGTTATCATTTCAACATCGTGGATGCCTATTGCAGCGATTTCCCCAGGGACAATCACATCTATTTCAGGTTCCTGGGAGGGGCTACCGATATCACCAAGAGGTCCAGGCGCGCAAGGCTCATCGCCGAGATCCTCAGGGCCTATGATCTGAACGTGAAGACAAAGGGGGACGTGGTGACGGCCAGGATTGGCAATATGCAGAGAAAGGACATGGAATACATACTTGAGATCCTGGGCAGGCTTATAGGATTCACCCGGCAGCTGGATGTTCACATGGAAAGTGATGCACAGGTGCAAAGATACCTGGAGGCGTTTCTCAGGGGCGAATATGACGTGTCTCTTCACTGATGAGATCCGGATGAGTAGAGTTTTTTTTGTACATATGGTAAAAAATCTTAGATTGCCAAATCAATCGTCCCATGTACTTGGTTGCAACCTGTTTATAAAAAGCCATGCATGCTGGAATCTTAGACCACCAAATATCTGATCAGGCAGGAGATATATCATGACAGAATCAAAGGCCAATTCCATTCGTCTTGTGATCATAGATGATGAGCCCATTGTTGGCAGAAGATTGAAGCAGGTTTTTGGCAAAATGGGTTTTGATGTGGAAATATTTACCAATTCTCTTGCCGCTGTCCAATTCATGGAAAAGAATCCCTTTGACATCGTGGTTACTGATTTCAAGATGGAAGAATTGGACGGAATGGAGGTCTTGAGGGAGGCGAAGAGGATAAATCCCGATGCCAGGGTGATTATCATAACTGGCTATGCCAAGCCTGAGACCGCCAAGGAGGCCTTCAAGAACGGGGTCTTTGATTTTATGGTGAAGCCCTTCCGGCTGGAAGAGCTGAAGGAGGCAGTTTTAAGAGCCGCAAAGGCAGGACAGTAATCCCGGATTTGCACATCCTTTTCATGCATTTGAAGTGCATTATCCAAGATTATGAAGCTCGCAAGTTTGCTGAAGATGCAAGGCATCGAGGGCGAAGACATACTTGGGTATTTCAAGTCCTTGATAACGCAGTAGATTCGGAAAAATTGTGGGCCCCTCGCGGCTTCAAATGACTGAGACATAACGCTGGATGAGACTTCACCTTTTGGGTGAACGGATTGTCTGTATGGATTGGAGCCAACCATTGAATTATTCAAACAAAATCCTTTTCTCAGGCATTTGAAGTGCATAATTTGGGATTATCTGGGGTAATATCCCCACCTGAAATGAATAGAGGTACGGCTGTCATTGGATAAAAAGGCAGCCACCGTGAAAATACGTGCAAAAATTACATTTCCATGTCTGGCTGTTGCAGATTCAGGAGTGTAGAGACCATTTTTCCTGAGCCTTATGGAGAAGGGCAAGTGAGGCCTGAAAGGGCCTTGGAAACAGGAATCCGCCCTAACAGCTTCTAAGGCTTGCTTCGCTGAAACGCTCCAAAGCCGCTCGCTTGCGCTCGCTAAATGGAGGTTTCGGGCGCTCCGCTTCGCCTAAGAATCTGTAACGGGCTACTTCCAATGGTTTCCAAAACCCTTCCAGGCCCCCCTTGCTTTCCAGATGGTTGGAAGCGGGTTCGGCGTCCAGAAAGGATTTCCTGGGCTGTCGTTACACCGGAGTTTTTTACTATAAGGGCCTCAAAGGTCTTGAGGCTATATTGGAAAAGCGACAGTCTTTACCAGCTGCTGCTCCCCCATGGCTCCGTAAGTAAAAAAGTATAATTCACTTGTCCCCATTTCTTGTCATGGAAGCCTTTGATTGACAATCGGCACACAAAAGGCTACTATATGATCATGAAATATTTTGACTGGAATGACGGGAAAAATGCACTCCTGAAAAAGGAGCGGAACGTTTCTTTTGAAGAAGTGATCCTGGCGCTGGAAAAGGGCCAGTTACTTGCAGTCCTTGAGCATCCCAATCAACAAAAGTATCCTTCTCAACAAATTTATGTCGTGGAAATAGAAGACTATGCATGGATTGTACCTTTTGTGGAAACAGAAAAAACAATTTTTCTAAAAACTATTATCCCCAGCAGAAAGATGACAAAAATATATCTAACAGGTGAGAAAAATGGCGAAGATCAGGCTTGATAAAAAAGAACGGGATATCCTTGAATCTGTTGAGGCCGGAGAATGGCTTCCTGTGGACGACCTGGAAACCAGAAAAAAAGAATACCAAAAAATTGCCAGGGCTACCTTTCGTAAAGACAGTAGGGTAAATATCCGTTTGCCTAAGAGGGATGTCGCGGCCATCAAGGTGAAAGCCATGGAAGAGGGAATCCCCTACCAGACCATGATGGCCAGTATCATCCATAAATATGTAACGGGCCGACTGGTCGAAAGGTGAGGTGCAAGAAAGAAATAGCCGTGTTCCTGGTATTTCGATGATTATTTCCCTGAATGCGACAAAACCACTATATAAAAGGGCAACTTACCATTCTGGGAACTGGCCGGATAAAATGCGCAGGAGCCATACCAGGAAAGCCGGAACTTCTATTTTTTGTCCCCTTCCTTCAGTTTGCCCGTACTGATGTTCATCTTTCGAAGCTTGCGCCAGAGCGTGGTCCTGGAAATGCCCAGGATCTTGGCGGTTTCCGTCTGGTTGAATCCTGTTTTCTTGTAAACATCGTAGATGTAATCGAGTTCCATGTTTTTCAGTGGCGCTGCAGCCTTTTTTCTTGTCTCTGGTTCCTGGATCAGCCACAGGTCCGGAGGCAGGTCCTGGGCCGTGAGCTTCTTCTTGTGTGAAAGGGCCACCGCCCTTTCAACCATGTGTTCAAGTTCCCTGCAATTGCCGGGAAACGGATAGGACACAAGAGCCTCCACGAAATCACGGCTTACCACGGGAGCCGCCTTGCCGAATTTTTTTGCAGCCTTTCTGGCAAAATGATTCGCCAGTGCTGGTATGTCTGCCTTTCTTTCCCGGAGCGGCGGCAGTTCCAGGGTTACCACCTTAAGACGGTAGTAGAGATCCTGCCTGAAGGCCCCCTCCTTCACCATTTTATCAAGATCCCGGTTTGTGGCAGCTATAAAACGGCAATCTATCTTTATCGGCGTGGTGCCTCCTACGCGGAAGATCTCGTTTTCCTGGAGTACTCTGAGCAGTTTTACCTGCATGGAAAGGGGCATCTCTCCTATTTCATCCAGTAGCACCGTGCCCTTGGAGGCTGCCTCCAGTAGCCGAGCTTGGTGGTGGTGGCACCGGTGAATGCGCCCTTTTCGTGCCCGAAGAGTTCGTTTGCAATGAGCTCCTCGGTAAATGCACCGCAGTTGAATGACATGAAAGGCCCGGAACTCCTGCTGCTATGCATGTGAAGTGCCCTTGCAACCAGTTCCTTTCCCGTTCCGGTCTCTCCCTTGATAAGAACATTGCAGTCCAGGGGACCGACCTGTTTTATTGTCTTGAATATCTTTAGCATCTCCGGCGTGGTGCCGATGATTTCACCCAGGCGTCCATCCTTCCGGATCTTTTCAATGATCTGGTCTTTTTGCTTGCGATTGGTCAAAAACTGTTTTGCATCTGCGACTGTTTTGCGGAGTTCCGAAAGAGAGAAGGGCTTTGCAAGATAGTAAAATGCCCCCTTTTTGGTGGCCTTTACCGCCTGGTCAATGGATGGATAACCGGTAATCAGGATGATGGCAGCATGGGGTGCAAGGGCCTTGATCCTGTTCATAAGATCAATACCGTCGGCATCCTTGAGCCTGATATCGGATATGACAATGTCCGGCGGGGTCTGCCTGGTGGCTTCCAGGGCCTCGGAGGCCAGGATGAAACCCTGGACCTTGGAGTCCTTCTCGGAGGTCCTAAGCGCCCTTACCAGGCGCTGAACGGTTATGTCTTCGTCATCGATTACATATATGAGAAAAGAAGCCATGGCTCTTTTTTGTTAACCCCTTATTCAATGTTCGCCATCCTCGTCATCAACCAAGGGAAGTTCAATGGTTACCTTGGTGCCCTTTCCTTCTTTGCTCTCAATGCGTAAATCTCCCTTGTGAGCCTTTATGATCCCGTAGCTGACTGAAAGCCCGAGGCCTGTTCCATCCTTCTTGGTGGTAAAAAAGGGCTCCAGGATGTGCTCCAGCACCTTCTGCGGGATGCCAGGACCGTTGTCCTTTATGGAAAGCAGGACCTTTTTGTTTTTACTATCAACTTCCAGTTTAACTTCCAGGCTTCCGCCCTCTCCCATGGCCTGGATGGCATTTAGGATAATATTAACAAGCACCTGCTGCAACTGGTTGGGATTGCCGATGACAAACGCCACGCCTTTTTTAAAGGAAGATTTCACCCTGGTATGGGTTATCTTGAGTTCGTTTTTCAGCAGGGCAAAAGTATTTTTTATGAGATCGGCCACGTCGATCCTTTCACGTACGGCCGCCTTCTTCATCCTGGAGAACTGGAGCAGGTTGTGGACGATTTCCCTGGCCCTTTCCGTCTGGACCAGGATATCCCTGATGAATTCCTTTCTTTCATCAGGGTTCATGTCTTCCATGTCTTCCAGGAGGACCTCTGCTGTCAGGTTTATGTTGTTCAGGGGATTGTTGATCTCGTGTGCTATCCCTGCGGTGACCTTTCCTATGGCAGCGAGCTTTTCTGACTGCACAAGCTGCTGCTGCTTTGTCTCGATGGTGTCGAGCATCTTGTTTATGGAGCGGACCAGGCCGTCGCATTCCAGGCATTTTTTGGCCACGGGTTCCACAGGAATCGCGTTTAGTTCGCCGCTCATTACCTTTATGGCCTTTTCCCTGACGTATTCTATGGGCTCGAGAATCCATTCCGCCAGGAAGAGGCAAAGGAGCAGGCCTATGGGGATGGCTATCCAGAGCAGCAGGAAGGATATCTCCTTGTATCTCAGGACTTGTGCATCCAGGTGATCCTTGAGTTTCTTGGTGGTGTCCAGGATTTCTCCCATGAGCTGGTGCCCCTGTTCTCTCAAGGCAAGCTTTATGGTCTTGGCCTTTTCATCCGGGACATTACGTGAAGTGATCTTTTTCAGGAGGGCCTTGTATGCCTCTATCTCCCTAGGGGTGTTTCGAAAATATTCGGAACTGACGGGATCCAGCTGGGATATCTGTTTTTCCAGCTTGACGAGGATATTCTGGGCCTCCTCCAGCTCCTGGACATTGCCATAAAGCAGGAAATTTTTTTCCTTCTGGCGCACAAGCAGTATTTCCTGTGTGAGCACATCCAGGAGTTCTGCAAGTTCCATCTTGTCTTCCACCTTGGATATGGAATAGATGGCTGCCAGGGATGAGAGGGCCGTTACTATAAAGACGATGGCAAAGCTGTAGATCAGTTTTACCTTCAGGGAACGCATGTAGCACTTGATGGGATGCTTGTCTTTACATCCCTTGGGAACAGGACCGATCATTTTCCTCGTCCATACGTAATTTTTCGATATTATATCACGTTATTCTGCATATTGGTCATGGAATGTGAAAAATTTTGTAACTCCTCAAAGTATTCTCTGCGGGTATTATCACACAACCGTCTGAAATGTAACTGCTTACAGGGTGCTACAGATACAAGGCGGATGGTACGAAGAGGTACTCCCTGTACTTCAAGTGCCCGACAACGCAGTAGATTTGGCATCCTGTGAGCAGCTACAAGATTCTTTGTCTTCCCGGAGGAGAGCGCAGCAATTTTCCCGTATTGTGGAGGAGCAGAAAAGGGCTTTTTACCTCGGGATGAGGCAGAAGGAGCCTATCAGATGGAGCCTGGTTCAAACCAGCGAAATACCACCCTGCCCTGGCTGTCGGTGAAGCTTCCGACCAGGATCAGTATTGTATCGACAAGAACCCATATGCCGAAACCGCCCAGGGTGACGAGCATGAGAAGCCCTGTGCCCACCTTGCCCACATAAAAACGGTGGAATCCAAGGGCGCCGAAAAAGAGGCACAGGAGCAGGGTTACAAGGCGGGATTTTGGAGAGATGTTGGCAGGCATGGTCATTTGTCAACTTTCCCGCTGCCTGAATCCGAATCTTTCATGAGGCTGTTAAGTATCTGACCCAGCACGGAAAGCCTGTAGGGTTTGTGGACAAATCCCCTGATATTTAAAGAAGATGTGGCGCTTGTGGCCTCATTGCCGTCATAGCCGCTGGATAACAGGATCCGGGCGCCTTTGTCAAGTTCCAGTATCTTCCGGCTTGCCTCTATGCCGTCCATTTCAGGCATAGTAAGATCCATGATTATTGCATCTATATCTTCTTTTCTTTCCTTGAAAATCCCGACCGCTTCCAGGCCATTTGGTGCAGTTATTACTGAAAATCCGTGATACTCCAGCATGCTGGATGCCACCTCCAGCACAGAAGTCTCATCATCCACCAGGAGGATGGTGCCCCTGCCGGATCCTGGCCGTTTTTGGCTGAAAAATTCCTGGGGAACTGGTTTTACGGTGCTTTTACTGGCGGGCAGTATTATCTTTACCGTTGTGCCCTGGCCCGGTTTGCTTTTGATACTGATGCCGCCCCTATGCCCCCTGATTATTCCAAGGACGGCTGCCATCCCCAGGCCCCGGCCGGTGAACTTGGTGGTGAAGAAAGGTTCAAATATCTTGGCCCTGGTATTTTCATCCATGCCGCTTCCCGTGTCAGCAATTTCGAGATGGCAGTATTCACCTGGAGAAAGCACTTCTTCCGAGATGAAAGGCTCCATGTCCTGCGCGGTGAAAAAGGAGGAACCCGTGGAAATAGTGATGATGCCTGTTTGGGTTCCCAGGGATTCCGATGCATTTATAATGAGGTTCATTATCACCTGCTGTATCTGGGAAGGATCTGCCTTTATCATTGCCGGCCTTTCTGAAAGGCGGAGATCCAGCATGGCCTTTTTGCTGATGGACATCTTCAGCATTTTGTGAATGTCACGCAGAAGATCGTTCAGGTCGATATCCGCTATGAGGAATTTGCCCCGTCCGGAATATGCCAGCATCTGCCTGCACAGGTCAGAGGCCCTGTTGGCTGCGGAAATAATGGCCTCCAGGTTTTCTACGGGTTTTGAATCGAGCTTGATCTTTTCCAGGGCAAGCTCGGCATTTCCCAGGACAGCCATCAGGATGTTGTTGAAGTCGTGTGCGATCCCGCCGGCCAGGACCCCCAGGCTTTCCAGTTTCTGAACGTGCTGCATCTTTTGCTCCATGGCAGTGCGTTCGGAAATGTCCCTGACCACACCGAGAAAACCCAGGATTTCGCCGTCCCATGACCTTACGGGGCCGCCTACAACCTCGGCCGGAAATACAGTGCCATCCTTCTTCTTGAGGCGGGTGACAAAGGGCTTGGAGACGCTGGGTGAATCCAACGAAAAGAAAAGCTCCCCTATCCTTTCATGGTCCCGTGGGTCAACATAGTAATTCTTGGTGGGAGTTCCAATGAGTTCCTCCTGGGTAAATCCCGTGATCTCCTCCGTGGCAGGATTTATCTTGAGAATTCTCCTGTCACTGTCTGCGAAGACCACGATATCCCGGATGGAATTGAAAATAGCCTCGAATTCCGCCGCCTTTTGAGCGATTTTCTTTTCGGCTTCAAGCCGGTGGGTCAGGTCCCTGACTACCGCTATGATTCGGTCCCTGCCTCCAATCTTTGCATGGGAAAGGGAAACCTCCGACCAGAAAAGGCTACCGTCCGGGCGCCTAGAGTGCCAGCGGAAGGTCTGAGGGCCTTCTTTAAGGACCATTCTTATCTTCTTTAAGGCCTCTTCTTTTGTATAAGGAAATACCCCGCTGCAGAATTTTTCAGGTCCGAAGCGGTTTAAATCCTGTGTAGTGGTGCCAAACAGTCTGCGTGCAGCCGAGTTGGTTTCCAGGATTTTACCTGTGCGTGCATCATGGACGAATATGGCCTCCTGGACCATATTGAATATGCTGGAATATCTTTCTTCCGTCTCCTTTCTCTTTTCCTGGTGAATCTGGCAGCGGATGGCAACAGCTGACTGGTTGGCTATTGCCTGGAACACGTTCATCTCCAGGGAGGAAAACCCTCTTTTCTCCCTGCTGTGGCCGATCATGACACCTGCCACCTCGCTTTCCCTCAGCATGGGTACGGCA
>CAYZJS010000099.1:0-39854 GCA_964478865.1 uncultured Thermodesulfatator sp.
ATTTCATCCGACATGTTCGGAATACTGCAGGCAGGCATTCCAAAAATACGGCTTCAAAAAAGGCCTTGTCCTGGCCCTTAAAAGACTGTCTCGCTGTCATCCCTGGAACCCCGGCGGTTTTGATCCTCTCCCCTGAAAACAAACCTGGATTTTAACAAAATCAGGCCTCGACGTCATAAACACAGGCGGATCATAATATCATGGAAACAAGAACCCTTTTAGCTGTAATACTCTCTATTGCCGTACTTGCAGTCTTTCAATATTTTTTCGGAAGCCAGATGCCCTCACAGATGGGGGCCAACGCCACCAATAATACCACGGCGGGAGCACCCAAACAGGCTGCCCTGCAAGAGACCCCCCCCCTGGACAAGGCCCCGGTTAAAAACCTGGCCAGGCTAGCTGCGCTTCCGGAGGAAGAATCGGCACCAGGAAAGGATGTCACCGTAGAGACTCCCTATTTCAGGGCCGTGCTGACGGAGACAGGAGGCAACTTTAAACACTTTGTCCTGAAGAAATACAAGCAGACCCTGGAAAAGGATTCTCCAGGAGTGGAACTGGTAAACGTTAGCCCGCCCCTGCTGCCCCTTGGCGTTCAGATTTCCAGTGGAAAGATACTGGACCTCAGGGCAAGGCATTTTAGTGCCGACAGGGAAAAGATCGATCTTACCGGTCCAAGGACCCAGGCCACCCTTACCTTCACTGCAGAGCTCGGCCAGGGAGCAAGCCTCAAAAAGGTCATCACCTTCCACAAGGACCTTTACCGCATGGAACTTTCCATGGAGATATCAGGGGCATCGGCGGATGAATACACGCTGTTCATGTATAACAGGCCATACAAGGAATCCACCACGTATGTCTTCTCCGGGCCATCCTATTACTCTGCCAAGGGAGGACTCCAGGAGGTAAGCCTCAAGGAGCCGGGTGAGCGCCATGAATACACCGGCAACCTGGATTGGATGGCCTATGGTGACAACTATTTCATGATGGCCGTGGTCCCGGAAATTACCCAGGGCCCCTGGAAGATGGTCATAACAAAACTGGACAAAGACGACACGACCCAGACCAGCCTGAACCACTCCATCAACCAGTCTGTAACAGGCACAGGGACGCTAAAGTTCTGCAAGATGAACCTCTATTTCGGCCCCAAGGAGATCGACAGGCTGAAGTCAGCGGGCCACAACCTGGAAAAGGCTATAAATTTTGGCTGGTTCGATCCCATTGCAAAGCCCTTACTGTATGTTCTGAATTTCTTCTACAAGTATATCCACAACTACGGGTGGGCCATTATCGTACTTACCATCCTGATCAAGATCGCCTTCTGGCCCCTGGCACACAAGAGTGCCAAGTCCATGAAGACGATGCAGAAGCTCCAGCCAAAACTCCAGAAACTCAAGGAAAAATACGGAGATGACAAGGAACGCATGAACAAGGAACTCATGCAGCTTTACAAAACATACAAGGTAAACCCCATGAGTGGCTGCATGCCCATGCTTCTGCAGATTCCTGTATTTTTTGCCCTGTACAAGGTTCTTCTACAAGCTATTGAACTAAGGCATGCACCTTTCCTGTTATGGATCAATGATCTTTCCGCCCCGGACAGGCTAATGATCCCGGGAGTGGATGTCCCCATGCTGGGCGGGATCCCCGTGCTTACGCTACTAATGGGCGCATCCATGTATTTTCAGCAGAAGATGAGTCCATCCTCCCTGGACCCCACACAGGCAAAGATGATGCAACTTCTGCCAGTGGTATTCACCTTCATGTTCATAAACTTTCCATCCGGTCTGGTGCTTTACTGGCTGGTAAACAACATCCTGTCCATTGTTCAGCAATATTACGTAAACAAGTTCACGGAGTAACAGCAGCCCAGCTAAAAAACTCGCTTTACAGGACGAACATATGAATGACAATGTAATGGAAGCAAAGGAATTTTCGGACAAGACAGTAGACAAGGCCATCAAGGCCGCATGTGATCATTTCAAGTGCGACAAGGACGACCTGGACATAGTGATCATAACAAGGGGCTCCACCGGCCTTTTCGGACTGGGCGGCAGAAAGGCCAAGATCACGGCCAAACCCCTCAGGAAAGCCCTGCCAGAGGAAAATCGGCCCCGGGAGGAGGCCACCCAGGAAGCACCCGCCGGGGAAACACCCCAGGAAGGCGCCAATGCCCCTGCTGAAAAAAAGGGTCCTGTCTCCGCTGAATCCGAACCTCAAAACCATAAGGAAAAACAGGAGCGGCAGCCTGCCAGGGCAGAGGAAAAAAGGGAATCGCAAGCTGAAAAAAGGCCCCGGAAACCCAGAAAAGAAGAGGTGCCTCCCGAACTGGTCGAAAAACAGCTGGCAGCTGCCTGCGACATTACAAATGAAATCCTGAAAAAATCCGGCCTGGAGGGAGAAGCGAACACGGTTGAACAGTCCTCCAGGCCCTTTGTCAATATTTCCGGAAACGACCTGTCATTGATCATCGGAAAAGAAGGCAAGACCCTGGACGCCCTGGAATATATCGTAAATCTTTGTCTCAAGAGAAGGGATTCCGACATAAATTACAGGGTCCCGCTGGATGCCGGCGGCTACAGGGAACGGCGGAGAAAAAGCCTCGTGTCCCTGGCGGAAAAGATGGCACAAAAGGCGAAAAAAACGGGAAAGGCGGTTTCCCTGCAGCCCATGCCAGCCAGGGAAAGAAGGATAGTGCACATCGCCCTTAGAAGCACCAAGGGAATAAAAACCCACAGCTCTGGAGAAGGAGGGGGGCGAAAGGTCGTCATTACCCCTTCCAGAAAGAGGAAACGGCCTGCCAGGAACAGAAACAACTCAAAATAGACCAGTCTGTTCCGTTCACGGCACTGGAAGCCGTTTTGACACTGTCATTGAAGCAAAATCTTCGGATTTGCAGACTGCTTTTAGGCCGGACATAGCAAGGCCCGGTCCGCAAACCCGACACACAACCACTCCATGACCAGGATCAGGGAAGACCAAACCATTGCCGCCATTTCCACGCCCCAGGGCCCGGGAGGAATAGGAATTGTCAGGATGAGTGGCCCCCTGAGCCTTGACATACTGGGAAAGATCTTCAGGCCCACGGCTTCTTCCCGGCCCATGAAATCCCACAGGCTCTACCACGGCCACATCTATTCTCCGGATTCCGGCCACACCGTGGACGAGGTGCTGGCCGTCTACATGAAGGCGCCCAAGACCTACACCAGGGAGGACGTGGTTGAAATTCAGTGCCATGCAGGCCATGCAGTCTTGACCCAGATACTGGATCTCTGCATCAGATACGGGGCAAGGCTGGCAGAACCCGGTGAATTCACAAGGCGCGCCTTTTTGAACGGGCGGATCGATCTTGTCCAGGCAGAAGCGGTAGGTGACCTCTCCCGTGCAGAGGCCTCGGGCCTCGGCCTCATCAGCGCAGGGGCCGTAGAGGGACGGCTTTCAAAAAGGATCGAAACTGTCAGGCAGGAGCTTGCCGGATGCCTTGCAGCCCTGGAAGTCGCCATTGACTACCCGGAGGAAGATGCAGAAATAATTGACCAGGCACGGCTGGATCATCTCCTGGCTCACCAGGTCATAAAACCCCTCAAGTCCCTGATAGAGGCCTTTTCAAGGACAAGGATACACAGGTTCGGTGCAACGGTAATCATTGCAGGAAAGCCAAACGTGGGAAAATCCAGCCTCCTGAACGTGCTCTCCTGCCAGGACAGGGCCATTGTTACCGACATACCAGGGACAACCAGGGATGTCATAGAGGCCAGGATCGAAATAGATGGCGCAAGCGTCACACTGCTGGACACTGCCGGGGTCAGAGACGAACCGGACCCAATCGAGGCAATGGGAATTGAAAAAATCCGCAGCCTTGCACCCTCCTGCCAGCTCTTCTTGTGGCTACTTGACATCTCCTCACCTGTTCAGGATTCGGACAGGGCAGTCCTGGAAATGCTCCAGACCTATGAAAAGATTCCGGTAATAGTAGTATTCAACAAGGCAGACAAGCTTGAAGGCCAGGCAGAGGAGGTTGCATTGACACTGTATGAATCCATTGGAAAGATTCATTCCGGCATGGAAGACGCCCCCTATTGCATCATATCTGCAAAACGCCAGATGGGGATTTCACAGCTCCTGGAACTAATCAGACAACGCCTTCTAGGGCCAAGTGGAAGATTGCCCGAGGTAGCTCCGAATGTAAGACAGAAGGAGATAATAGAAAAGACCCTTCAACTTGTAGAGCAGGCCAGGGCCGGGATTAGGGCAGGAATCTCACCGGAGCTCTCTGCCCTGGACATCAGGCAGGCCCTTGATTACCTGGGAGAAATTACCGGGGAAACCGCTACGGAAGATATTCTGGAACAGATATTTTCCAGATTCTGCCTGGGCAAGTAGGCTTCCTCCTCCACCACGTGGGGCAATGTCCACAGATACAGGGCGGTATTTCCCTGGAAACCTTCCGGCACGGCAGCCTGGTTAACCGGCATATCCCCCTGTATCTGCGACAAAGGCGTACTACTTGGTCTCTGAGGTAGGCCTTCCTGCTATCTGGCTTCTTGCCACCCTGATATTGACCTTGGGGGCAACCTCCAGTGTCACTATATTTTCGCTAAGGCCAGAGATCCTTCCAATGATCCCGCCCGACGTGATGACCTCGTCGCCTTTTTTCAAAGACTCCAGAAACTTCCTGTGTTCCTTCTGTTTCTTCTGCTGGGGCCTTATGAGCAGAAAATAGAATATGGCGAATATGATGATAAGTGGCAGAAATGCCATGATGGGATTTCCCTGCCCTCCCTGGGCCCCGCCTGGAGGAGGTCCCATTGCATAAACGATGGATGGAAACATGTTATTCTTCTCCTTTGCCTGTTTTATTGTCTCTTGCTGTAAAAATCCCTCTTGAATTCAGGGAACCTGTCCCGCGCCAGCGCATCTTTCATGGCAGCCATCAGGCCCAGGTAATAGTGCAGGTTGTGTATGGTATTTAACCTGTAAGACAGCAGCTCTCTTGCCATAAAAAGATGCCTCAGATAAGCCCTGGAATAGTTTCTGCAGGTATAGCAGGTGCATTCAGGATCAACGGGGCGCTCGTCTTCTGCAAAACGAGCATTCTTTATAACAATGTGCCCAAAAGAAGTAAACAGCATTCCGTTTCTGGCATTCCTGGTCGGCATAACGCAGTCAAACATGTCCACCCCGAGATCCACGCATTCCACCAGGTCTTCCGGCAACCCCACTCCCATGACATAAACTGGAAAACGAGGGGGGATCAAGGGCCTGGAGCAGGCTATCATTTCAAAGAGCATCTCCTTTGGCTCACCCACGCTCAAGCCCCCCAGGGCATACCCGTCAAAATCCATCTGGAGCAGTCTTTCCGTATGCGAACACCTCATCTTCCAGTCCATTCCTCCCTGGACTATGGCGAAAAGAAGGAGATCCTTCTTTTTCCGGGCGTCAAGACACCTTGCCGCCCACCTGGTGGTGAGGTCTGTTGACTGAATTACCTGTTCCCGTTCTGCCGGATACGGTATACAGGTATCGAGACACATCATGATGTCCGAACCCAGGGCCTCCTGGATTTCCACTGCAAGCTCAGGGGTCAGCATGTGGAGGGAGCCGTCCACATGCGACCTGAAAAGGACGCCATCCTCCTGGATCTTCCTGGACTGGGAAAGGCTGTAAACCTGGAATCCTCCACTGTCGGTCAGTATGGGAAGGTGCCAGTTCATGAAACGGTGCAGGCCGCCAAGGGACTCTATAAGGCGGTGTCCGGGTCTCAGGTACAGGTGATAGGTATTTCCCAGTATGATGCCGGCTCCAAGTTCATGGAGCTCTCCGGGAGTTAGCGACTTGACACTGGCCTGGGTGCCTACCGGCATGAAGACAGGTGTATCCACCGGCCCGTGCCTGGTATAAAGACGCCCGAGGCGTGCCCCAGAGGAACTGCCCCTTTTGATTTCCCGGAATATCACTTGTCCCGCCCCCGGGTGTGCTCGATCTCTTCAAGGAGCCTTTCATGGATGTTTTCAAACGGGCCATTTGACAATATGACGTAGACGTCCCCGGGTTTGAGGTCCTTCAATATTCCCTGGATAATAGAAGTGGCATCCTCATGAAAATGGGCGTCAATACCGTGCCCCATGAGGTCCCTGACCAGGAGCCTGGAGGAAAACCTGTCCCCTTCAGGGGCCTTTTCAGGGTCGGGCACGGACCTTACAAGGACCTTGTCTGCAGCAGAAAACGCCCTGGCATAATCGGACTGGAACACCGCCCTCCTGCTGGTGTTGGTCCTTGGCTCAAAGACCGCAACGAGCCGGCGGTCCTTGTAGCGCTGCCTGAGCGCCAGGAGTGTTTCGGAAACGGCTCGCGGATGATGTGCAAAATCGTCAATCACCACCACTCCCCTTACCTCTCCCCGCACCTCCTGCCTTCTTTTGACTCCACGGCACGCGCCAAGCCCTGCCACAACCGCCTTGACATCAAGACCGAGGGCATGGCAAAGGGCCAGGACAGAAAGGCTGTTCAGCACGTTGTGACGCCCGGGTGCGCGAATGGATACGGGCAGCTTTAGACCGCTTTTGTTCACTGCCACATAGGACGTGTCTGAAAGACCGAAATTAATATCCCTTGCCATCCAGTCCGCCGGGGCATCAAGGCCATAGGTAACCACCCTGCAGGATGCATCCCTGGCCACCTCCATCACGGACGGCCACTGCGCACATGCCACCAGCACCCCATCCCTAGGCAGAAGGGCCACGAATTTCCTAAAGGATCTTTTTATTGCATCGAAATCTTCAAATATATCCGCGTGGTCGAATTCAATGCTGGTAATCACTGCGTTTTTCGGCCTGTAGTGGAGAAATTTCGAAACCTTGTCAAAAAATGCCGTATCGTACTCGTCTCCCTCAATCACAAACCATGGAGGCCGGCCCTCCTCGAAGCCCTTGCCCTCGTCCCTTACAACGCCTCCTATAAGAAAGCCCGGCTGAAACCCGCAGCCCTTGAGTGCTGCAACGAGCATGGTTGAGGTAGTGGTTTTGCCGTGGGTACCTGCCACCACCAGTGAGTTCCTGTGGGCAAGAAAAAACTCTCCCAGGGCCTGTGGAAATGACATGAAGGGCAACCCTGAATCCATGACGTGAGCTGCCTCGGGATTTGAGGCACTGATAACGTTTCCAATCACCACGAGATCCGGGTCCTCACGGATCACATTTTGAGGGGAATAACCAAGATGAACAGGAATTTCCAATTCCTTCAACACCTGGTTCATGGGCGGGTAGCATCCCGAGTCGGAACCGGAAACAACCATGCCCCGGGCCCGGAGCAGGCCAGCCAGGGCGGCCATGCCTGTCCCGCATATTCCCATGAGATAGACCTTGGAACCAGACTTCAATTTTGCCATTTTCTGTTTTTTCGGGCTCCTCTTTTTGATTTGTGCAGTATTTATCAGGATCGGCCGCAGGTTGCAAAGCGGAAGTTCCTGAACTGGTGCCAATGGCAGGCCCTGGAAAACATTACGGCCACATAATCAACACGGCATTTCCTGCTCAACCGGGATTACGAATATCACGGATTTGGATTTTTTGTTAAAAAGTAAAAAAATCTTTCCAGATGTTTTGACGTTTTCCAAATTTAATATTATTTTGAATGCTGAATTGAAATTCAGTTCTCTTCAAAACAGGGAAGAAGTCAAAAAATTTTGCTAATAAAAATGAATTAAAGAAAGGAAAAAAGTAATGGATAGTGCATCGATTTTACAGACTCTTGCAGACTCTTACCTTTATGGATGGGCTGGTGCAGTAATATTTTTTGTCTTGTTCGTGATATTGCTCAAGCAAAACAGCGCCAAAGGTGCCCTGGCCAGCAAGCTTCAGAAGGAAAACAGGGATCTGGAGCAACAGCTGTCCGAAAGCAAGGAAAAGATTTCCGAGCTTGAGGCCAAGGTGGAAAGCCTCACTGAAGAAACCGAGGAAAAGGCCGAAGAAATCAGAAGGCTTGAGGAAAGGGTTTCTTCCCTTGAAAGAGAGGTCAGCGAAAAGACCGAGAAGATCAAGGATCTCGAGGGACAAGTCCAGAATTACAGGTCCGAGAACGGCGAATTGAAGACCCGTGTTTCGGAGCTTGAAAAGAAGACATCAGAACAGGAAGCATCGATTAAACAGAAAGACGCCGAGATAGAAACCCTCAGTGAAAAGAATGCAAAGATGGAAAAAGAGATTGAAGAACTCCAGTTCAATTTCAATATAGCCACTCTTTATATCCACATGAAAAAACTCTACGATGAATTCAGCCAGGATTACACCCAGAATATCCTGAAAGGCATCAACACCATGAAGATTTCTGACCTCGACATGGCTACAGCCCAAGCCATCTTTGAACATGCCATGAGTTCCTTTTTCACCGCTTCGGGAGAGCCGACTCCGGCAGAACAACCCACGGGTGCTGAAGAGGAATCGGCCCCGGAAACCAACTGACCCCATGATTTAATTTGAAATCTTGTTCTTTTTTTACCAGGAGGAATTGAAATGGAAACATCCGTCTATGTATTTTACGCACTATTTTCTTTCATATGTTCGCTTTTATTTTTGCTGACCTTCGGGGCAGGCCTTTATTCCATCTATGTGACCAGGATGAAATCAAACCTCGAAGAGGACAGCCAGGAACCAAAGGGCCGTTTTGCATTTCTCTACAACAAGAGAAACGGGATTATTCTCCTGGTAGTAGGCCTGATATTCGGCATCGTGGGCTACAGGACCCAACCCACAAAGATGGTGCCTGAAGCGGCCAAGGAGGCCTCCCACGAGGTAAAAACCGGAGAAGTGAAAAAGGCTGAGGAAAAGGTCCAGCCTGAGAAGAAGGCCGTTACTGAAGCCGTAAGGGGCGAGGAGGCAGCTGAAAAGGCTGCTGTCGAGCAAGAGAAGGAAGCAAAACCTGAAGCTGTGGCCAAGCTTCAAGAGCAAATAAAATCCCTGGAAGAGGCTGCCAAGGCCAAAGAAGAAAAGATAAAGCTCCTTGAGGACGAGCTTTCCCGGTTGAAGAAGGATCTGGCGCAGAAGGAAAACGAGAGCGCCAGGGCCAAACTGATGATAACCAGGCTAAAGAAAGAGGTTAACACCCTTCACCATCAAACACGCCAGAAGAACGTGCAGTCAGTACAGGCGGTCGCCCTGGAAAAACAGCTGAAAGAGGCTTGTGCGCAGTTGAAAAAGGCAAAGGAAGCCAACGCGGCACTTGAAGCCAGGGTCAAACAGGTACAGGATGAGCTCAAAAAGGCAAAGGAAGCCAACGCGGCGCTGGAGCAGCAACTGAAAGAGGCCCGGGAAAAGGTAGTTGCCGCACAGAAAGAAAAGGAAGAATTGCAGGCCGAGATGGAAAAGGCCCTGGCCGCAGTCAAAGACCTCAAGAAACAGAATGCGGAGCTTCAACAGAAGATAGAAACACTTGAAAAAAATAGCAAGGCAGAAAAAGAGGCACTTGAAAAGAAGGCCAAGCTCCTTGAAAAAAAACTGAAGGAAGCCATTCTTAACCCCAGCGAGATCCAGAAAAAACTCGAGAGTGTGGTTACAAGGTTAAATGTCATCAAGGCTGAAAACGAACAGCTCCGCAAGCAGCTTCGAGCCATGAACGATGCAGTGAATATGAAGGTCATAGAACTCACTGAGACAAAATCCAAGTACCAGCTCCTCCAGGAGGAAGGGAAGATCAAGGATGAGAAGATCCAACGCCTCATGGATGCCAACAAGGCATTACAGGACAGCTTGGCCTTCTTACAGACCAAGGTTGCAACCCTTCAGACAGAGTTAAAGACCAAGGATACCATTATACAGCAGCTCCAGAAGAAACTGGCAGCCAAACAGGCAAGCGCAGCAGTTACGGATGCTGCAGTAAAAGAAGCAGTTGCAGCAGAGAAGGCCACAGCCAAAGAGGAAAAAAAAGAGATAAAAACTGAGGCAAAGAAAGCTGAACCTGCCAAGGAGGCCGAACCGGAAAAGAAAGATCAAAAGGAAACTTCCGAAAAGGCAGAAAAGAAATAGGGTTCAGCTGTAATAATCATGACTTAATCTGACATTCCTGTATAATAGCAAGATCAAGAGGGCCTGCCGTGTGCAGGCCTTTTTTATTGAAAAACCATAAAGCGAGTAAAGCTGCCCCCACCTCCATCTAGCGAACCATCTGTAATTTTTTTACTTCAGGCATAAGGGCGCATATTCTTGATAATATAATATTTTAGCATTCAAGGGTATGCGGTAGGGGGAGACTTTTCGGAGACAGGAAAGCAGGCCCAAGAGCTTCTATGGGCTTGGCTGTGCCGAAATCCATAAATTCCCTCGCTTCGCTCAGCTGGACTGGATTTCTATTGGCTCCGCTTAGCCCAAGAATCTCTCGGGCCCATTTCCAACGTCTCACTCAAAGCCATCCCCTGCCTCGGGGCACCCATGGCTCCTGCACTCTATATCTGCCACTTCCGAGAATGAAAACACAATTTTCGTGTGTATTTTTACAGTAAACAAGCCTCTTACACACTGGCCTTGTTGCAGGGAAATAATTCTCTAAATACCGGGAACACCGTTATTTCTTTCATGCGCTTCACCCTGGAGCAAAACTTTAGAACAACCCTCAGGGACTCCCGTTAAAGACCTCGGTATAACAACGGTTCAGGAAATCCCCTCTGGACATCGACCCTGCTTCCAGTCTTTTTTGGCAAGGAGGGGCCTGGAAGGGTTTTGGAAACCATTTGGAAGTAGCCCGTTACAGATTCTTGGGCGAAGCGGAGCGGCTGAAACCTCCATTTAGCGAGCGCTAGCGAGCGGCTTTGGAGCGTTTCAGCGAAGCAAGTCCTTAGAATCTGTTAGGGCGGATTCCTGTTTCCAAGGCCCTTTCAGGCCCCTCCTTGCCCTTCTCCTTAAAGCTATACAGCGGTCCTGTAGCCATCCATCTCCCCAAGGCCAATACATGGTTCAAAAACGATGAGGACATGGCAGAAAACGCCTGTTATTCCATTGCTCTCGAATAACCTTTCTGCAGGTACTCTTTTGTCGGAAGCCCCGCCCCCTATTCCGGTTCAGATTCCTGGTTCTCCCGGGCCAGGTGCCGCCTTACTATTTCACCCCTCATGAAGGTAAAACAGACTGCCTCCAAAGGAGCGTCCAGAACGGTACTGGCCTTGTAAACCTGAATCTTGCAGTTGACATGGGCCTTTTTCCTGACGGTGATGGAGGCTGCTCCCATGCTTCCCATGTTTTTTTCAAGTTCAATAATACGCAACTTGGCAGCTTCCATATTTGAAGAAATGACCTCAGCCGCTTCCTGGAGCGTCTTTTTCACGTCCTGCATCCGTGGATCCAGTTGACCCCTGACTGCCTCTATCTTTTTTAATTTTTCAAGGCCGGCGACTATGTCCTGAAGCTTTTTTGAGTTCGTCTCCTGTTCCATCACCAGCCCCTCGTAATGTCGCATGAGAAGTGGATTTATGCCAGCGGCTATCACTGTCCTGACGTTTGCAGGAGTACCCACCATTTCAGCAGTCAGGGAACCTCCAAGTTCTATGGTGCCGCCGGCAATCAATCCTTTTCCCCCGGATACTTCCACAGAACCTTCCACCTGAAGCCTGGCATCCAAAAGATAATCTTTTATCAATACATCCCCGCCGGCAAAGACCCTGGCGTACTCCACGGCACTGCAGGAAAGTCCCCTGCCTGCCTTGACCATGGTATTTCTGGAACGGATTATGCCGGCGATATCGATATGCCCGCCGGCCAGCACAATGGCATCATCGTTTATCTGTCCCTCTATAATAAGGTCATTGGCCGCCTCTACGGTAAATCCTCCCGAAACAGAACCTGTTATCACAAGCCGATCTCCCCAGAATTCCACATGCCCCGTGGTAACGTCCACATCCCCGTCTATTACCCACTCTTTCACCACGGAAATGGATTCGTCTGGGCCTATCCGGATCGCACCGTCGCGAGTTGCCACGAGGGTGTTGCTGTCCAGGATCTCCACTCCTTCCCCGAGCTTGAATGTTTTGAGTTCGCCCGGCTTGGGCGGAATCTTTTCGCCGAATACGTTGATCCCGGGGGTACCGGAGGTGGGCAGGATCTTTTCGGCTATCACCTCGTTTTTTCCCACATTGGGGATCATGTTGAGGTTCCTGAGATCTACCGCCCGGGAATCCTCGTGCCCTTGTTCCAAGGCTTCGTTATAGGATTCCGCCGTGATTTTTATCTGCCCGTCTTTTCCATCTTCCGGATGCAGACCGCAGGCAATTACCAACTTGCCCCCCCGGGCTTCGGGCACTTTTTTCAGGCCGTAACTGATGCCTGCTTTTTGCAAAATCCCAGGAAGGGCCTCTGAAATTTCCTGATGGAAATCGGAAATATTCCCCTCCACAAAGGCCTCGAGGTCGTCTTCGGTTACCTTGAAGACAACCGCGTCCCTGATGATTTCTATGCCCTTGTAAAGATCTGTCCTGTCCAATGAAAGATCACCCCTTATTATTGCTAAAAGGAACTATAGGAAATATGCACACGGAACCTGTATCACCCGGGAAAAACATTGAAGAAAACCTTTCATAAATTTATTATCGTCATTCAATTGGAGTTAATTCAGCCATAGAATAATATTTATTCCAAAAAGGAGAAATTTTTCATGAAATTTTTTATCGACACCGCAAATTTAGAAGAAATCAGAAAGGCCTCTGACATGGGAATGGTGGACGGAGTTACCACTAATCCATCCCTGATAGCCAAGGAAAACTGCAAATTTGAAGACAGGATAAAGGAGATATGCAAGATAATCCCAGGGCCTGTAAGTGCAGAAGTCGTAAGCCTTGAAGCAGAAGGAATGGTCAAAGAGGCGGAACACCTCGCGAATATAGCAGACAACATAGTCATAAAAATACCCATGACCACCCAAGGGCTGCAGGCTACCAATGCCCTTTCCTCAAAGGGCATCAAGACAAATGTCACCCTGGTTTTTTCTCCTCTCCAGGCCCTTCTGGCAGCCAAGGCAGGAGCAACCTTTGTAAGCCCGTTTGTAGGCCGCCTGGACGATATCTCCCAGGACGGCATGGAACTCATATCAGATATTGTCCAGATCTATGACAATTACGGTTTCAACACGGAGATCATCGTTGCCAGTGTCCGTCACCCGATTCACGTCCTGGAATCGGCAAGGTTGGGGGCCGATATTGCCACAATCCCCTTCAAGGTTATTTCCCAGCTCGCCCATCATCCCCTTACTGACAAAGGGCTTGAGAATTTTTTAAAGGATTGGGAAAAAGTTCCGAAAAGTTAATTGATGAGGAGTAAAAGAAAAAAGGCAGAAAAGAAAAACAACCAGGGAATAATGTGGATAGTGCTCCTGTGGATGCTAACTGCTGGCCCCGCACTTAACTGGCATTCAGAGGCAGCTGCGGGAGCCATCTACAGTTTCATAGATGAAAAAGGCGTTTACCACTTCACCAACGTTCCGGTTGATCCGCGTTTTACCAAGACGGAATTCACGGCGGAATCTGCCATTATCCACGGCAAGGGCTCCCGAAAAACATATTGCCGCAAGAAAAAATACCATTCCATAATCAAAAAGGCTGCAAGTTCCTTTGGCCTTGATCCTGCCCTCGTGAAGGCCGTAATAAGGGCAGAATCAGGAGGAAATCCATCGGCTATATCCCCTAAAGGTGCCCTGGGACTTATGCAGCTAATGCCAGGCACCGCTGAAGAGCTTCTGTTGTACGACCCTCTCGATCCGGAAGAAAATATCTGGGGCGGAAGCCAGTACCTGAGCAGGCTCCTGGACATGTTCGACGGGGATATAATCAGTGCCCTTGCAGCTTATAATGCCGGACCGGGAGCCGTGGAAAAATTCGGAGGGCTACCACCTTACAGGGAAACCATAAATTATGTACAGAGGGTCTTGAAATTCTGGAAACAGAGCAAATTCTGAATCCGCTGCAGGATTACGCGGTTTATCCTTCCAAAGATCTTACAAAATTACATCTCTTTCTGTTCCAATCCTAGAAAAAAGGGACGGCCTCTTAACCGCCCTAATCGCGGCTGTGTCCCGGCAGATTCAAATAGGTGCAGCTTCCTGACTGGCAGGTTCTTGTCTCAACGGATGGACGGTTGGGATTTGGTGCCGGATTCTTGTGGGCACCCGTGGATATATTGGCAGCACTCATCAGTTTGCCGACTTCTGGACTCTGGCACTTTGGACACCTGGCCTCATCCAGCTCCTCCTTGGTCATCATGAGGAGCTCGAATACATAGTTACAGCTTCTGCATTGAAATTCATAGATAGGCATGGGAAATTACCTCCTCTTTATTGCAAGCAAAATAAAAGAAGGAGGTTGGTCAAGCCCCCCTCCTTCCTTTTGTATCAGGTTTTATTATATACGTCTTCGCCTAGAAATACACCTCGAAAGTTGCATAGAAATTGTCCATCTGGTTTACAGGGGCAAAGAACTGGGCCTTGCTGGGATCATCGCCAACGTCATCCGGATCCCAGGGCTTGCCCATCCAGCTTCCGCTGCCGGTGTAATTGATCCAGTAGTACTGGTATCCAAACCTCATGAAGGCCTTTGCATACTTTGAAAGGGGTGTTTCCGGCAGATCCCAGATCCAGTATGCCTCTGCAACATGGCCCCTGGTTGCGAGTTTGCTCAAGTAGAGGTCATCGGCGGCCGGTGTAAAATTGAGCCAGTAGCGGGAACCGAAGTTGTATTCCAATCCAAACTTGCTCCTGAGGGGCTCAATTGGAATCCTGGCGCCTGCGTATGCCGCCCAGCCCCAGTGGTTTTCCTTACCGGTATCAGTAGGATCTGTTAGCAGCCCGTATCCCATGGCATTCCTGCCGCGGTCATCCGTGCGGACCAGACCGCCACTTACGAACCAGTCCACACCGCTGAACCTGTCCATGTATACAAAACTTGCATGGTAGATATCGCCAAGGTCAGAGGTGGCATCCACCCTGTCGGGTGTTCCGGTGGTCATGCCGGCAAAGGGCATTGTGTTGTTGGCTATGCTGATGCTCTCCATCATGTCTGGAATGTCTGCAGCCCTGAAAAACTGGAGGTTTGCAAACCTGTGGGCCTCTGTATCGTTGATGATATCCCAGCTGAATCCGTAAAGATCGGTGTCATCCAGCGCGCCTGTGGGATTGTCGTTGCTGTCAAAACCAGCCTCGTAGCCACGGCCGTAGCAGATACGGATCTTGCCGGGCCAGGGATTGGTATACATGTATCCCAGGGTGGCACCATCGAAGGTCCAATCAACGCCAAGTGCCACAGGAGTTGCATAGCGGCTGTCGTAGTTGTACCTGATCTGGGCAGGAAGGCCAACAACTGTTGGACGGCGGCCAACCGAGACCCAGATGGGCAGATCCAGGATGTTCACCCAGTTGACATAGGCCATTTCCACCCTGAGGGTATTGTCATTTGGGCGGCGGCTGATATTGGGATCCATCATGAAGCCATTCATGCCAAAGGGATAGGCGGTCTTTGCTGAACTTTCCATACCCCAGATCTTGTACATGGTGAGGCGGCCCTTGAAGGTGATATTATCCGTGGCCTTGACCTTCATCCCGAGACGCAGCCTGTTGGTGTAAAGGGTGTCATTGCTGAAATCATCGGCTTCTTCAGGACCGGGCATGGGACCAATCATGCCGCCCTGCATCCATTGTCCTAGTTTTATTGCATCGTAGTACTTCCTGGCATGGGCCCTGGTGGAATCCAGCCTGAAACGGTAGTCACCGAAGAACTGGAACCTGCCCACACCGTTGGTCATAAGATCCTCGAACTGGTCATTCAAATCCTCGAGGTCATCCTGGGTGTCTTCCTGCTGGGACTTCAGGGCATTCAACTCCCTTTCAAGAGCAGCATTGGTACCCCCTTTCTTGACCTGATTTAACTCCTTCTTGACCTGAGCGAGTTCCCTGCTCAACTGCTCGATTCGTTTCAGGAGCTGATCAGTGCTGGGGGAGGCATAGCCGCCTGCAAAAACTGCTGCAGGAAAGACCAGCCCCATGAACAAAAGAAACCCTACTAATTTTCTCATGGCAATTCCCTCCGTTTTTTAGTACTCCCATTTGTAAAAAAGAACGGTAAAAAAACACAGCTTCTTTGTTCATTAAATCATAAATGAGCGATTGTCAAGCTGTTAGAACCTTAAATATAAGGGATTCAGAGAATTAATTAAAAAAATCACTATCGGAGGTCTCGGATGGAAATCGGGAAGAATCCTGGAGAGGAAATTATCTCCTTCGGAAGGCTCCTTTACGACAAAAATCTCATTGCAGGAAGAGATGGAAACATCAGCGTAAGCCTCGGGGAAGGAAAAGTGCTCATCACAGCTTCCGGAGTCCACAAGGGCCTGATGGAGCAAGCAGACCTGGTAGAAATCGACCTTGACGGAAAGATGGTCTCCGGAACCAGGAAGCCTTCCTCCGAGGCCATGCTCCATGTGGAAACCTACAAAAAACTGCCTGGGTGCAGGGCCATAATCCACGCCCATGCCCCCTGGAGCACTGCAGCCAGCCTGGGAAATGACAGCATCGATCTGACCATGCTGGCAGAGGGAAGGCTCCTTTTCGGGAGAGTGGAGGTGCTTCAGGCCATGGAACCGGGAAGCAGGGAGCTTGCAAGACTTTCTTCCGAGGCGGCCAAAAGGGCACAGATCCACATACTAAAGGCCCACGGTGTTGTAGCGTGGGGCAAGGACCTGATGGATGCCTTCTGCCTAATAGAGGCGCTGGAACAAAACATAAGGATTCTTGGCCTTGGCAGGGCATGTTTTCCAGGCACGTAAAAAAACCCGTTTGATTTATGCTGTTGTACGAGCCCGCCTGGTACCGTCCCGTATGTCTCGCCCAGGCATCAAGCCGGTGCAAGAACTCCTTCCTCCGGCCTTATCTCATAGTGCCTTCCAAGAAGAAGCGGCATGTTCAAGCTGCCGTGCCCACAGGGCAGATTCCATACCACTGGAAAATCGAAACCGGAAACCCGGTCCGCCAGCACCTTTTCAAGCAGGGATGAATCTCTGCCTTCCAGCCCGGTAAACTGCCCAAGAGCAAGCCCCCCTATCTGGTCGAAGACCCCGGCAAGCCTCAGGTGGGTGAACATGCGGTCGAGCCTGTATGCCGGTTCATTACAGTCTTCCAGAAAAAGTATCCTGTCCTGCCATTTTGGTTCGTAGGGAGTACCTATCAGGTGGCAAATACAGGCCAGGTTCCCTCCTGTCAGCACACCCCTGAAGCAGGAATCCCCCCTGTGGGCCTTGCCGGCAAGTACCGGAAGCTGTCCACTGGCCATGAACTTCCAGAGGGCCAGCCTTGACTCTATAGAACTAAGGGCCAGGGTGTTCAGCATGGGGCCATGAACCGCCTTTCCTCCCAGGTTCAAAAGAGCAGAAAAAACACTGGTTACATCGCTGAAGCCAACGAGTAGCGGTCCAGCACTATCCAGGGACCTCCAGTCAACCAGGTGAAGCCACCTGAGCGCCCCGTAACCTCCCCGGCAGCAAAGGACAAAATCCAGTTCTGGATCATTTATCAGGTCCTGAAAACTTGCTGCCTTTTCCGCATCACTCCCTGCAATGTAATACAGATCGGGATTCGGCCCGGGAATACATGCCAAGTTCTCATCCACTATTATTTCAAGGTCCGGACACAGGGACTCGAGCTCCCCGTGAAGGATGGACAGGCCCTCTTCCGCTTCCCGGGAAGAGCTTGAAGAAGAAGGTGAAAAAATACGTATTTTCATGTATTGTCAAATCCTTGACTTTGGGCTGCTGCGCCTTAAAGTTTATAATTGAATTTTCAGGATAAATCTTCTTTAAATGGCCGTTTGCAGGGGCCGATAAAAAGACAAATATCCCATTTTCACTACAAGAAAAAAGGTAAGGGTTGGATATATGAATCAGCAAAAGGATTACTATAAAATACTCGGCGTTTCAAAGGATGCCTCGCCGGAAGAAATAAAAAAGGCCTTCAGAAAGCTTGCAATAAAATATCATCCGGACAAAAACAAGGGAAACAAGGAGGCAGAGGAACGCTTCAAGGAAATAAACGAGGCCTACGCAGTGCTGAGTGACCCCGAAAAGAAAAAACAGTATGACACCTTCGGGTCCACTGAATTTCACAAGCACTTTTCCCAGGAAGATATATTCAGAGATTTCGATTTTTCCAGCATTTTCCGGGACCTGGGTGTTGGAGGTGAAGGATTCACCAGAATTATATTCGGAGGTGGAGCAGGAGGATTTGAAGATCTCTTCTCCGGAGGAGGTTATCAATCCACCGGACAGGGGCGCGGACAGTATCAGCGCCACGGAGGAGCCGGACCCTTCATGTACCAGAAGCCCCAGCCGAAGGGGCAGGACGTGGTGCTTGACCTTTATGTAACGCCATACGAGGTGATCCACGGAGACAAAAAGATCATATCACTTCAAACAGGCGGTTTTCCGGAAAAGATATCGGTAAAAATCCCCAAGGGAATCACCAGGGGAAAGAAGATAAGGGTACCAGGGAAAGGAACCCAGGGCCCGGGAGGCCGGGGCGACCTTTATCTCAGGATAAACATTTCCCTTCCGCCGGGATTTTACTTTGACCAGGACGGCAACGTCATATACGACAGGTACATCACCTTTTCAGAGGCATGCCTTGGAACTACAGTGGAAATTCCCGGGCTTGACGGCAGCAGCCTGAAGCTCAAAATCCCTGCGGGCATCAAATGCGGACAGAAGATGAGGCTCAAAGGCAAGGGCTTGCCTGGCCCCAGGGGCGGAAAGCACGATCTGTTTGCCAGGATAATGGTTCACGTGCCAAAGAAGCTTTCCAAGGAGCAAAAAAGGCTGGTGGAAGAGCTCAAAAAGGCCGGGCTGTAGAAACACGACAGTAAATCCGGGCGTTGGTTTACAGGGTCCGGAAACTTCAAAATCGCTTCGGACCTTTTTTAATTTTTTACATAACTACTGGAATTTCAAAGGATTTTCAGCAGCAACTGTACTTGACACAGCGATTCAAAATGTGTTAACAGTAGGCCCTGATGGAATTGCGCCCCCGTAGCTCAGGGGATAGAGCACAGGATTCCTAATCCTGGTGTCGCATGTTCGAATCATGCCGGGGGCACCAATTCTTGTGTTTTTGCTCCACAGTTTCTCAATCCCATAAAATCAGTCATTTAACCTGCCCACATCCCCCTGGAATTTTTCAAAGGCCCTTTAAAAATCCATTCAAGTCCTTTAGGTTGGTGACAAAAATTACTGCATTACAATCCTGTTCCAGGCAAGGCAGAGGCTAAACATGGCAACCTACAAGATTCACCCAATAGTCGTTGGAACCAAGATCTTTGACAAGGGAATGATGACTTATCAGCACGATTACGGAAAGGAATATACAATTCCCATTTATTCCTGGTTCATTGAAGGGGGAAACAAGACCCTGCTGGTTGACACCGGGCTTATGGGAGTCATCCAGTCCGAGGACCGGGAAAAGGCCATAGGAGGCCGGATATATACCTTTGAGGAAGGCCTCGCCAGATGGGGCATGAAACCCGCGGATATCGATATTGTCATCCACACCCACCTTCACAACGACCACTGTGAAAACGATTTCAAGTGTGTCAATGCCAGGTTTTTCGCCCACGAACTTGAATTCGAATCCTGCTACCATCCGCACCCCCTGGATTTTCGCTACATGTCAGATTTTGTGGAAGAGCTGGACCAGGAAGGCCTGATGACCCACCTTGAGGAAGACCGGGAGATCATGCCCGGCATAAGGATGATTCATACCCCGGCTCACACCAGGGGGGGAATGAGCGTGCTTGTAGAAACAGAAAAAGGCATTGCAGCAATAAGTGGTTTTTGCACCATTATGGAAAACTTCTATCCACCCAGGCAAATAACCGCCATGGAAATGGAGGTCATCCCTCCGGGAACACACGTGAACACCTACGAGGCCTATGACCAGGTCAAAAGGCTCAAGGAAACCGCGGACATCATCCTGCCCCTGCACGAACCCCTTTTTTCCTCCATTGACACCATACCTGACGACCTCCCGGAGGATTACCGTGAAATACACTGAGGGAGAAATCGGCCGTATTTTCGTAGTCCGCCTGGAAGACGGGGACATAGTCCACGAGTGCCTGGAAAGACTAGCTGAAAGAGAAAATATCAGGGCCGCTGCAATCATTGCCGTAGGAGGTGCCGACAGGGGCAGCAGACTCGTGGTGGGGCCCAGATGCAGCCGGGACGAATTTCCGGTAAACCCCATGACACACACGTTAAAGGATGCTGCAGAGATTGCAGGCACCGGCACCATATTTGAAGATGAACATGGAAAACCCCTTGTTCACATGCACATGGCATGTGGCAGAAATGACATTACCGTTACCGGCTGCATAAGAAACGGTGTGAAGGTATGGCATATCATGGAGATGACCATCATTGAGATAAAAGACGCCAGGGCAACCCGGATACTAGATGAAAAACTCGGATTTAAACTGCTTGAACCATCCGGAGACACAAAATGAATCTCTTTAACAAGCCAGAAAACAGCCAGGACGCCCCCAGACCCGGAAGATACATTTTAACCGCGAGGGAGGTTGCCATTTTCCTTGCCGCCCTTTTCATGGCCATATCCGCCGTGGAGCTTGCCGGCCCACCGGCCTCATGTTATGGCCAGGCAAATGAAAAAAGGACCAGGCTGGAACGCCTCATCGACGTCCTGCAGAAAAGATACGATCAAACAAGGGCCATTTCTGCAGATTTCAGCCAGAAGACCTATGCTGCAGGAGATCCAGAGGGTGTGGCTGCAGAAGGAAGGGTATATTTCAAGCGGCCTCATCTCATGAGATGGGAGTACGAAAAACCGGCCAGGCAACTCATTGTAACCAGCGGAAAGAACGTATACATTTATGAAATAGAGGCCAGGCAGGTGACAATCCTTCCAAGAAGGCAGTTTCTGTCCTCTGAAATAAGCAGGGCATTTTTTTTCGGCAAGGGAGACCTCCGGCGGGAATTCAACGTGGCCCCGGTGCCTGAAAATTTCAAGAATCCTTCCTGGTCCCTGTGTCTCCTGCCAAAAAGGCAGATACCACAGCTCAAAAGGTTGTTTATCACCCTGGACCCCAAAAGCCACCTCGTCACCAGGGTTGTGATGGAAGACCAGATGGGAGGAAAAACCATCATAGGATTTTCAAACATAAGGGTCAACCAGGACCTGCCAGCCGGCCTTTTCAGGTTCAGCATACCCAAAGACGTGGAAGTTTACAGGGGACAATAGGAAAGGACATGCAGCAATGAAAGCCAATTCCGAACTCGTTAGCAAGATCAGGGAGCTTGCCCGGAAAAAAAACGCCATAATCCTTGCCCACAATTACCAGGTGCCGGAAGTCCAGGACATTGCAGACCTGACGGGTGACTCCCTGGCCCTTAGCATCCAGGCGTCAAAGACAGATGCAAGCCTTATCATATTCTGCGGCGTGCATTTCATGGCAGAGGCAGCCAGCATAGTCTGCCCCGACAAGAAGGTTGTAATTCCGGTGCTGGAGGCAGGATGTGCCATGGCAGACATGCTGACTGTGGACCAGCTCAGACAGTTCAAGGCCAGGTTTCCCGGGCTTCCCGTGGTCACATATGTCAATTCCTCTGCTGATGTAAAGGCGGAGAGCGATATATGCTGCACCTCGGCCAATGCGGTCCAGGTAGTCAAATGGACAGGATCACGGGAGGTCATAATGACTCCTGACAGGAATCTTGCTGCATGGGTCAGGCGGCATACCGACCAGGTGGTTCATGCCTGGGACGGATATTGTCCCATCCATGACGAGCTTTCGGTAAAAGAGGTCCGCCTTGCCATGAAAGAGCATCCAGGGGCAATCCTCATGGATCATCCTGAATGCAGCGAAGATGTGCTTGAACTTGCCGACGTGGTCAGAAGCACCAGCGGGATGCTGGATTATGCGCGGGGCTCAGATGCGGAAGAATTCATAGTGGCCACGGAAAACGGCCTGCTTCATGCCCTGCAAAAGCAAAATCCCGGAAAGAAATTTTATGCCGCCTCCCCGCAAATGATCTGCCAAGACATGAAAAAGACCGGCCTCCAGGAGATCCTTGACGCCCTTACAAGTGAGTCGCCAGTGGTAAAAGTCCCGGAAGAAACAAGGATACGTGCCTACAAGGCGGTGGAAAGGATGCTCGAGGTGCCAAGAGACTGAAGGTTACCTCGAAGAACAGTCCTTTTGCCCCCTGATTTCCGGAGATGGCCCGGGTATATCTGAAAAAGATTTCCGGGCCTAAAACCTAAAAAAAACGGGCCTTGAACAGAAAACTGGCCCGTCTTGAATTTCCGGTGTTTATAAAACATGGTCAAGATCTATCCATACCTGTTTTTCATTGCGGCTGCAGCAATAGGCATATGGGCCTTTGTCGGCCTCCTTTCTGCCTTTTTACAGGCTGGTCCAATGCGCCTTATAAAGAAATATTTCAAAACAGCTTCTGGAAAAGGCAACCCCACAGACAAGGGCCCGGATCAACCCTGACGGTACTTGAAGGAAAGGCTGACCTTTACCCTGTACATGATGATCTTTCCATCTTCTATCTTGGCATCCATCTCCTTTACCTCTGCCACCCTCAGGTCCTTGAGGCTCTTGCTGGCAGTTGCAACTATCTGCGCCACTGCATCCTCCCATGATTTTTCGCTTGTGCCCACCAGTTCTATGAACTTGTAAACGCTCATGCCTTTACCCTCCTTTCATTTATTTTTATAATAAAAAATTATCCTTCAAAAGAATAAAAAAGTCAAATTTTTAAAAATAAATCCATAAAGCCTTTTGGCAAACGCCTTTTTCCTCTATTATTTAAACAAGATGCTATGAAAATGGAGGTGTCCTAGCATGCCCGAGGGAAAAATTCTTCTTCTTGGATCCAGGATAAAGATCACAAATCTCCCCATAAAGGAGGTTTCCATGATGGCCCAGGGCAGCCTGCCTGCATATGGCTACAATCCTGCCGATTTCATCGAGCTTCTTGCCGGACGCGTAACAGTGGAAGAGGGCCGCCTGGAAGAATGCCTGACCTGGCTTTCAGCCTTTCTCACCGCCACTGAGCTAGCCCCCAGGGTGGATACCGTCTCCTACGGGGAAGAAAGAGAGGTCTTCCAGATATTCAACAAGATGATAGAAGACAAGGATGATCCAGACCACGGCTGGTTCATGGTTCGCCAGATCCTCCCCCCGGGAGGCAGGCCACCAAGGCCGGAAAATGTCAGGACCACCGCAGGAAACCGCAAGAAGCTTGCAAACAACAGGGGCATCATCATAGTGGATGACGGGGGAAATCCACCCCGCATTGCAGCAGATCTGAAGAAAAAAAATCCCGGGGCATGGGCCATGGCCCTTGGCATCACCCCGGCCAACTGGAACCAGTGGGCAGAGACCTTCGGCCAGAATTTTCTCCTTTTCTGCAGGCTTTCCGACCTTGAAACCACCCGCATGGAAATGGACAGCGCCATGGTGTGGGAATCCCTGGTGGCGATGTGCATAAGGGCACTGAAATCCGAGGAAGTTGGTCTCTGGGACCAGGCGGCCACAAGATTCAAGTGCCATATCATCGTGGAGATGTTTCCCAACGCCATCCTGTACGTTGGGCCAACACGCATCATGTTCCGGCACAGGGAAGGCAGCCTGCCGGAAAAGGGCTCCAACCGGAAACGCGGCTCCGTTCCCTGCTTCGACACCCTTGTCACCGCCATGCTGGCAAGGGATGCCCTGAGGCTTGACCACATACCCTCGGAACGAAGTTTCTTTTTCGACCTTTCAAAACGTGTCCTCTTGAACTGGGCACTACTCAGGGAAAAGGGTTACTATTTCAGCGGATGCCTGGAGTTTCCCAACCTTGACTTTTCTTCAAATTATCCCCTGGGTGCCTCCTGTTCCTTCATCGAAACCTGCATTGACCCCTGTTTCTTTGAACTTCCACCATATAACCCCGAAATGGACAAGCTGCTGGAAAGGGTATCCTGCCAGAGCTGGAACGAGAGCAGAAAGGCTGCAATAAGAACATTTTTCAGCAATGTAGTCAGAAAATGCAGGCCAAGCGCATCGGAAGACTGGCAAAAACTCGGTTACATCGCCGTAATCCTGCAGGTACTCAAGAACCTGAAGGAAGAGGTGAACCGCAAAAACGGCTTTAGAGACCTAAGGATGTTCAAGGTGGGGCATCTCCGCACCACTGATCCTGCAGAAATTGCCCCAGTGGTGACACTCCAGGCCGTGATGAACAGCTACGTTTCAAGGGAGGTGTGCAAGAGGCCCCTTTGCATTGGCGTTTTCGGACCTCCTGGCTCAGGAAAGTCCTTTGCGGTAAAAGAGGTGGCCCATGTCATCTCCAGGAACTTCCCTGAAGACCCTTTTGAATTCTTTGAATTCAACCTCACACAGTTTTCCGGCCCCGAAGAGATAAACGCTGCCATAGATCTCGTAAGGGCTAGCGTTGCCAAGGGAAAGGTGCCCGTGGCCTTCTGGGACGAGTTCGACTGCCGCTATGACGGCCATGAATTCGGCTATCTCAGATACTTCCTTCCCTCCATGCAGGACGGGGTCACCTACATACACGGCATTCCCCGCTATATTGGAAGGAGCGTGTTCGTATTTGCAGGAGGGGTCAAGGATTCCTATTCAAAGATGGAGGCACTGCTTGCCCCGGAGAATGCAGAGGCCGCACGGCTGGTCAAGGCCCTCAAGATCCCGGACTTCATGTCAAGGCTAAGGGTCGTCCTGGACATAGACGGCATAGAAATACCAGATGAGCTACTTCGCGATTCGGCAAGTGACGCCGAACTGGAAGAGCTCAGGAGGATTCTCCTCAAGCGTGCATTCATCATCGCCCACCAGATGAACAGCCACTGGAAAAAGGCGGCAAGAAAGACCTCAGGCCTTCTCCTGCGCCTTCTTATTGCCAATTACAAGTATGGGGCAAGGAGCGTGGAGGCGGTCATCGAGGCAAGCCAGGCTGCAGACCGCCTGGTATATGGCCTGCCGGAACTTATCACCCCGCCCAGTGCCAGGATCCACGCGGAGTGGAAGGTGGACCTTGAAAGAAGGGTGGACAGGGTCAGAAGAGACCTGGGGCTCAGAGGTATCTGGTAAGCCCTTCAGCAGGTGCCTGCTGAAAGGCCCTGCGTTTTTGCCCCTCGAGCATCGAAAGCCCTTCAAAGATGTCTGCAGAAAGCCGGTCCAGCAAGGTTCCCATGGCTTTTACCGTCTCTTCCATATCCTGCCCGGTTGAAGGCCGCGAAATCACAAGACGCCTTTCCATCACCCTCTGGTAGGTGGAAAGACTGACAAGGCACCACCAGGCATCCAGAACCACACGTCCGGCCTGCCTCTGCTCAAAGGCATAGATATTCAGAAGCACACGCCACCCCCTGCTTCCTGCCTCCGGAGATACGTTCAGGGAAAAGGGAGATACCTGGAACATGCCCTTTCCAAGGGCCTGGAGATCCAGGGCAACAACCCTCTCCACGGCCCTATCCAGAGGCTCTGCCCACCGGTTCATCTCAGACACCTTAATGGTGTTTTCACCGGAAAGGGTGACCACCTGCGGCCTGTCCAGATAGGCGGGTATCTCCACTGGCCCAACTATCACGGGGATATTTCCTTCAGTCCGACCCTTCAAATCCGCCTGAGCGGCTTCATCCGTGCGGGCCGCACCAGCCCCTGCCTCACCCCCCGGTGAAAGAAGGAAATAACGGGGCGGTGGCCCTGGTTTCTGGAGCACCGTGCATGCGCCAAGAAGAATGGAAACGAGGAAAAAAAGGGCGGCAGAAAGCAGCACCGCCACGACCTTTTGCAACAGTATTTCATCGGGTTTCATGGATTGCTCCTACTTTTCAACAGGCCTTCCCTTAATGAGAATATCGGGCTGGGCAGAGATGGAATCGGCAAGGATTCTGAGTGAACGGGCTGCACCCGAAACCTCCTGGAGCATACGTTTTAGCTGATACCTTTCCGGTGAGTCCGGGGCAGTCATGGAATCCACGCGCCCGACAATGGTGTTAACCCTGACTACCAGGTCATTGGCAGAGTTTGCCAGCCTGTCCAGCTCTTCGGATATTTCGGAAAGCTTCTTGTCGGCATTTCCCACGAAGGTCCTGGTGGCGCTGCTGGTGGCCTTTATGCTTTCAAGGGTCTCCATGACGGCTGGCATCACGACCTTCATGTCCTTTCGAAGCTCTACTATCGAGCCGTGAAGGGCGTCGATGGTCTGCGAAACCTTCCCGGACTGAACAAGCCTTTCAATCCCGTCTATGGTGGAAATAAGCTTGCTTACCAGTTGATCAACGGGAATTTCCTGGAACCTTCTCACGATATTTTCCACCGTGGAAGGGACCGTGGGAATTTCAACATGTTTCCTGTCAAGCCCCACGTAGCGGGCAGGGGCATCCGGGTGAAAATCAAGGTCCACCTGAAGCTTACCCGTTACAAGGCTCTGGATTTGGAGCTGTGCCCTGAGCCCCCGCCTGTCAATAATGTCCTTCATGGCCCTGTTGGTAAGCTCGCTCACCCGCCCCGAGCCCGAATAGGAGAAGAGGCTTTCGGGATTTATGGAGATATAGACGGGCATCTTGAAGCTTCCGGTCTGGGGGTCCATGAGGATCTTGATCTTCTTGACCTGGCCTATGGGCACACCCCTGAAGGTCACGGGAGAACCCACGTCCAGCCCCTTCAGGGAGCTGTCGAAATACAGGACAAAGGTCTCCCTTTCGGAAAACAGGAGCCCTGAGCCGAAAAATATCAGGCCGCCCACGAAAAGGACTATTGCAGCAGTTACAAAGGCGCCAATAAGAGCGGCATTCGGTTTTTCAGACACAGGCCTCCTCCTTTTTGCCTGTCCCCCTGGTGAGAAAGTCTATTATCTTGGGGTCGGTTGCACGTTTAAGCATATCGTGGGGATTTCCCGTGGCCAGCATGGTCCGTTGTTCATTATCCAGGAAAACTCCGTTGCTGCCAATGGAAAATATGCTGGCAAGTTCGTGGGTAACCACCACTATGGTTGCACCCAGGCTGTCACGGATCTCAAGGATGAGATCGTCCAGGAGCTTTGAGCTTACCGGGTCCAGGCCTGCGGAAGGCTCGTCGAAAAAAAGTACCTCCGGGTCCAGGGCCATGGCCCTGGCAAGCCCTGCCCTCTTCCGCATGCCTCCGCTTATCTCTGCCGGGTAAAAGTCATCAAAGCCGCTGAGGCCCACGAGGCGAAGCTTTAGGGAGGCAAGCCTTCTGATCTGCCCGGGAGTCAGGGAGGTATACTGCTCCAGGGGCAGGCTTATATTCTCCGAAAGGGTCATGGATGACCACAGAGCCCCGTCCTGGTAGGAAACACCGCACTTTTCCATGAGACTCCAGCGCACGTGTTCCGGAACTGCCCAAAAGTCCACGTCCCCGAATATGATCTTTCCCCTTGCAGGCCTCATGAGCCCTATGAGGTGTTTAAGCAGCGTGCTCTTGCCACAACCGCTTGCCCCCATAATGACGAATATGTCGCCACGGTAGATGGTGAAGTTGAGGTCCCTCTGGATAACGAAATCCCCGTAGGCCATGGTCAGGTTCTCCACCTTTATGTGAGGGATCTTTTCCATTTCAGATATCGAGCGCATAGCAAATTACTGTTATAACCGCGCACACCAGGATTATCCATACGATGGATGTAACAACGGCCGATGTGGTCACCCGGCCCACGGCGGCTGCACTCCGGCCGCTCGAAAGGCCCTTCCGGCAGCCTACCAGGGCCACTATCAAACCATAGATAAAGCATTTTACTATGCCTATGAAAAAATGCGTCATGGGCACCGCGGCCTGGGTCTCGTTTATGTACTGTCTTAGGGTAATATCGCTGAAACCTGCCCCTACGAGGGCACCTCCGGCTATACCCAGAAGATCTGCGTAAATGCAAAGAAGGGGCATCATGAGGGCCAGGGCCAGGATCCTCGGCACGACCAGGAAGTTGACCGGATTTATTCCAAGGGTCAGAAAGGCGTCTATTTCCTCGTTCACCTGCATGGTGCCAAGCTCTGCGGCATAGGTGGCCCCTGTCCGGCCTGCCATGATGATCCCGCACATCATGGCACCCATGTCCCTGGCCATGGCAATTCCCACAAGGTCTGCCACGTAAATCTGGGCACCAAAGAGCTTTAACTGCACGGTTGCCACAAAGGCGAGGATCAGGCCCACCAAGAAGCTGACCATGCTGACGATGGGAAGTGCCCTGGCCCCGGCGTTCTGGATGTAGACGAAGAAATCCCTGTAGCGGATACGGTTCTTGCCGGTAAAAAGGGCGATGATTCCAAGGACCACCTCGCCAAGGAATTCGTGAAAATCCCTTATGTTGCCGAGAACGCTTTGAAACCTCTGGCCCATGCGTTCAAGAAACGGACCTTCCTCGCCGGCCAGAATGGCCGCCTCCGAAAGGCCGGGGCGCTGTGCAAGCCGGATCATGTGATCCGCCCCCTCGGAAAGGCCTGAAAAACTGACCCGTGCCTCATGATCCTCCAGGAAGTCCTGGACTGCCACCAGGATGGATATGAAATAGCTGTCCCAGGCCTTTAGCCCGGAAGCATCGATCACCGCTTCTGCTGCAGGCATGCAACCTTCGAGGGCTTCAAGTATGCCTTCCACTTCCATGGACGCGGCCCTTATGGTCCAGTTTCCACGAAAGTTTATCAAAAGGACACCGTCCCGGTCCTTTTCAATGGAAAATCGTCTTTCCTGCCCTTTATTGCCCTGCATGCGTAAAGCCCCTTGCTCGAAACAAGTCCGGAAAAAGGTTGGTCTTGAGTTCCCTGGCCGAAACCTCCATTGTAGCCTCCTTTTTCCAATTTTTTAACAATATTTTCTCCCGATTTCCCAGGAATCATGGGCGAAAACATAGAAAACCTGCAGGCAGTTACAAATCAGGGAAGTGTTTTGTTTTTCTTTTTCCGGGTCTGGCCTGTCCTGTCCAGGATCACGACTTCTGATGCATGATAAAATTGCACCTTGAATAAAAAAACAAAACTGATAATTTAAAAAATCCATGGAGGTCGTTCATTGAACATTAGAAGCATTTTCGGCCCTGCAAACAAGGGGTTACTGGTAGTCCTGAGCATCTTTTTCTGCTGTATCTCAATGGTGCAGGTGCCACCCTGTCTTTCAGCCGATGATCTCCTTTCCGTATTCAAAAAGGCCCAGGCCACGGACCCGGCCCTGAAGGCCGCACTTTCGGACCTGGAGGCATCACGCGCCGAACGGCCCCTTGCCATGTCCAGGCTCCTGCCCCAGCTTACAGCCCTTGCCGGGATCGGAAGATACAAAAAGAAGATATCCGGGATCGGCCCTGACGAAATAGACGAGGATTTCTGGGGGGAAAGCTACAGTGCAACCCTGGTCCAGCCGATCTTCGATGGCCAGGCATACGTCAGCCTTGACATGGCTGAGAACATGGTACAGGCCCAGGAGGCAGAGGTCCTTGCAGTAAGCCAGGATCTCATGGCCAGGGTCTGCATGGCCTATTTCGGGCTGCTGGACGCCAGGGCCAGGGAAACAGTGGCCCAGGAAAATATACGTCTCAGCCGCAAGATCTATGGCCAGGCCCAGGCATTCCTGGAGGCAGGTACAGGGGATATCGTATCCCTCAAGGAAGCCAGGGCAAGGCTGGATGCAGCCCAAGCCAACCTTATCAGGGCCAGGAACCAGGTGGCCATTTCAGAAGAAAACCTTTCGATTCTTATCCATGAACGTGTAAAAGACATCCTGGATATCAGGCCGTTTGCCCCCCGGGGGCCTAAGCCCGATGACATGTCTGCCTGGGTGGATGCGGCCCTTTCCAACCAGCCAAGGCTGAAAGAGGCCAGGCTAAAGGTCAAGCTTGCAAACCAGGAGGTCGACTACCACAGGAGGGAACGCTGGCCCAGGCTGAACTTGGAAGGACAGGCCTCCTACACGGATGGCAGCTTCCTGCCGGACGTGATCTACAGGGATGTCCACGGAATGGTTGTCCTTTCCATTCCCTTTTATCTCGGGGGTTCCATAGGGGCCAAGACTGAAAGGGCTGCTGCCAGGGCTGTTTCTGCAAGACATGACCTCCAGCGCACTTCAGACGAGATCACCTTCCGCACCAAGAGTGCCTTTCTCCAACTGAAAGACAGCATAGCCCACCTCAAGGCGGCAAAACAGGCCATGGAATCCGCAAAGGTTTCAATGCAGGCCACCAACAAGGGCTATGAAATCGGCACCAGAAACGTGGTGGATGCGGTCAACATGACGGATAAATATATCACTGAAAAGCGGGACTACCTGAGGGCCCTCTACTCCCATATCCTTGCCAGGATAAACCTGAAACAGGTCTCGGGCCTTCTGACCATAAAAGACATGGAATCGGTCAACAGTCTTCTCCATGAACCAGAGGTTGAAAATGCCGCCGTTGAAAAACAATAAAAAGGCAATGGCCATCCTGTTGCTGGCACTCGCCGCCTTCCTTGCAGGCTATTTTCTTTATCAGAAGGAAGAGCACGCCCTGAATGGCAATACACTGACCCTTTACGGAAACGTTGACATACGCCAGATAGAACTGGCCTTTTTTGACCAGGGCCGCATCAGTGCCATGCTGGCAGACGAGGGGCAGACAGTGAAGGCAGGCCAGCTTGTGGCCGAGCTGGACCCGGTAAGGTATGAAAGCGCGGTCCGCCGCCTGGAAGGGGACGTGGAAACCCAGGAACAGGTTGTAAAAAAACTCCATGCGGGCTCAAGACCCCAGGAAATAAAGGCGGCAAAGGCAGAGGTTGAGGCCTGGCAGGCATCACTCCGTAATGCCAGGATTACATTCAAAAGGCTCCAGAAACTTGCAAAGACCCGGTACGTATCGCGGCAGAACCTGGATGACGCTAGGGCAAAGATGGAAGAGGCTGCTGCCAGGCTTGAGGCCGCCAGGCAACAATACGATCTTGCGGTAACAGGCCCGAGGAAAGAAGATATTGCCGCAGCCGAAGCCAGGCTCCGGGCACTGGAGGCCGCGCTGTCACATGCCAGGGAAGAGCTTAAAGACACGAGGCTCTATGCCCCGTCGGACGGAGTCATAAGGGACCGGATCCTTGAGCCTGGCGACATGGCATTTCCACAGAAACCCGTCTACACCCTTGCCCTGACAGATCCCCTCTGGATCAGGGCCTTTGTGCCCGAAACCGAACTCGGGCGCCTCCAGCCCGGGATGCAGGCCGAGGTAATTACCGACAGCTTTCCTGACACCGCCTTCAAGGGCTGGGTAGGTTATATATCCCCCACTGCTGAATTCACCCCGAGAAACGTGGAGACACCGGATCTTCGGACGAGGCTCGTGTATGAGGTAAGGGTATACGTGTGCAACCACGAGAACAAGTTGCGCCTCGGCATGCCTGCCACGGTAAAAATCCTGCTAAACCGGAAAAAGAAGACAGGCAACCTTTCACCTTCCAGTATCTGCCAGGAAAAATAGAATGGGCAGCGGCACTGGAGCCCTCACCACTCAGGATTCGAGTGGGCATGTCCTGACTGCAAGACACGTAACCAAGACCTTTGTTTCGGCACAGCACAAGGTCACGGCCCTGGATGATTGCACCTTTGCCATAAAACCGGGCATGGTTACAGGCCTGATAGGCCCGGACGGGGCCGGAAAGACCACCATTATGCGCCTTTCGGCCGGCCTCCTGAAGCCTGACAGCGGCACCATCGAAGTCCTCGGAATGGATGCCACAAGGGATTACCTGGAGGTTCAGTCATCCATTAGGTACATGCCGCAGCGCTTCGGCCTCTACGAGGACCTTACGGTCATGGAAAACATGAACCTCTATGCCGATCTCCTAGGGGTTCCTCCGGGTGAAAGACCCCTACGGTATGAAAGGCTCATGAAGATGACCGGCCTTGCCCCGTTTACCAGCCGTCTTGCCGGGAGGCTTTCAGGCGGCATGAAACAAAAACTCGGCCTGGCATGTACCCTCATAAAGCCGCCAAGGCTCCTTATCCTGGACGAACCCACCGTGGGCGTTGACCCTGTATCGAGGAGGGAGCTGTGGAATATCGTCTACAGCCAGGTGGAGGAAAGAAAGATGAGCGTGATGCTGAGCACGTCATACCTTGACGAGGCTGAAAGGTGTCAGGAGGTTGTCTTGATACACGAAGGTCGCATCCTGGGCCAGGGCAGGCCCGGAAAATTCAGCCGGCCCCTTAAGGGCAGGTGTTTCATGCTTTCGGTTCCAAAGGAGCGAAAACGTGCCATCCAGGCCCGGCTCTCCGACAGGCCAGACGTGGTGGATGCCCTGATTCTCGGGGAAAAGATCCGTCTTGTTACAAAATCGGTGATACCCCCTGAACAGGTTGCCACGGCCCTTGAGCTGGACGCAGAGGTTTCGGTGGCCCTTTCCCCTCCCCGCTTCGAGGACGCCTTTATCTCCATGCTCAAGAAGAGGCTCGAAGAACAGGGCAAGCAGGTCCGGTTCACCAGGATAGAACATAAAAAGGTGCCTGCCACAGGCGTGGAAGACGTAATCATGGTAAAAGATCTCGTGCGCAGGTTTGGCGATTTCTACGCAGTGAACAAGATCAGCTTTTCAGTAAAAAGGGGAGAGATCTTCGGCCTTCTGGGAGCAAACGGCGCGGGGAAGACAACCACATTCAGGATGCTCTGCGGACTGCTTCCAGCCTCGGAAGGCCGGCTCATGGTGGCTGGCAAGGATCTCAGGAAGGCCCGGGCACAGGCAAGGGCAAACATAGGATACATGGCGCAGAAATTTTCCCTGTACGTGGATCTTACCGTGCGGCAGAACCTCAGATTTTTTTCCAGCGCTTACGGCCTTACAGGCAGCAGGCAGAAGGAACGCATAGAATGGGCGCTAGATTCCTTTGAACTGAGACAGATGGAAAACACGGTCAGCGGAACCCTGCCCCTGGGCTACAAGCAGCGGCTGGCCCTGGCTGCCGCACTCATGCACGAGCCGGACATACTTTTCCTGGACGAACCCACCTCGGGCGTTGACCCCCTGGCAAGGAGGCAATTCTGGGCCCACATAAACGCCCTGGCTGAGGCCAGGGTCACGATAATGGTCACCACGCACTTCATGGAAGAAGCGGAATACTGCGACAGGGTAGTGGTAATGAGACGTGGGGAAATACTGGCATCAGGCACTCCGGAGGAACTGAAGGCCAGGTACCGCCCGGAAGGGGTGGATAACCCCACCATGGAAGATGCATTCATCATGCTCATCGAAATGCAGAAAGGCTCCTGAGGAACGGGAATTGAACGCCACCACAAACAGGGACAGGATGAGACTCCTTGGCCTCATAAGAAAGGAGTCATACCAGATCATCAGGGACCCTTCAGCCATAGGGATCGCCTTTCTGCTTCCTGTAATCCTCCTTATCATATTCGGCTACGGTGTCTCTCTGGATGCAGAGCACGTGCCCGTAGGCCTTGTCATTGAAAAACAGGGGCCCGAGGTCTCGCATTTCATAAGTGGCTTCTATCAGTCGGAATACTTTGACCCCACGTTATTTTCCTCCATGCAGGAGGCGGAAAAGGCACTGATGAACCAGAAGGTGGTGGCAGTGGTTTGGACAAGGAATAACTTCGCCCGCACCCTCCTCAGCAGCTCCGATGCCCCCATAGGCGTAATAGTAAACGGTGTGGATGCCAACCAGGCCCGGATCGTGGAAGGCTACATCATGGGGGTGTGGATGAGATGGCTTGACAAATATGCCACATCTCTCGGCATGGAACTGGATATCCCGGTGAATGTGAAACACCGGATCTGGTTCAACTCGGCGGTAAGAAGCCGCAATTTCCTGGTCCCAGGCCTTATTGCCGTAATCATGACCCTCATAGGCGGCATGCTAACTTCCATGGTGGTTGCCAGGGAATGGGAGCGTGGCACCATGGAGGCGCTACTGGTGACACCGGTACGAAAAAGGGAGATCATCCTGGGAAAGACCATCCCCTACTTCCTGCTGGGGATGGGAGGCATGGCCCTATCCGTGGCCATGGCCATATGGGTGTTCGACGTGCCTTTCAGGGGTTCCTTCTGGGCACTTTCCCTGTCCTCGGCCCTTTTCATGCTGACTGCCATAGGACTGGGTCTGACCATCTCCGTAGGCGCAGGGAACCAGTTCGTGGCAGGCCAGATCGCCATAGTGATAACCTTCCTTCCAGCCTTCATGCTCTCGGGCTTTGTCTTTGACATAGGCTCCATGCCCTGGCCTATCCAGGTCATAACCCACATAGTGGCGGCCAGATACTTCGTTTCCATACTGCAGTCCCTGTTCCTGGCCGGCGACATCTGGCCCATATTCGTGGTAAACTGCCTTTGGCTCGTGGCCATAGCAGTATTTTTTTTCGTGGTCATCAGGAAAAAATTCAACAAGAGGCTCCAGTAAGGCGGGGAATATGTTCAGAAGAATCCTGGCACTTACCGTAAAGGAATTCATAGCAATCCTTAAAAACAAGAAGAGCCGGATGGTTCTCATCATCCCGCCTGTTGCCCAGATAATTGTGTTCGGTTATGCAGCGACCTTTGACCTGAACCGCGTGGGACTTGCCATCTACAACGAGGATACCGGCATTGCCTCAAGGGACATTATCGCCAGGTTCCAGGGTTCAAGAACCTTCCGCATAGTCGAATACATATCAAACGACAGGGAGATCGCGCCCGTTATAACCCTCCAGAAGGCCATTGCAGTCCTCCATTTTCACAGGAACTTCTCCAGGGACATCAGGAGCGGGAAACCGGCTGACATGCAGGTTATCCTGGATGGCAGAAATTCCAACACCGCACTAATAGCACTGAACTATATTCAGACCATCCTCTCGGACTTCAACTACCAGTGGGCATTGGAAAAACATGGCGTGACGCCGCCTGCCAGGCTCAAGGTGCGGTCATGGTTCAACAGAATGCTGGATTCCCACTGGTTTATAATTCCAGGCATTGTGGCCCTTCTTACCATAGTGGTCACCCTTGAGGTCACAGCGCTCTCCGTTGCCAAGGAGCGGGAGGCCGGTACCTTTGACCAGCTTCTGGTAACCCCCATGACACCCTTTGAGATACTTGTAGGGAAATCCCTGCCTGGTTTCATAATAGGCACGCTGGAAGGGACATTCATAATACTGGTCACTGTGCTATGGTTCGATATCCCGTTGAGAGGCAACATACTGGCACTTTATGCCGGTCTTTTCACCTTCCTGATGTCTGCCATAGGCATAGGCCTTATGATTTCATCCATTGCAGTAACCCAGCAGCAGGGGCTCATGGGTGCTTTCATGTTCCTGGTGCCTGCAGTGGTGCTTTCAGGCTTTGCCACCCCCATCTCCAACATGCCCGAACTGGTACAGAAGCTCACCCTGCTAAACCCCATGCGCTATTTTCTTGTGATAGTAAGGTCTGTCTTCCTGCAGGGGGCATCCTTTGACCTGCTCTGGCCCCAGTACGTACCCATGGCCATCATAGGGATCGTCACCCTGGCGATTGCCGAAAGTCTTTTCAGGAAAAGGCTGTACTGAAAGGCCGTACTGAGTGGAAATCAGCCTTGCTATTTTATAAATAAATTCAGCTGGTTATCCTTACTTCCACACAAGCTCTACATTCTTCTTTCGATTTGTCAGGGAAGTTAACAAATTTTGACTGTCCCGGATCATTTTTTGCTCCTTAGGAGGATACTTGAAAAAACATCCTTCAGGAGGAAAACGGATATGTCCGGCTATTATTACGAATTTCAGCATGTTAGGAAGAAAAAGCCTGGAGAGGCTAAAAACTTTTTCCACCGAAAAGGGGGAAAAACGGAAACTAATTTTCTTAACTTATTTAAGCTGCTTGTTTTTCCCCTGTTTTTACTGACAATTTTTTTCCAGGTCCTTCCTTCCCTCTGCCTTGCTGCAACAGCCACCGTTTCCTGGGACAAGAGCCCGGAGCCAGACATAAGGGGCTACAAGGTATACTACGGAACCAGCAGCAGGAATTACGACGGCAACGTCTGGATAGATTCACCTGACCAGACAACCTATGTAATCGACAACCTTCAAGAAGGAACCACCTATTACTTCGCCGTTACAGCAGTGGATCTTGCCGACCAGGAATCGGAACTGTCCGACGAGGCGAGCAAGGCCATTCCTGTGAGCAATCATCCACCAGTTGCAGCCTTTTCTGCAGACAGGACTTCCGGGACCTCTCCCCTGCCCGTCATCTTTGATGCCTCGGCGTCTAGTGATCCAGACAGCGGAGACACTCTGACCTACTCCTGGAGTTTTGGAGATGGCGCCTCTGGAACCGGCGTTTCAGTAAGTCACACCTTTGAAAATGCCGGTTCATACACCGTTACCCTCACGGTTACAGACAGCCAGGGGCTTTATGACTCAAAAACCCTTACCGTGGCAGTAGAGGCCAATGAAAAGCCCCAGGCTGCATTCAGTGTGGACAAGGACAGGGCATTCCTGCCTGCCACATTCCAGTTCGATGCCTCGGCATCAACCGACGCGGATGGCAACATAGCCTCGTACGACTGGGATTTTGGAGACGGCTCGACAGGAACCGGCCAGAGCGCAAGCCATAAATATGAAAGCGAGGGTACCTATACCATCACGCTTACTGTTACCGATGACAAGGGGGCCACCGACACCACCAGCCACACCGTTACCGCAGTGAAGGGGTATACATATACCTGGAAGATTGGAGAAGGCACCGGTACCCAGAAAAGCGGTGTAACCAAGGATACGTATATCAACGTAAACTCCGAGAACTACAGTTCTGACAACCTGCTCCGTATCTATACCTGGCCCAGCACGGAACCTGCCAACTCCGTCATAATGAAGTGGAACCTGGACTTCATTCCACAGGGAAGCGAGATCAAGTCTGCACAGCTTGACCTTTACATGGCAGAGATGGAAGGTGACGGCGGTGACGATACCGTCAACATATCTGCACACAGGCTAATAAATGTTAATCCTGTGATTGAGGCATGCACCGGCAGTACCTATGACGGCCAGAATTCCTGGACACAAAACAACGCGAGAAACGACGGTGTTCCAATGGCACAGGGGGATATAGACGCAGCGGAAGACACGAAGACCGTTGGCAAATCCCAGCAGTTCGTTTCCTGGAATATAACCGCCATGGTACAGGCATGGGCAGACAATCCCTCCGCAAACCTTGGACTGCTGCTGAATCCGGGCCAAGGGGCATCCTCTGACACCAACCGGTATTTTGCCTCAAGTGAATACGAAGACGCCTCAAAGAGACCTGCACTGACAGTAACCTTTGTCACGGAAGACCCGGTCAATATTCCGCCAATCGCCAAAATTACGGCATCAGCCCTGGAGGGAACAGCTCCTGTGACTATAAACCTGAGTGGAACCTCCTCCGGCGACAGCGACGGAAGCATAACCGCCTATCACTGGGCCCTTGACAACGGAGCAACACATGACGGTGCCGAGTGGAGCTATGAATTCACCGAGGCGGGCACTTTCCATGTCACCCTCACGGTAACAGACGACCAGGGAGCCACTGCGACCGACAGTATAACTGTCACCATAAGTGAAAACGAGGCACCGGTGGCGGACATCCAGGCGGATACACTGGCGGGCAAGGCACCTCTAAGCGTCAACTTCGATGGTTCCGGTTCGAGCGACGCAGACGGTCAGGTTGAATCCTGGACCTGGAACTTCGGTGATGGAACCAGCGGCCAGGGCGCCTCGGTAACTCACGAGTTCTCTGCAGGCACATACGAGGTAACCCTTACCGTTACGGATAATAATGGTGCCACAGGCACTGCCACCGTCACGGTAGATGTCCAAGGCAACAGCGAACCCGTAATCACGGATTTCCATGCCGACAGGACAACCGTTGACAATCCGCCTTGGAAGATCACCTTCTACGGCACTGCCACCGACGAGGAAGACGGCACACCTGAACTGAACCTGGATTTCGGCGACGGGACCAGCACAGACACGCTGCCAGCCAGTCATACCTATACCCAGTCTGGCACCTACCAGGCAGTGCTCACCGCCACGGACAATGACGGCAACTCGGTGACGCAGACCGTAGGAATAATAATCGAGAACAAGGCGCCAGGGATACCCACCAATGTCAAGGTAACCCTGAACCAGTAAACCTCCTGATTAGAATAACTGAAAAGGCCCGGCTCAGGCCGGGCTTTATTATTGCTGCAATGATTTTATTGACGTTTTGCAATTGGCCATGTGACACGGGTAATGAATGTCTTGATAACTAATCATTCAAATACCATATCCAGTCGCGAGCTATTCGATTTCTTAGAGGAACTTTTGACTCTATTAAACTTCAAGCCAAATAGAGCGTATTGTGTCTTGTCAAGAACTATTTCAGGAATGGTGACAGACACAAGCCCATATTTACCACTAAATCCATTTGGCTTATAGCCGGTTAAATCTTGAATTGTGTAGGCAAGATTTTTAAAAGTATTTCGTTTGTTGCTCGATGATGAATTTTTTGACACCAATTCATAAACATATGGTAAATTGTCATAGTGCAATACTGTAACTCCATCGGGTAAATTTGCTACTGTCGACCTTGGACTATATGACGATAAGATAATAGTTTTAAGATTTGATCCTTCTATATTTTGCATTCTCCATACAATTGGTTGATATGAACTCAAAAATAGGATTGTAGGTCGATTTGATGGTTTGATATTTACATCTACTGACATATCAAAGCGGTCACTTTCATATGCACCACAGTAAAGTATTGATGGATCACTGATAGTATGAAGAGCCTCTTTTAACGATACGTCATCAAAAATTGTGATCTGTGGAAGTAGGCTTACAAGAAAGCTGACAGAGAAATAATTACTAACATATTGAATTTCAATTTTATGTTTACCCGGCGAAAATGTATAGTCAGTTGTTTTTCTAAGATTTCCTCTACTTAACGATCTTTTAGAAATATTTTCCCCATCAATTAATATCTTTGCCTCAGCTCTGCTTTTGTAAACATTAATTGACATGGTAGTCTGTTCAGAGAATTCTAAATATCCTATCCAATATGCTCCAAAATTTTCGGCATTAATATTGTGAAATTTACGAACAAAGTTAACAGCAGGACGATCAACAAGTTCTGTATATCTAACTATACCTGCAGTTTGTTCATCAAAATAGTATGCTCTGAATTTATTAATAGGAATATCAGACTCATTTTTTACAAAATGTTTTTCCCAAGATTTGTCACTAGATAGGGCATTATTTGCTCCTAATAGAGTTACAAAAACACATATGAACAATATGAAAATGCTATTTGATTTGTTGGATATTTTGATCATTATCATTTCATCTTATTTGAGTCACATTGAGTCTGTAGAAAAACCCGGATCAGAAGCCATATTTCTCTCTTAAACTGCTACCTTGAATCAAATCCGATCAACCCCTATTTCAACCAAAGATACATTCGGGCTTAATTGTTTGGGGCCGGCCCTTAGATGACCGCAATTCGCTAGTGATCTCTAGTACAGGGAATCATCAGGTGCACAGGGAGTTCCCGACATGGCCGATAAAGTATGGCTGTACCGATCCACGAAGATCAGGACCGAGGCACGGTAGCATTGCCAGTTTGGAATGGACTCACCAAAGGACCTTGATCGGAAGGTGGACCTGAAAAGAAAATGCCCGATATCAAAACATTAGTATCAAGCACCACCTTCACTATCGAGACCTTACCTTCCTTATCGTCATCTCAATATCTGACTTTTTCAGCCCAACTTGCTTTGTAGTGGTCAAGTAAAAATGGACACAAATTTTTAAGCAGCTTGTTTTATGTATTCTCGTTCAAAATCCATAGGGCTCATATAATTTATTGCAGAATGT